>JAQUXS010000085.1 GCA_028692255.1 Clostridium sp.
GTGGTAGTATTTTTCATGAGGCTATTCTCCTTAGTATTATTTTGGTTAGCACTTTAATATTACTACAGAATGGCCTCATTTTTTATATGTTTTTATTTCTATTTTTTGGTTAATCAACACTTATGAAAGATTACATACTCCTGATGAGGTTTCAATAGTGCTTTCATATGACAATATAATACATTAGCAAAGGAATGAAGGAAGAACTTTTAACTGGAAAGATATTGATTTTACTATTAGTGATATTTTTATACCAGCAAAAGAAATATTATCTCATTCTAGAGGTTTTTTAGCTTTAAATAATAAGTATGACATGCCATTTGATAAAACTTATGTAGATATTATTACTAATGCTGAACTTCCAGAATCTAAGGATATATCTGAAATTAATAAAAAAATATTAAAAATCCTTTCAAAAGTAATTGATGGCGAAGTTGTTTATGAAAATGATAATTTCTATGTAATTAAAAAAGACGGTAATAAAATAGATTTTTCTATAGAAGCAGAGGGTATTCGTAAGTTTGCTCTTTTATGGAAACTTATAAGAAATGGATTAATTGATAATGAAGCAATTCTATTTTGGGATGAACCAAAAGCTAATATTAATCCAGAATTAATGCCAATATTAGTAGATATATTGATAGAGTTACAAAGATATGGTGTTCAAATATTTTTGGCAACACATAGTTATAATTTCGCCAAGTATTTTGAAGTAAAGAGAAATGCTAATGATAAGGTTGTATTTCATAGTCTATATAAAACAGAACAAGGTGTTAAGTGTCAAAGTGAAGAGTATTTTGGTGAACTTAAAAACAATTCAATTATTGAAGCTGATACAAAACTATTAGATGAAGTAATAGAAGGGAACTTTGAGGAGTAAATTATGGAATTAAAAATATTAACGTAATGGTGGTTTAATATATGATAAACAAAAGTGATATTACAGATAATGAATTATATTTTAATGAACTTATTTTATTCGTCTGAAATATGTAAAATGGTTTATCAAAAGAATACTGGATTATATACTCAAAGTGCTACCAACTTAGCATATAGATGTATAAATAATAAGTAAATATTAACCCTTTTTTCATTTGCTTTTTAAAATTTTTCTGAGTATCATTCAATTAGTTCACCTCTATTTACGCAATTTGATAGCCATATTAATATTATTTTCTAATACTATTTTTAAATTTCTGTATTATGAGATCAATATAACTAAATTCAAAAGTTTGTAAACACAAGGGGTTTTATGTTTACTAACTTTTGTTTTATATAAAATTAATACATATCTATATTATGATAATATATGAATAACATAAAAGAAATAAGGACATAATTTTTAGTAAAAATATGGCATAGGTAGTATAAATAGTGGTATATTTAGATGAGAGTATTTGAATATAGGGGTGATATTATGGGGAACTTCAAGTTTCTTGAAGAAAAATGGCCAATGTTATACAACTTGGGAGAAGCCGCTGAAAGAAATTTATATATTGATTCTAACACTACTTTAATGAAAGTTGGAATGTTTGGGGAAATAGTAGTTAAATATATGCTTTCTATGGAAGGTATAGATGAAAATATATTAGGCAAAGATAACAGTCACAATAATAGAATTAAGCTATTAAAAAAAGAAGATTTAATTAATCCAGAGATAGATAATATTTTATATTTATTAAGAATAAAGAGAAATAAAGCTACTCATGATATTTATGAGGATATCGAGGATGCCAAAATTGAACTTGACTTAGTTTACAAGCTTGGTGTATGGTTTATGCAGACATATGGAGATTGGGACTTTGAGCCAGAGGTATTTGTTCTTCCTAAGGATGGTGAAAGTACTCAAGACAGCAAAGAACTTATTGAACAATTTAAAAAGAGAGAAGCGGAGTTAGAAAAAGAACTTAACTCTTTGAGAGAATATCAAAAAGCAAAAACAGAGCAAGAGTTAAAAATAGAGACAAAGGAAAGAAAAGACCGTGGGAAAATTGCATCTAGTAAGATTGAATTATCTGAGGCTGAAACTCGTAATATTATAGATGCACAGCTTAGAGGTGCAGGTTGGGACGCTGATACTAAATTACTTAGATATTCAAAGGGGACAAGACCTCAAAAAAATAAAAACATAGCTATAGCAGAGTGGCCAACATATTCTGAGGAAAAAGGCAATGGCGCTGCTGATTATGCACTGTTTATAGGGCTTAAATTAGTTGGAATCATTGAAGCTAAAAAGTATTCTAAAGATGTTTCAGGTAATATGGTTGAAGCCAAATTATATGCTGAAGGAATTAGAGAAGAAGATGGTGAATATAAGATATCTAGCTGGGGAAACTATGGAGTACCATTTTTATTTGTATCCAATGGTAGAAAATATATAAAAGAAATAGAAACTAAAAGTGGAGTTCACTTTTTAGATTGTAGAAATAGTGAAAATCATCAAAAGGCATTACAAGGCTTTTATTCACCAGAAAAACTTAATAATTTATTAGAGCAAGATATTAATAAGGAAAATAAAAGTTTAGATGAATTAGATTTTGATTTTTTGCAAGATGAAAATGGTGTTGGTTTAAGGTATTATCAAGTTGAAGCTATTAAGGCAGTTGAAGAAGCAATAAAAAGAGGAGCTAAAAGTGCTCTAGTAACCATGGCTACAGGTACAGGTAAGACGAGGACCGTGCTTGGATTAATATATAGATTATTAAAGACTAAAAGGTTTAAGAGGATATTATTTTTAGTAGATAGAACAGCACTTGGAACACAAGCTTTGGATACATTCACTGAAGTTAAAATAGAAGATTTAAAAACATTAAATGAAATTTACAATATAAATGGATTAGATGATAAGAATATAGAAAAAGAAACTAAAATACACATTGCAACAGTACAGGCTTTAGTAAAACGAGTGCTTTATAACGATGATGAGAATAATAAACCAGGGGTTGGAGATTATGATTGTATTGTAATAGATGAAGCTCATAGAGGATATACTTTAGATACTGAAATGAGTGATGATGAAGTTGAGTGGAGAGATGATAAGGATTTTATAAGTAAGTATAATAAAGTTGTTGAATATTTTGATGCTTTTAAAGTAGCATTAACTGCAACACCAGCTATTCATACTACTATGATTTTCAACAAACCTGTTTATAATTACAGTTATAGAGAAGCTGTAATTGATGGATATTTAGTAGATCATGATCCTCCAAGTATTATAAAAACTGAATTATCTGAAGAAGGTATTCATTATAAAAAAGGTGATAAAGTAGCTAAGTATGATAAAATTACAGGAGAACTTATTAATGGAGAAGAATTAGAGGATGATTTAGACTTTGATGTTGAGTCTTTTAATAAGAGAATTATAGTTAAGTCTCATACTGTAGAAGTATTAAAAGAGATAGCATTAGATATTTCACAAGTTGGATCTGAGGGAAAAACATTGATTTTTGCAGTTAATAATGATCATGCAGATATGATAGTTACAGAACTTAATAAAATTTATGATGATTTGATTGGTGGAATAGATGATAATGCAATTTTAAAAATTACTGGAAAAATAAAGGATCAAGATTTAGCTATAAAAAGATTTAAGAATGAAAAAAATCCGACTATTGCAGTAACCGTAGATTTATTAAGTACTGGTATAGATGTGCCTGAAATTGATAAGATAGTCTTTTTTAGGAAGATAAAATCAAGAATACTATATGAACAAATGCTTGGAAGAGCAACAAGGTTATGTCCTAAAATAGAAAAAACTCATTTTGAAGTTTTTGATTGTGTTGGATTATATAAAGATTTAGATGAAGTAACTAATATGAAACCAGTAGTATCAAAACCTAATATTACTTTTGAAATATTGAAACAAGAATTAGAAAGAGAAAGTAATCAAGAAAAACAGGCTGAAACTATAAAAAAGGTAATAGCCAAACTTCAAAGAAAGAAAATAACTCTAAAGGGAGATTCAAAAACTATATTTAAAGCAAAATGTAATAACATGACACCTGAAGAGTTTATACAAGAACTTAAATCATTAGATACCAATGAAGCTATTGATCTTATAATAAAAAACAATCAACTTATAGAGTTTTTAGATGAAAAATCAGAAGGAAACGGAAATTCTAAGATTATTGTATCTGATGCAGATGATAAAGTTATAGCTCATGAAAGAGGTTATGGAAAAGGAACAAAACCGGGTGATTATTTAGAGGAGTTTAGGAATTATATAGAAGAAAATAAAAATACTTTATTAGGACTTGAACTTGTTTGCAATAGACCACAAACTTTAACAAGAGAAATTTTAAAGCAACTAAAGGTAATACTAGATAAGAGTGGATTTAATGAAGAATACCTTAAAATGGCTTGGAAAGACTTAAAAAATGAAAATATAGCAGCAGATATAATTGCTTTTATACGTCAACAAGCTTTAGGCTCAGTTTTAATTTCTAATGAAGAAAGAGTAAAAAAGGCAGTAGAAAGAATAAAGAGGGAAAATTATTTTAATAGTGTACAATTAAAATTCCTAGAAAAAATTGAAAAAGTTATGGTCAAAGAATCAATTATAGATGAAAATGCTTTTTCTATGGGAAAATTAAAAACAGATGGTGGATACAAGAGATTTAATAAAATATTCGATGAAAATTTAGATGGAATGATAATCAAATTAAATACCTATATGTTTGAAGATAAAGATATATCATAACACACGATGAGGAGAGACAAAATGAATACACAAGAGATAGTAAATAAACTTTGGAATTTATGTAATGTACTAAGAGATGATGGGATAACTTATCATCAATATGTAACAGAATTAACTTATATTTTATTTTTAAAGATGTCAAAGGAAACAGGAACTGAGGATAAAATTCCAGAAGGATATAGATGGGATGATTTAACATCAAAAGATGGGATAGATTTAAAGAAATTTTATAAGGAATTATTAAATCATTTAGGTGAGGAAACAACAGGAACAATAAGAGAAATTTATAATAATTCATCTACTAATATTGATGAACCTAAGAATTTAGAAAAGATAGTAAAGAGCATTGATGAATTAGATTGGTATAGTGCTAAGGAAGAAGGCCTTGGAAATCTTTATGAAGGATTATTAGAAAAGAATGCAAATGAAAAAAAATCAGGTGCAGGTCAATATTTTACACCAAGAGTATTAATAGATGTAATGGTAAAACTAATAGATCCAAAGCCAGGAGAAAAATGCAATGACCCAGCAGCAGGTACTTATGGATTTATGATTGCAGCGGATCACTATATAAAAGAAAAAACTAATAATTTAGATGATTTAGATTTAGATAAGCAAGAATTCCAAAGAAAAGAAGCCTTTTCAGGTTGTGAATTAGTTAATGATACTCATAGATTAGCTTTGATGAATTCTATGCTTCATGATATAGATGGAACTTTATATCAAGGAGATACACTATCTAACATAGGTAAAAAAATGCATGATTTTGATGTGGTATTAAGCAACCCTCCTTTTGGGACTAAAAAGGGTGGAGAACGAGTTACAAGAGATGATTTAACTTTTCAAACATCAAATAAGCAATTAAACTTTCTTCAACATATATACCGTTCACTTAAAACAAATAATAAAGCAAGAGCAGCTGTCGTATTACCAGACAATGTGCTTTTTGCAGATGGTGATGGAGCAAATATACGTGGTGACTTAATGGATAAATGTAATTTACATACTATCTTACGTCTACCTACAGGTATTTTTTATGCTCAAGGAGTTAAAACCAATGTACTTTTCTTTACTCGTGGAAATACTGAAAAAGATAATACTAAAGAAGTTTGGATTTATGATATGCGTACTAATATGCAAAACTTTGGAAAGACTAATACATTAAAGCAAGAGCATTTTGAAGATTTTATTAAAGCTTATACAGCAGAAGATAGAACAAAGGTAGAAGATGAACGTTTCGCACTGTTTACAAGAGAACAGATAAAAGAGAAAAATGATAGCCTTGATTTAGGGCTGATTCGTGATGATAGCGTATTAGATTATGAGGACTTGCAAGATCCAATTGAAAGTGGTGAAGAAATTGTTGCACAGCTTGAAGAGGCTATGGATTTAATCATGAGTGTAGTGAAAGAGCTTAAGAGTTTAGGCGGTGACAAGTAATGGCAAAGGTGAAGAAAGAGAAATTGTCATTAGAGGAAATGTTGGAGCAGGCGTTGGTTAAGGCTGAGGATATTCCTTATGAAGTGCCGGAAAATTGGGTGTGGACGAGGCTAGATGCAGTAGCAAAATGGGGCTCAGGAGGAACTCCTTCGAGAAATAATCCGGAATTTTATATTGGAGATATACCGTGGATTAAAACTGGAGAGTTAAATAATGACTACATTTATGATACAAAAGAAAAAATATCATTAGAAGCAATTCAAAAATCAAGTGCAAAGATATTTCCAATAAATGCAGTTGTTATAGCCATGTATGGAGCTACTATTGGGAAAATGGCTATATTAGGAGTTGAAGCAACAACTAATCAAGCTTGTGCTTGTGGTTTTGCCAATTCAGCACTGTTCTTCAAATATTTATTTTATTATTTACTATCTCAGAAAGATGCATTTATAAAGAAAGGTAAAGGTGGAGCTCAACCTAATATTTCTCAAGAGGTTATTAAACAACATGAAATTCCACTTTCACCAATTGCAGAGCAACAACGTATTGTGGATGTTATTGAATCACTATTTGAAAAGCTCGATGCAGCAAAGGAACTGGCACAAAATGCTTTAGATTCCTTTGAAAATCGTAAAGCAGCTATACTTCATAAAGCATTTACAGGGGAGTTAACTGCTAAATGGAGAGAAGAAAATGGGGTTAGTTTGAATGAGTGGCAAGAAAGGAATCTAAAAAGCTTATGTAAAATTTCTTCTGGTGGTACACCTTCCAGGAAAAATGATAAATACTATACTGGAGAAATAGCATGGGTAAAGACAGGAGAAATTAAGTGGAACTATATTGATGATTCAGAAGAAAAAATCACAGAATGTGCTATTAAAAATAGTTCAGCTAAATTATTCCCAATAGGAACTGTATTAGTTGCTATGTATGGGCAAGGATTAACTAGGGGAAGAGCTGCCATTCTTGATATAGAGGCAACTACAAATCAAGCAGTTTGCGCATTAATTCCTAATTCAGAACTTTTAAATAAGTACTTATATTATTACTTTATGTGTAACTATTGGAAGCTTAGGGAAAAAGCAGTTGGAGGAAATCAACCTAATTTTAGTGGAACAAGTATTGGAGGATTCATTATTAATACACCTATTCTACAGGAACAAAAGGAAATTGTACGTGTACTAGATAATCTCCTAGAAAACGAACAAACAGCAAAAGAACTTTGTGATGTTCTAGAAAAAATAGACCTAATGAAAAAAGCTATTCTTGCTAGAGCATTTCGTGGGCAACTGGGTACTAATGATCCAGAGGAAGAAAGTGCTGTTGAGTTGTTGAAGGAAGTATTAAAAGAAAAGATTTATTAAAATAGATAAACCACCGATTTGTCAGCAGTCGGTGGTTTTACTTAAATTATAAAAAAGAGATGATTATAGAAGTTAATTTCAATTAAAATACATAGTTTCAATAGTGTAATGAAAGTTCTTTATAAGAAAATAGAGATGATAGCTTACTTTAAAAAAGATGGGAAGATCAATTCTATAAAATTTAGAATTGAAGAAGAGAATAAATGCCAGGTAATAAAAATAGGAAAGATCATAAGTACAGATTTAGAAAAATTGTGTGGTAATAAAATGTGGGTGTTTACTTGTAGTGCTGTTATAGAAAGTGTTGAGAAGATATTTGAGTTGAAATATGATGTGGAAGGATGTAGTTGGATAATTTATAAGATTTAGATATAGAATTTCTAGCTTTGAAATAAAAGGCATATTTTAGGAATAATAAGGATAAAAATATAAAATTTTGTAGTATAATAAGCATAGACTATTTATGGATAAAGAGTAGGCTATCCTTATTATGAGTTGAAGAAAAGTAAGGATATAAGCTTTAGAAATTCTTATAATGTCTATAATAGGAAGCTAGGAAATTTAAAGAGTAGATATTACACTTAAAACTAGATATGAAAAATATATATGATAGAGAAGGAAGTGGTAATAAGTGGCTAGGAGAGTTTATGAATTAGCAAGTATATTGGGATTGAGCAATAAACAAATGATAGATATACTATGGGAAAATAATATTGATGTAAAGAACCACATGTCTATAGTTGAAGAAAATTTTGAAGATAGAATAACTAAAGAAGTGATATCACAAAGTAGTTTCATATCACATAAAAATAATAGTTCTTTAAAATTTGTAGATATAGTCGGATTATTTTATAAAAATGACTATAAAATAAATTTTAATGATGATATTAATATATTTATTGCTGAAAATGGCTTTGGAAAAACAACAATTTTGAATATTATTGTAGCTACTTTAAAACGTGACAAAAATAAATTGAAAAAGTTACCGTTTAAATCAATAAGGTTAGGCATAAATGAAGAAATTATAGAAATAAGTAAAGAAGAATTAGATCATATTGGTTTTAGTAAAAGTCAAGTTAGAGAACTCTTGCTAAGACTTAGGGAATATATACCAGAAGAAAAATATAGAAATATAAGAAATAAATATATGCACACAAATGAAATAGACATAGAAGAGATTTTTTATTTGTTAAAAAGATATGCTTATATAGAAGATATACACGATAATTTTATGTGGGAATACAAAAGTAGCTTAGTTAAAAAAAAGGAAGGTAATAAGTTAGATCAAAAGTTCAAGCTTATTGAGAAAGCACTTAAAGAAGAAGTGTTATATTTACCAACATACAGGAGAATAGAAGTAGAGTTAGATAATTTTGTACAACTATCTGAAAATGAGAAAAGAAGTTTTAAATGCAAATTTGATAGTAGTACAATTAATTTCGGTATGGATGATGTCGAAACTGTTATAAATGAATTGACAAGTAAATTAAAAGAAGATGCAATAAATCATTATTCAATTATGAATGGTGAAATATTGGATGACTTATTAAGCAATAAGCTTGGGTTAAGTAATAAAGAAAAAATGAGAATAGATGTTGATAAGATAAAAATAGTAGTAGGGAGAATAGGTGAAAGCAGAATTAAGAAATTAGATAAACTTATGGACTTTATTACAAATGATTCAGATGTAGAAAATAAGAGTTTTCTTGAATACTATTTATTTAAATTAATTAGTATTTATGAAAGTCAAAAAACAATTGATGAAAAAATAAAAAAATATAGAGATGTTTGTAATGGATATTTGGTAAATAAAGAAATTGTTTATGATGAAGTTATTGCTGAAGTAAGAATAGTAGATAAAGAAAATGGAGAAAATATAAATTTTAGCGAGTTATCTTCAGGGGAAAAGCAAATATTATCATTATTTTCAAAGTTGTACTTAAATACATCAAAGCCAATGATATTTATAATTGATGAGCCAGAATTATCTCTTTCTATTGTTTGGCAGCAGAAATTGCTTAAAGATATCTATGATTCAGGAAGAATTGTATTGTTAATAGCAACTACACACTCACCATTTATCTTTAAAAATAAATTTAGAACTTTTGCTAAAGAGTTAAAAATGTTTGAAAGGAGAGGTGGGTTAAATGAGTAGTAGTAGTAGTATCTTAGATGAAATGATAGAATTATCAGAAGACATAGAATCAATATTTCAAACTTACATTATTACAAAAAGTGATGAAAATTTAGACGCTATACATTGTTTTTTTGAAGGAATTGATGATTATAAGTATTATTGCTCCAGAATATGTTCATATACGGAAAAAGATACTGTTTGTTATGATTGCAAGGGTAAAGACAATGTTTTGACTTTGTTTGGTATGATTAAAAATAATACAATTAATTCCAATAATAACAAACCATTATTTTTTATAGATAAAGATTTTGATATAGATGAACTTAACTATGAAGATATATATATTACACCATGCTATTCTATAGAAAATTTTTATATAACAGATAATGCTTTTTCTGAATTTTTAAAAGGGGAGTTACAAATAAGTAAATTTTCGGAAAATGAAGATAAATTAGATTTTGAAAAAGCATTAAATTTGTTTAAAGACAGTAGAACTAATTTTATTAATAATACAATAATATTGAATGTATGGTATTCATTGCAAAAAAACAAATCAAGAAATATATTAAATGAAAATAAGCCAGATTTAACTAAATTAAAATCTGTTTATAATAAGAATATTACATTTCCAATTGATATAGAAAAACTGAAAATATTAACACCTAATTATTTAGAAGTAACTGATATAGAAATACAAAATGAAAAAAACAGGTTAACGGCAAATTCTATATATAATTTTAGAGGCAAATATTATGAGGAATTTTTATTCAAAATATTAAATGAAATTATAACGGATTCAAATAAGCCGCAAAAAATATTTAGTAAAAAAAGAAAAGTTAATTTAACAATAGGCAAAGATAACTTAATAAGTATATTATCTCAATATGCAGATACATCTAAATGTTTAAAAAAATATTTATGTGACAAGCTCATGTTCAATGAGGTTGCAAGTGAATTAGAAACAAGCTAAAAAATAGCAAGCACTCCTAAGTCGTGCAACAACCTCTGAGGTCCAAATAATACCAGGTACAAGCTGTGTAGTTTATTATAAATATTAAAAAATTAGCCTAAAGTAGAATTTAGATAATCTCCTAGAAAACGAGCAACATGCAAAAGAGCTTTGTGATGTTATAAAAAAATAGACCTAATGAAAAAAGCTATTCTGGCTAGAGCATTTCGTGGAGAACTGGGTACTAATGATCCAGAGGAAGAAAGTACTGTTGAGTTGTTAAAGGAAGTATTAAATAAATAGAAAAGGACTATACTTATGTTAAATAACTAAATTATTTTAGAGATAAAAATGAGTAAGAACAAATTATCAATTAAAAATCAAATAATTCATATGAAAGATATACAAGGAATAAAATTCAATATTATTA
>JAQUXS010000008.1 GCA_028692255.1 Clostridium sp.
TAGTTGGAACAGCCAGTTATGGAGATTCAAGAAGTGATGTAGAAAAAGCATTTCCGCAGTACAATAATGTAAATAGTGGTTATCACTACAGCTTGGATACTACTAAATTAACAGATGGGAACCATACGTTAGTAATAAGGGAAACAGGAAATAATGGATCTCAGAATAGTATAAGTAGAGGAATAAATGTATGCAATAAAGCAATAGGCTGCATAGATGCTCCAAGTGAAGGACAGAGTATAAGTGGAGTGAAGCAGGTATCAGGATGGCTTTTAGATGGAACAGGAGTAAGTAAAGTAGAGGTACTAGTGGATGGAAATGTAGTTGGAACAGCCAGCTATGGAGATTCAAGAAATGATGTAGAGAAAGTATTTCCACAGTACAATAATGCAAATAGTGGATACCACTACAGTTTAGATACAACGAAGGTAACCAACGGAAACCATACATTAGTAATAAGAGAAACAGGAAATAATGGAATTCAAAATAGTGTAGGTGAAAGAAACTTTAACGTGAATAACTAAGTTGTAATAAAGTAGCTATAGGATGAAAATTGTAAAAATGTAAAAAAAGAGACGGATTAAAATGAGAAATTTATTTTAATCCGTCTCTTTTTTCTGCATACTGTAACATACTTATTTAAAGCCGCATAAAATAAAGTATATAAACAAAAGCTTAGAAAAAATATTGGGGAAGTGAGCGTAAAATGTGTTCGGAATCAAAGGATATTACAAATTGCGGACTTTTTAGAGGGAAAAATAACAATATTTTATTAATTGTAATAGTCGTAATCTTTTTCATATGCTGCTGCTCTGGTAGTTCATGTGGAGGTAATAATGGCGGTGGATGCTTATGCGGTATTGGTGATCCATGCTGTAGAAGAAGACGAAGACGAAATGGTGGGCTTGGAAGGGTGTCCATTGTTTGGGTAATTGTTATACTTGCAATGCTTGCTGGAGGTAATAGAAATACGAATACAAATATAATTAATCTTGACACAGATGATCCTAGTGATATAGGTACTACTACAGATTATTAAATTAAAATTATGATATTGTTTGGAAGGTGGATTAGATGTTTTCATGTTGTTTTACACCTAATAAAAGTCAAAATTGCTGCTGTAATTTGAGGCAGCTTACCATATTGATATTAATTCTTTTACAATTTGGACATAAAGATTGTACATTAGATGGAAGTAAAAATGAGGAGCTTGTAGATAATGGCGTATTATTTATAATAACGATTTTCTATTTATGCAAAGGTAATTGTTGTAAATAAAATGCTTTTTTACACTGCAGGGGGTAAAAAAACCCTTTTAAAAAAGAGGTGATATTATGCTTGAAGGTGATGAAGAGTTATTAGAAGGTGAAGAGGTTATGGAAGGTAAAAATGGAAACTTTGGTAACATGGATTTTTCTAGCATCGCAGGAATGTTTAAGGACATGGATATGAGTCAAATTATGAATTTACTTGGATCTTTTGATATGAGTAGACTTTCGTCTCTTTTCGGTTCTGGTGGAGTCAATTCTGAAGGAAATGTGGCTTCAAGCATAGGAAAAGAATATGAAGTTTTAAGTGCTTTAAAGCCTATGGTTAATTCACAGCAATCAGACATTATAGATGTTATACTTCAAATTTATACAATAAGTAAGATTTTAAGGTAAAAGGTGCATAAAAAATTATGCACCTTTTTTTAAACAAAATAGGAAAATAAGAATAATATATAATGTAAAATTAAAATTTGATTTTGCAGGGAAAGGAGGCTTTTAATTGTGAATTTTATGGATTTAATGAGTGGGGGGTCTTCCAAAGGTTCAAAATTACTTGTTTGGGGATTGATTATATTTGTTATCTTTGGGTTTGGAAAAGGTAAAAAATTATATAATAATTTTAATTTCGATGTTGGAGAGAAAAAAGAAGATACAGGAAATAGTGATGATTTTTCTTTTAAACATGTGCATAGACATGAACATCAAGAGGAAAGAAAGCACAGAACAACAACTAGTGAAAATAAAAATTTTATGAATTTTAAAGGGATGGGAGGAAATAAAGGATTTGGAAAAATTTTAGGCGGAAATGGAATTTTCATACTCGTTATAGTTGCAATTTTATTCCTATGTAAAGATAAAAAAAGAAGACATCATCTGAGGAATGTGAACAATAATTTTTTGTTTATCAATTAAATAGAATAGGGAGGAGTAGGATAATATGGCTGCACACAAAAAACATCATCATGTTCAGAATGAACAACCTGCAGATAATTTTCCAATTAACTTTGAAAATATTATTAAAACAATGGGCAGTGTAAATCTAGGTGAAATTGCTTCAATACTTGATAGTATGGGAAGCAAAACAGGTGAAAATAAAACAAGAGCGGATATAATAAATTCAATAAAAACCATTGTGAATTCAGATAAAGCGGAGCTTATAAGTATATTAATAGAGGCATATGGATTAAGCAGATCAAATCAAAAAAAATAACATAAAGTTATACACAAGTTTTTAGAAAATGAATAATATATAGTATAAACAAATGATGGAAAATATGATACGAAGCATTATTAGCCAGAGGAGGGTTATTAATGAGCAGAAAATGTGAATGTGATTTTACCCCAGCATATCCTACTGCAGGATTTATGGGAAACAAAGGTTGTTGCTGCAGTTTACCTACTTTAATAATATTAATATTAATAATACTTCAATTCTCAAAGAAATGTAGGACGTCATCAAGTTCAGATGAATCAAGTCATTGTGGTGGAAAACTTGTCGACAACAGCATATTATTTATAATTGCTTTGTTCTACCTTTCCTGCTGCAATCCATGCAAAAATTTAGGATGTTAAAATTTTGTATTAAAAGGAGGGCTTAATGCCCTCTTTTAAATCAAGAGGTGATTTTATGGCAAAAGGCGAATTAGATCCTACTGAAGTACAAAAAATGCTTAATAATCTTGATATGAAAAAAGTAAAATCTTCTATGAAAAATGCAAATGTAGATGTAGATCAATTGCAAGACACAATAAAAAATATAGATTTAAAAAAACTTACTCAAATTATTAATGCAGTTAATTCAATGCAAAAGTTAAAAAGTAAATCACAAAATCATCATAAATGAATAAAATGTAATGTAAGCAAAAGATAAAAAAATACATTTGACCATAGCCCAAGAAAGGGGGGGTATATATGTGTAAAAGACATGAACCAGTAGTTATGCCAAGACCAATAGTACCAGCTCTTAACAATGGATGCTGCTGCAGTTTGCCAGCTATAGTGATACTAATATTGATAATTCTTCAATTCTCCAAAAAGGGAGGACACGTAGGAAAAATCGATAACGGTATATTGTTTATAGTTGCATTATTCTATCTTTCCTGCTGTAATCCATGCAAAACATTATCTTGTTAAAAGGAGGGCAAATGCCCTCTTTTTTGATTCACTTTTTGTATAAATTAATGTAAAATATAAAATATAAAACACAAGCAAAAGATTATTAGGAGGAAATGATTTGTTAGAAGCAGTTATATTTGATATGGATGGGGTCTTAGTTGACAGTGAACCAGAGCATTTAAAGGTTAGCAAATTACTTTATAAAGATTTGAAAATTAAATTTGATATTGATGAAAATAATAAATTTATAGGTTCAAATTCTAATTATAAATGGGGATACTTAAAAGAACATTATGATTTAAAACAGCCTATTGAAGAATTAATACAAATGGCAACAGATACATATTACAATCATATAAATTCCGATGAGGTTACTTTAAAGGCAATGCCTGGAGTTACAGAACTTGTAAAAAATTTAAGCGATAGTGGTTATAAAATTGCAGTTGGCTCTTCTTCAAGTCTCAATGCTATAGAAGCTACTTTAAAGGCAATTAAATTAGACAAGTATCTAAAGGTTATTGCATCAGGTCAATTTGTAGAACACGGTAAACCTTATCCGGATACATTTTTATTAGCAGCAAAAAAGCTCAATGTAAATCCTAAAAATTGTCTTGTTATTGAAGATTCCCATAATGGAGTTATAGCAGCAGGAAGGGCAGATATGAAATGCATTGGATATAACAGCCCAAATTCACATAATCAAGATATATCTATGGCAGATATGGTGATTGATGACTTTAATCAAATAACTATTGAAGATATAAAAAAGCTCTTTAATTAATAAAATAGTGTCAAGCTAATGGATTATAAGTAATTAGCTGACACTATTTTTAATTTAAATGTTTATTCCAATCATTTTCATAAGATATCTTGCATTAGTTGTATTAGAACGTCCACTTCTTAATGTATAATCAAAATGTATTTTATTATCTAAATAATCTTCTTTAAAGTGATAATTCTTAATTTTATTTTTATAATCATTTTCAAGATCACATAGTTCAAAATCATGTGTGGATATAAGGCCGCAGCACCAAGGCTTGCTAAGTTCTTTAAGTACTGTTTTTGCACCTATTATTCTGTCCTTAGAATTTGTACCCCTAAAAATTTCATCTATTAAAAAAAGTGTTGGCTTTTTATTTGGAAGAAAATCTAATATGCTTTTAATTCTTGTAAGTTCAACATAAAAAGTTGACAAACCTTCGCTTAGGTTATCATTAATACGCATAGATGTAAAAATACTGAAAATAGAACAATCCATACTTTTAGCACAAACAGGAGCTCCAATATAGGCAAGAATAAGATTTATACCTATAGTTCTTAGAAAAGTCGTTTTACCTGACATGTTTGAGCCAGTAATAATAAATACATTATTGTTAAAATCAATATTATTATAAATTCTTGTTTTGGAAGAAATAAGAGGATGACCAATACCATCAGCTCTAATTATATTGTTGCTATCAGAAATTTTTGGGTAACACACATTGGAGTTTAAGTGGGTTATTACTGCTAAACTGGATAGTACTTCAAATTCTGCAGCGGTATCTATATATTTATTTATTAAATCTCCATATTGATCCTTCCATTTTTTTAGTGAAATATAACATCTAATATCCCAAAATACAGTTAAGTTAAATATAAAATATAACAGAAAGTTGGTCCTTAAATTTATTAAGCTTATTATTGTATCAAGTCTATTTAAAGCATGGGATGATTTACCACCAACAAATAGGGTAGACTGTAATTCAATTAAATAAGAATCAGTAAATTTTTCTTTTTCGATTAATTTCAGTATATTTTCATAGGCAGAAAAGCTACTACCAAGTATTTCCATTGAATTTAAAAGAGGTAAAACTTTTAAGTAGCCTATAACATTTACTAACAAGTGAATTAATAACATTAAAAAAAGTGCATAATGCAAAAAACGAAATTTAAATGTAAAAGTGCATATGAATACTGCTGCAGTAACAAATGGTATGAATTTTACCACTTGTTCTTTAAAAGAATCAAAAAGCTTATCGTCAAACTCATCAATATATTGTAAGATTTTTGATGTATTACTTGAAGTTTTTTCATTATCCATGCCTTCTAGTTCAAGCTGCTCACAAAAGGTTACTTTTTTAGAAAGTTCCTTTACTGCATTTTGTCTTTTTAATATAATATCCTTATTAAAATCTGGCTTTTTTAGAAGATTTGTGAGTTTTCTTCTCCCAAAGAAAGTCTTAGTAGTGTTTATGAGTTGGAAAAGAGAATTTTTACCAAACAAATCTAAGTCCCTTGAATATGAATGTTCAATATCTGTATTTTCATCACCTGTGTCTTCAAAATCCTTAAATGTTCCATCTATTCTTTTTATGTATTTTTCATTTATATCAAGTAATTTGTTGATTCTTTTAAGTTTTATGGATAATAAAATGTGTTTAAATAAAAAATATATAAAGAGAAAAAATGTAAAGACAATTCCTATAAGGGTAAGTACATTTGGTGAACCTTTTATAAGAAGAAAAGCGAATATTAAAACTGCCATAAAAGATATAAATCTTAAGTTGCTGAAATTATTACAACTGTTCTCAAGTGTACTTTTGCTTTTCTCAAGATAGAGTTTTCGTTTCATAAATTCATTGCCTTTTTCCATTTGAACACCTCCTTAAATTAAAATAATTTTTTAAAACAATTATTACATATAATTATTTTGCCCTTATTTGCAGAAATAGCATCATCTTTTTTTATAATTTTATGGCATATTTCACATCTAAGGTTTTCATCAGTATATTTATTAGATGGATTTGGGGAATTCTTAATCCTTTTTCTGTTTGATGGTGGTGAATATGTGATAGGTTCATTTTTAATTTGGTTTTTATTCACTGTATATTCTATATGATAGCTGCTTTCTCCAAATAACTCCAATTCAAATCTTGGAGCTTTAGAATCATAAAATTCTTCAATCATTATTCTTCTAATTTGAGCATCATTTATAATAAGTCCGCTTTTTTCAATACCATCGAATATGCTTTTTGTTATGTTAACAGTATCTGGGTGACGTTTTGAACTTTTATAGTAAACTTTTAAAATGGCAATAAGAGCTTCGTCTAAAACTGTATTGGGATTTTGAACTCGTGTTTCATAAGCTATTTCTTCCTCATATATAGCATATCTATCGTGATATTTACCAGAATTATAAGGAAGTATTGCTCGTCCTTGCAAATTAAAAAGTTTAAAATTTGATTTTGAAATTGGAGATCCATTCACTACTACTTTTGCGTAACAATTTTCCATTATTTAAATACCTCATTTATGTAAATCCATATTGTTATAAACATTATACCACAGGGATTAAAGGTGAAATAATTAAAAATTTAAAAACATAATTAATTTGCCTATACAAAGATGCATTTTTATGTAAATTAAGATATAATCTATAGGAGACTTTTAAAACTAGTGGAGGAATGAATATGGCGATTACTAGAAAAAATTCAATATATAGTAAAGTAAAAAACAAAAATGATATAATAGTTCAAATAATAACGGCATTAATGCTTATATTTTCAATTATTGTGTATTACTTTACAAAGAGTAAAGATGTAACAATGGTTGTAGTTGTAATATGTTTTTTTTGTATCCCTTTTTTGCGCAAAAATAAAAGTGTTTATAACTACAAAATGAACATAAACAAGATAGTTTCAAATGAACTTTTGAAATTGAACAATAAGTATGTTATTTATAATGATATACTTATTGATGAAGATGGAAATAATATAAATCAGCTTGTATTATCGGAGTTTGGTATATTCTGCATACAAACGGAAGAATCTTATACAAAAGATGCTTCAAATTCAATGCTAAATTTATTGAAAGATAAAGGCTTAGATGATTCTAAGGTTTATCCCATTATTGTACGTGAAGAAGATAAAAGTAAAGAAATAAAAGAATCAGATAACATAGCTGTAATTGAGCCAAGAAAAATACTTGGATTTATTAATAGCAAAAAGGAAAAAGTAATAGACAAAAATAATATTAAAATTATTGAAGACGCAATAAAAAACAATTAAAAGGAAATGAAGTATATGAAAATATTATCAATAGAGAGCAGTTGTGATGAAACCTCTGCTGCAGTAGTTGTAGATGGAAGAGAAGTGCTGTCAAATGTAATATCTTCTCAAATTGCAATACATACTAAATTTGGAGGGGTAGTTCCCGAGGTAGCGTCAAGAAAACATATAGAGGCAATTGCACCTGTTGCAGACAAAGCTTTAGAAGATGCACATTTAACTTTAGATGAAATTGATGCAGTTGGTGTAACTTATGGACCAGGTCTTATTGGAGCTTTATTAGTTGGAGTGCAATATGCAAAAGGGTTAGCTTATGCAATAAAGAAGCCTCTAATTAGGGTGAATCACATAGAGGGACATATAAGTGCAAACTTTATACAGTATAAAGATTTAAAGCCGCCTTTTGTATGTCTTGTTGTATCAGGAGGCCATACTTATGTTGTGTACATGAAGGATTATGGAGAGTTTGAAGTTATGGGACAAACAAGAGACGATGCAGCAGGTGAAGCTTTTGATAAAGTTGCAAGAGCTATAGGACTTGGATATCCAGGAGGACCAAAGATTGATAAACTCGCAAAAGAGGGAAATGAGAATGCTATAAAGTTCCCAAAAGTAAATTTCCATGAAAAGTCTTTAGATTTTTCTTTTAGTGGAATAAAATCTTATGTATTAAATTATCTAAATAAAAAGGAAATGAAGGGTGAAAGCGTAAATAAAGCAGATTTAGCAGCTTCTTTCCAAAAAACTGTATCAGATTTTCTGGTTAAAAATGCAATGGAAGCCTGTAGAATAAAAGGAACGGATAAAATTGCAGTGGCAGGAGGAGTTGCATCAAACTCTAAAATAAGAGAATCTATGATTGAAGCAGGAAATAAAGCTGGTGTTAAGGTTCTTTTCCCAGAACCTATATTGTGTACTGATAATGCTGCTATGATAGGTAGTGCAGCATATTTTGAATATATGAAGGGAACAAAAACACCTTTTGATTTCAATGCAGTTCCAAATCTTAAATTAGGTGAAAGATAACAAAATTAATTAAAAATAATTGTTTGTTTTATTTTAAAATTGATATAATAAGTGGGTAGCAGCTTCAATTGTGAGTTGGGGCTGCTACTTTTTATATTTTATGTATAATAATATTATATTGACATTAACTTATAAGCAGTATAATATAGTTCGTATAAAAACTGTTCGTTAATGAACTATATTAAGAGGAGATGTTTATGTGGATTACAATAATTTTAATATAAAACAGGCAGGAGAAATTGTTCAATCTTTTATGAAAATTACTAGAACTTTGACAAAGTTAGCATCGCAAAATGCTGAGAGTTTAGGACTCACTTTACAACAAATGGGGATTTTAAACTTAATTAGTGCTAATCCTGAAATTACGCTTAAAGAGATAACAGATAAATTAAAGCTTCCTAAAAGTACAGTTAGCATTAATGTTAGTAACTTGGTTGATTTAGGGCTTATTAACAGGACAATTATTAAAGAAAATCGAAGGGAAATTCATTTAACTTCCACGCTGATGGGTAGGGAGTTGTCAAAAAAATCTTCCCAAAATGCTTTATCATATAGAGCTATGGCTTTGGCATTAGAAAAAATACCTAAGGAAGATATCAAAGTTCTAATTGAAACACATAAAGAACTTTTGAATTATCTGAAAGATTTTAAGCTATAATCTAATAATTTTCCTAAAAAACGTACAAGTTCAAAATAGATTAGTAAGAAAGGATAGAATATAATGTTAAGGTTATATTTGAGTGCTAAATTAATTAGTATATTAATTATTATTGCTATTATTTTAAAAATTATAACTAAAATCAGTCCTTTTAATAAATACGATTACAATATTAGAAGGGCAAAAAAGTCTGGAATTTTAAGTTTAATAGTAATAAGCATATATATAATAATTGGAATAGTATACTTAATAATTCTAAAAAAATACTTCATGAACTATCCTGCAAAAGACATACTCTTTATGCAATCAGTAGAATATTTACTTGAATTATCTTTAGTTATAGCAATAGTTATTTTAACGAAAGAAGGAATTGCTAGTTTAAGTGTAACAAAAAATAATGTATTTAAATCAATTATTGTTGGAATATTTTCAGGAGTTATTTACTTTGTATTAATAAAAAATACTTTTAAAATAAATGAGACTATGAATATTATATCTCTTGATAGTTTTTATAATTTTATTTTTCAGTTTATAGTTGGATTTGTAGAAGAAACTATTTTTAGAGGATACCTTCAAACTAGATTAACTTATTGGCTTGGTACATTAAGAGGATGGTTGCTAACGTCAGCAATTTTTACACTTTCACATTTACCTAATTACTTAATTTTAGGAGGAATGAACTTTTATAGTTTATTGATAATAGTTTTTTTAGGTTTACTTTTGGGATACACAAGAATAAAAACTAAAAGTATAATTGCAGGTTCAATATTTCATGCACTTCTTAATTGGTTAGGAAGAATAATACATATAGTAGGGTAAAGATAAAATTTATTAATATTTTAGCAAGGGTGCTATGAGGAAAGCAATTTTTGTGGAGGAAAGTTATATCATGGTTATGGAATAGGAAATTCTCTTTTTAAAGTTGCAGGAGAAGTAGTACACTTGTTGGAACTTGAGTGGTAGAATAATTTTTTACTAGCCCAAGAGGAGTTAGTGAAGCTTTAGGAGTAGTTGGTGAATCTAAATACATATAATTTTGAAATCAAGTGAGGTAAATTTGGTATTAAGATTAAGATTGGAAAGTGATAAAATTGACAGAAATATATAGATCCATAAATCATATTTTACTGTTAGATGACTACAATGATCCTAAATTGCATAAGCATTTTGCAAAGCACTTAATTATAAGTTTGAAGGACAAGATAAATTGTGTGATTGAAGAAAAAAGTATAAGTTGCAATGCGATTTTAATTAATTCTAATATTATGCATACTATAGATAGTAAAAATCAGCAAGTGCTTGTTTTTTTATTTGATGAAACTTCTGATATTGCTGAAGAATTTCAAGAACAATATTTTAAGGACAGACAGTTTGTAGTATTGCCTAAAGAAAATGCAAAGGAAATAGTGAAAATATGGAGTCAATTTATTAAGTGTAAGAAAGAAAATATTACATATGCATACAAGAAAACTTTTAAGAAAATTATGGAGGTGTGTAATGTTAAGATTAAAATTACTTTAAATAAGGACGATAGAATAAAAAGTACTATAGAGTATTTAAATTGTATAGATTATATACCTGAGGATATTTTAGATAAACTTGCAAGACATGTATTTTTGTCAAAAAGCCGATTATCACATTTGTTTAAAGAGCAGGTTGGAATATCTTTAAACCAGTTTTTAGTAATTACAAAAATGAGAAAGACTTATGAGTATTTAGATAAAGGGTACAATATTACAGATGCAGCTATTAAGGCTGGTTTTAATAGTTCTTCACATTTTGCTAATACAAATAAGGCAATGCTTGGCTTAACAGCTAATGAGTTAAAAAAGGATATGCGTTATATTGTAATATAATAGCGCTTATTTGCAAGTAAATTATGAATATAGAAGTTAAAATAAAGGCATGGCTTTGAATTGAGCAATGTCTTTTTTTGATGGGAGGAGTTTTGAATGAAAAAGGATAAAGTAATATTTTCTCGAGGTGTATATAATTTAAATAAAGATCCAAATTTTAATTATCAATTGAATCGTGTAGTTATGTGGAATGAAGGAGATATAGAAGATATTAAGAAAGTTGCAGGTAGAATTTATAACAGCGAAACCTGGAAGCAGGAATTAATTAAATTAGGGGATACTGCCATATCAGAAGAAAGAATCAAAGAATCAATTGCATATTACAGAATGAGCGAATTCTTTATGTATGATGGTGATCCAGATAAAAAGAAATACTATATGAAGGCTTCAAAGCTTTTTTATGATTACTATAAAGAATATTTTGAAGATGGAACGGTAAAAAAATATGAAGTACCTTACGAAGATGTTAAACTTCCAGTGATGTATGCTAAAGCTGTTGGAGAAAAAAAGGATACTATTTTACTTCATGGAGGAAATGATTCTTACTATGAAGAGTTCTTTTTTGCAATGTTATATTTAGCTGAGAATGGTTTTGACGTTTATTTGTTTGAGGGACCAGGTCAAGGTGGAGTTATGAGGGTACAAGGAAAGTCTTTCACATATCAGTGGGAAAAACCAGTAAGTGCAATTTTGGATTATCTGAAACTTTGTGATTTGACAATAATGGGAGCATCTCTTGGTGGTATGTTAGCTCCTCGTGCTGCTGCTTTTGATAAAAGAATTAAAAGAGTAGTGGCATGGTCAATTTTTCCTAATTTTCTTGATGTTATAATGGCTATGATAATTAAAAGGCAAAAACTATTTTTTAATATATGTATGAAACTAAAGGCAAAGGAAATTATTAATTTTATTTATAAAGTGATAATGAGTAAAGATGAAATGTTAAAATGGGGAGTAGAACATGGAATGTATGCATATGATGCTAAAACACCCTATGATTATCTTATGAAATTAAATAAATTTCAGATGATAGATGTTGGACCAAAGATTACACAGGATTTTTTGGTCATTGGAGCTAGTAAAGATCATTTTATAAATTGCAAGTTATTTAAAGAGGAAATGGATGCACTAATTAATGTACATTCTTTAACATTTAGATTGTTTACGGAAAAAGAAGATGCCGGGAATCACTGTAATATGGGTAATACAAAATTACTATTGGATTCGGTTATAAATTGGATTGAGATGATGATTAGAAAAGAAGAAAATATAAATAGATAAAATATAATGTATCTATTTTTATTTACTAACTAGAGTATACAATGCTCTAGTTTTTCTTTTTTGAAAAGTCCAGTGAACAAAATAATAGTGCTAAACATAAGTATGTAAATCCCATTGTTATTTTGTGGTCAACAAAATCCAATATTGCTACAACTCCAAATAATGCTCCTGAAATAAAATTTACATGATTGCTAATTTTCTTTTTCATAAAATTCTCCTTTAAGAAAAATAATGTATATTAAAATTATTATAATGCATATTTTGGTACAATAATAGATAACATACGCCATAATATTAAGTTTTTTTACCTATTGTAATTATTTGTAATTTAAACTATAATATGTAACTAGAGAGAGTACAAATTAGTTCAAGGAGGGGGAAGCATAATATGCTCACGCAGCTACGAATGAATAATGACAATTTAAAAAAAAGCGCTAGTATTGAAAAAGGATCTAAATATATAAGGAAAAGGGCATTTTCCATAATAATTTTCTTCTTAGCTTTACTTATTCTATTTAATGTATATATATATAGCGTTGATCTTAAAAAAATTAATGATGTAAATATAGTTATACTAAATAAATTGTGTCTAAACAGTATTATAATAGGTATTTTGCTTGGAGCGTTAATAGCACTGTTTTCAATTTTGTGGTATGAGCAAAAAATAAAAGAATATAAATATAATGATTATGTTAAAAGTTATGCAAGAATTTTTAAAGCCGATATGGAAAGAAGCAGAAGACTTTTTAAAAATAAAAGATTTGAATTTATGAAAATAAATAATGTTACAATTATGAGAAGTTGGCTTCAGTCATTTGGATATATATCAAAGGAACTTGATTATGAACAAATTCAAGAGCTTGTAAACTATTATTCTAAAATAGACAAGCTTATTGATTATGAGAAAAAAATAAATGAGCATCTTGAAAGAATGCAGTGTGTAAAATTAAAGGATTACCCATATATGAGAGAGTACAAGGAACTCATAGCAGGCTTTACCTTTGAAATAAGTAATCTCTTTAAAATTAAAACACAAAACTTAATGAAAAAATTGGAATATCTTTGTAAGGAATAAATGGGTTTTACATAACACAAGCTATAAATAAATTGAGGCTTGTGTTTATTTTTGAATTTTTTTATGTGCATAAAGATATTTGTGATTATAAGTGTAAAAATGTATTGACATAAGCTAAAATGTCTGTTAATATTTTAGCATGATAAAGTAATAAAGCAGTGAATTAAATTGCGGTGAATTAATGGAGGGGCTTATGGCAAGTTTAAAAAAATATATACCTGAAGGTACAAGAGATATACTTTTTAATGAATGTTACTCAAAAATTAAAATCGAAAACTTGTTAAGAGAAACATATAGACAATGTGGCTATCATGAAGTGATTTCTCCCACACTTGAATTCTATGATGTTTTTAACATGAAAAATCAACCTATAAATCAAGAGAATATGTATAAATTATTTGATAACAAAGGAAGGATTCTTGTCTTAAGAGCGGATATGACAACTCCAATAGCAAGAATAGCTTCTACTAAAATAAAAGAAAATATGCTTCCAATGAAGTTATGTTACAGCCAGAATATATTTAGAGTAAATGAAACTTTAAATGGAAAATTAAGCGAATTTACTCAGTCTGGTATTGAGATAATTGGAACAGAAGGAATAAGAGGAGACGTGGAAGCTGTATTTACAGCAATTGAAGCTATTAAAAACATAGGAATTGAAGATTTTAAAATAGAGATAGGTGATGCACGTTTCTTTAAAGAAATTACTAAAAATTTAAAACTTAATGAAGATGAGATGGAAAGATTTAGACTATTAGTTCAAAATAAAAATATTTCAGAGCTTAAAGAATTTTTAGAAGAAAATAAAGGCAAAATAGATAAAAATGCAAAAAGAGTTTTACAAGCACTTCCTGAACTGTTTGGTGGTGAAGAAGTTATAAATGAGGCACGAGAACTTTTAATTAATCCAGATGAAATAAAATCACTTGAAAATATAAAGTGTATTTATAATATAATGCAAAAACTTGGATTAGGTGAGTATATAGCAATAGATCTTGGAATGGTTCAAAATTTAAATTACTATTCAGGTGTTATATTTAAAGGATATAGTACTAAGGCTGGTAAAAATATATTAAGCGGTGGAAGATACGATAAACTTATCGAAAATTTTGGCAAAAGTCTTCCAGCAACAGGATTTGCTATAAATATAGATTCTGTAATTGATGTGTTAAGTTCAGAAAAAAAGCTTGAGCATGCTCCTCATATAGAGAAAGTTATATTTTGCAGTAGTAAAAACCTTGAAAGAGGGTACAGCCTTCTAAAGCAATTTGCAAAAGACAATATAAGGGCAGAGGTAAGTATATTTGATAATAGAGAAGAAGTATTTGCATATTGTGAAAGAATAAAATGCAAAATTATGATAGATGTAGATGAAAACAAAGAGTTTAAATTTATGGGAAGTAGCTGGATAAGTAAAACATTTGGGGGAATTTAAAATGGCAGATTTAAGACCACTAAGAATTGCACTTACAAAAGGCAGACTGGAAAAATTAGCAGTGGATATTTTTGATAACATAGGGCTAAATACAGAAGAACTTAAAAATAAGGGAAGAAGGCTTGTGCTTTCTGATGCAGAAAATAATATTCAATTTGTACTTGTCAAGGCAGTAGATGTACTCACTTATGTAGAGCATGGAGCTGCAGACATTGGAATTGTTGGAAAGGACACTCTTCTTGAAGAGAAAAAGGATTTCTACGAGGTTGCAGACCTTAAAGTTGGAAAATGTAAATTTGCTCTGGCATCTATTCCAAGTTTCAATTTACAAGAAGGTTATTCAAGAAAAAAGATTGCAAGTAAATATCCTAATGTTACAAGAAAATACTTCGGCGAAATGGGAATGGATGTTGAAATAATAAAAATTGAGGGATCTGTAGAGCTTGCACCAATACTCGGACTTTCAGATGCCATTGTTGATATAGTTGAAACTGGAACTACACTTAAAGAAAATGGTCTTATTATATTTGATGAGATTTGTAATATAAGTGCAAGAATGATTGTAAATAGAGTAAGCATGAAAATAAGGAAAGATGAAATAAAGCCAATCATAGAAAAAGTTCAAAATGTAGTTAATAAGTTTTAAAGTGGAGGGGTTTTAATGAACATATTTAAGGCAGATTCAGATGAGGGAATAAAAAATATTGATAATATAAAAAAGAGAGCCAATGCAATAGAAAAAGATGTAAGTAGCATTGTATATAAAATACTTGAAGATGTAAAAAACAATGGTGATAAGGCACTAATTGAATATACTAAAAAGTTTGACTGTAAGAATATACAAAGCTTAAAAGTTACAGAAGATGAAATTGAAGAGGCCTTTAGAAAAACTGATGATAATTTTATAGAAGCACTTAAAACTGCCAAGGAGAATATAACTGAATTCCATGAAAAACAAAGGGAAAAGTCATGGATAATGACCAAAGAAAATGGAATTGTAATGGGTCAAACTGTAAGAGGACTTGAGAGAGTTGGTATATATGTACCAGGTGGAACAGCTTCTTACCCTTCATCGGTTTTAATGAATGCAATTCCGGCTAAAGTAGCAGGGGTAAACGAGATAGTTATGGTAACGCCTCCTAAAGAAGATGGGAAAATAAATGCAGGTATACTTGTAGCTGCAAAGATTGCAGGCGTGAGTGAAATATATAAAGCTGGGGGCGCTCAGGGAATAGCAGCACTTGCTTATGGCACAGAAACAATTAAAAGTGTAGATAAAATAGTGGGACCTGGTAATATATTTGTAGCAGTGGCAAAGAAAAGTGTATTTGGAGTCGTTGATATTGATATGATAGCAGGACCAAGCGAAATACTTGTTGTTGCAGATGAAAGTGCAAATCCAAAATTTGTAGCAGCTGATTTAATGTCACAGGCTGAACACGATAAAATGGCATCTGCTATTTTAGTAACAACATCAAAATCTCTTGCTTTAGAAGTTCAAAAAGAGATAAAAATTCAAATAAAAGATTTAAAGAGAAAAGATATAATTGAAGAATCGCTTAAAAATTTTGGAGCTATATTCATTGTAGAAAATATAGATAAGGCTATTGAAATTGGAAACAAAATAGCACCAGAACACTTTGAACTTGTAGTAAAAGATCCATTTTTATATCTTGGAAGTATTAAAAATGCAGGATCAATTTTCCTTGGAGAGTATGCACCGGAACCACTTGGAGACTATATGGCAGGTCCAAATCATGTCCTTCCAACAAGTGGCAGTGCAAGATTTTTTTCACCTCTTTCTGTAGATACATTTATAAAAAAATCAAGCTACATATATTACAGCAATGCTGCACTGTCAAAGGTTAAAGACAAAATTGTTACTATTGCAGAAGCTGAAGGTCTCACTGCACATGCAAATTCAATAAAAGTAAGATTTGATGATTAGGGGATGGTAAAATGCCTGAAAGAAAAGCTGAAATAAAGAGAAAAACATTTGAAACGGATATTGAAATGAGTTTAGAGCTTGATGGATATGGAAATTCAAGCATATCAACAGGAGTTGGTTTCCTTGATCACATGCTGACACTTTTTTCAAAACATGGACTTTTTAATTTAAATATAAAGGCTAAAGGTGATATATATGTTGACTCTCACCACCTTGTAGAAGATGTTGGAATAGTACTGGGTCAGTGCATGAAAAAAGCTCTTTTAGATAAAAAGGGAATCACTAGGTATGGTACTGAGTTCTTGCCCATGGATGAGAGCCTTGAGATGGTGTCAATAGATATAAGTGGAAGAGAATATCTGGTATTTGAAGCTGATTTTAAAACTGAAAGACTTGGGAATTTTGAAACTGAAATGGTAGAAGAATTTTTTAGAGCAGTGGCTTTTAATTCAGGGATAACTCTTCATTTAAAATCTCTTTACGGTAAAAACACACACCACATAATAGAAGGATTTTTTAAAGGTTTTGGAAGGGCATTAAATAAAGCAGTTACAATTGATCCTAATATAAAAGGGATCATGTCCACAAAAGGTTCTTTATAAAAGATGCTAGTGTTATAGATGTTAGCCATGATATAAAAAGTGAGGGAGGCAGCAACCTTGGAAGAGAAAAGTATAAGTATTATAGATTATGGAATGGGAAATTTAAGAAGCATACAAAAAGCTTTTGAATCCTTTGGTGTGTATGTGAAAATTACATCAAATTCAGATGAAATTTTAAATAGTAGAGGAATAATACTACCAGGTGTTGGAGCTTTTAAAGATGCAGTGGAGAATATAAAGAAAATAGGAATTGAAAGCGCAATATACAGCGCAGCACAAAAAGGTATACCTATTCTTGGTATATGTCTTGGAATGCAGCTTTTATTTGAAGAAAGCGATGAGGTTGAACTTACAGAAGGACTTGGACTTATACATGGAAGAATAGAAAAATTAAAAACAAATTTCAAAATACCACATATGGGATGGAACAATTTAAACATAGTAAAGGATTCGCCTCTTTTAAAGGATGTTAAAAGTGGGAATTACGTATATTTTGTACACTCTTACTATGCTAATACAGGTGAAAAGAACGTTTATGGATATGCTTCTTATGGGTGTGAAGTTCCAGCGGTAGTAGGGAATAATAAAAATATATTTGGAGTTCAATTTCATCCTGAAAAAAGTGGTGACGTAGGAATCAAGATGCTTAAAAATTTTAATAATATTTGTAATAGGTAAATATAAAGAGGGGGCTTAAAAGTGATAATACTTCCTGCAATTGATTTAAAAGATGGAAAATGTGTAAGGCTTTATAAAGGTGAATTTGATAAGGTAGAAGTAGTTGGAAAAGATCCAGTTCAAACTGCAAAAAAATTTAAAAGTGCTGGGGCAAAATTCTTACATATAGTTGACCTTGATGGAGCTTTAAATGGTGAAATGGTTAACTTAGAAACAGTTCTTAAAATTGTAAATGAAGTTGACATTAAAGTGGAAATAGGCGGCGGCATAAGAAATATTAACACAGTTGATTCTCTTTTAAAGCAAGGAATTGATAGGGTTATACTTGGAAGTGCTGCACTTAACAATAGATCCTTTTTAATTGAAGTAGTGAAAAAATATGGAGATAAAATAGCAGTTGGCATAGATGCTAAAAATGAAAAGGTTGCAGTAGATGGATGGACAAAAGTAAGTGGTATACAATATATAGAATTTGCAAAGGACATTGAAAAAATAGGAGTTAGAACCATTATATTTACAGATATAAGTAAGGATGGCACCCTTACAGGACCAAATCTTCAGCAGCTTAAAAAATTAAAGGAAAATGTAAACTGTAATATAATAGCTTCAGGTGGGATAAAGGACATAGATGATATAAAAAATATAAATAAAATGGGGATTTACGGGACGATAGTTGGAAAGGCAATATATTCTTTAAATGTTGATCTTAAAAGTGCTATTAAAGTTTCAAAAGAAAAGTTAGAGGTGGAGTGATAAATATGAGTAAATTTTGGAGTGAAATTACAAAAAATATAGAGCCTTATGTTTGTGGTGAGCAGCCTAAAGATAAAAAGTACATAAAATTAAATACAAATGAAAACCCATATCCTCCATCAAAACTTGTAATAGAAGCAATAGAGAAAGCTTCAGATGAGAGGCTAAGGCTCTATCCTAATCCTGAATGTGATGAACTTAAAGAAACTATAGCTAAGTATTACAATTTAAAAAATGATGAAGTCTTTATTGGAAATGGATCTGATGAAGTTTTAGCTATGGCCTTTTTAACTTTCTTTAATAAAGATGAAGAGATAGTATTTCCAGATATAAGCTATAGTTTTTACCCTGTATTTGCAAATTTATTTGGGCTTAAAGTAAGGCTTTCTAATTTAAAAAATGATTTCTCAATAAATGTAGGTGATTTCCTTGAAAAAAATGGCGGCATAGTTTTGCCTAATCCCAATGCACCTACAGGAAGGTTTTTAAGTACTGGCTATATAGAAGAAATACTTAAAGTTAATAGTGAAAAAGTAGTTATAATTGATGAGGCTTATATTGATTTTGGAGGAGAATCCGTTGTAAATTTAATAAGTAAGTACCCAAATTTACTTGTAGTTCAAACATTGTCAAAGTCAAGATCACTTGCTGGAATGCGTGTTGGTTTTGCAATGGGACAGAAAGAACTTATTGATGGACTTAATAGGATAAAAAATTCAATTAATTCTTATACTGTGGATACTCTTGCACAAAAAGCTGCAGTAGCTGCTTTTAAAGATGAAAAATATTTTAAAGAGTGCAATAAAAAAATAGTATATTCAAGAGAAGCTACTATTAATGAATTAGAAAAAATGAATTTTGAAGTGATACCATCAAGGGCTAATTTCATATTTATAAAACATAAACACAAGAAAGCAGAACAAATTTTTAAACAGTTAAGGGAAAAGGGCATACTTGTAAGATATTTTAATAAACCTAGAATAAACAATTATTTGAGGGTTAGCATTGGTTCTAAAGATGAAATGAAAGTATTTATTAAAAAGATAGAACAAGTAATTTAAAGGTGGGGTGAAAATATTATGCTTACAAAGAGGATAATACCATGTCTTGATGTTAATAATGGAAGAGTTGTAAAAGGAACTAATTTTGTAAATTTAAAAGATGCAGGAGATCCAGTTAAGCAGGCGGAGTTTTATAACAGTGAAGGGGCAGATGAAATAGTTTTCCTTGATATAACAGCAACTTCTGATGGAAGAAAGACAATGATAGATGTTGTAAAGAAAACTGCTGAGAAAATTTTTATACCATTAACTGTAGGTGGGGGAATAAGGACACTTGAGGATTTTAGAAATATTTTAAAAGCAGGTGCAGATAAGATAGCTATAAATTCTTCTGCTGTTAAAGATCCAAGTTTAATTACAAGGGCTGCAAATAAATTTGGAAGTCAATGTGTAGTTGTGGCAATAGATGCAAGAAAAAGAAAAGACAATACTGGATGGAACGTTGTAATAGCTGGAGGCAGGGAAGACACTGGACTTGATGTGGTAAAATGGGCTAAGAAGGCAGAAGAGCTTGGATGTGGTGAAATACTGCTTACAAGCATGGATGCTGATGGAACTAAAGATGGATATGATATAAAGCTTACCAAAGCAATTACAGATGAGCTAAATATACCAGTTATAGCTTCAGGTGGCTGCGGGAAAATTGAGGATTTTTATAATGTATTTAAAGATACAAACTGTGATGCAGCTCTTGCAGCATCATTATTTCATTATAAAGAACTTACAATAAATGAAGTTAAAAGGTATCTGTCAAAAAATAATGTAAGTGTGAGGATTTGAGGTGAGCGTTTTGAAAAGTAGTGATTTACTTAAAGAAGTAGATTTTAGCAAGGGCCTTTTGCCTGCAATTATAGTTGATGTAATTAATGGAGAGGTTTTAATGCTTGCATATATGAATGAAGAATCATTAAAAAAGACTATTGAAAGTAAAAAAACATGGTTTTTTAGTAGATCAAGAGGAAAGCTTTGGAATAAAGGTGAGACTTCAGGACATTTTCAATATGTTAAATCAATAGAACTTGATTGTGACAATGACACACTTCTTATAAAAGTAGAACAAATAGGAGCAGCTTGCCACACAGGACACAGAAGCTGCTTTTTTAAAAAAGTTGATATAGAGTAATAGGAGGATATATATGGAAAATACAATAGAAGAATTATATAAAATTATTTTAGAAAGAAAAAAGACTCCATTTGAAGGTTCTTATACAAACTACCTTTTTGATAAAGGAATTGATAAAATTTTAAAAAAAGTTGGAGAAGAAAGTACTGAAACTATTGTTGCAGCAAAAAATGACAATAAGGAAGATTTTATAGGAGAAGTATGTGATCTTACATACCATATGTTAGTTCTTTTAGCAGAAAAGGAAATATCACTTGAAGATATAGAAAATGAGCTTAAAAAAAGAGAACTAAAAACAGGAAATAAGAAATCAGAAAGAAGAGAAATACAAAATCTATAATTCCTATTGACAAACTATGATATAAATAATATACTAAGTACATTGATAGGATATAGCGTTGATAAGAAATAGTAGCATAAAGTATATTAAAAGAGATAAAATCCAGTTTTGCTGAAAGGATTTTTTATTAGAATTTATGTGAATGCATCTTTGAGCTCTGTTTCGAAATTTTAGTAGAATGCAGCGAGTACGCCCGTTAAAGCGTTAGAGCATAATATGTGCTTGAATTTGAGATGCTGTTTTTTATTGCAGCAAGTAGAGTGGAACCGCAGATATAACTTCTGCCTCTAATTTTTTAGAGGTAGAAGTTTTTTTATATGCAATTTTTTTAAAAGTAAACATAGTATACTAATATGAATAATATATAAAGGGAGGAATATAAAATGAATTCTGTTGAATATTTCAATAATATAGCTGAAAAATGGAATGTTATTAGAAGTGATTATTTTGAGGAAAGATTAAAATACAAGGTGCTTTCAAAGGTAAATGTTAAAAATAAGGTAACTGCTGATTTGGGATGTGGTTCAGGTTTTATAACCTTGGCGTTGGCAGAAGATTCAAGTGTTGTTTTTTCTGTTGACAATTCTGTGAATATGTTAATTGAACTTAAGAAAAATGTGAATAACAAGAGTTTAAACAATGTTTATCCACTTAAATCTTCACTTACAGATATATCACTTTTTGATGAATCTATAGATGCTGTCTTTATAAATATGGCACTTCATCATATTAAAGATGCAGAAAAAGCAATAAAGGAAATGTATAGGATATTAAAAAAAGGAGGTACGGTAGTAGTATCAGATGTCATGCAGCATAACGGAGAATGGGCAAGAGAAGAAATGTTTGATGAATGGCTGGGATTTTCAAATGAAGAGATAACTAACTGGCTTGAAGAAGTTGGCTTTAAGAATGTAAATATAGAAAACACAGATTTATTTTGCAAAGGCTATTCAAGTAAAGGAGAATATACAAAAACAGGAATATTTATAGCTTCAGCACAGAAAGGGGAAGAATAATATGAAATTAGAATCACTAGTAATACATGGAGGAATTGATGGAGACAAGTTAACAGGTGCAGTTAGTGTACCTGTTTACCAAACTTCAACTTATAAACAGCCTAAGTTTGGTGAAAATAGTGGATATGAATATTCAAGAACTGGAAATCCAACAAGAGAGGCACTTGAAAAATTAATATCAGATTTAGAGCATGGCTATAAAGGTTTTGCATTTGGATCAGGAATGGCGGCTATAACAGCAGTTTTATCTCTATCTAAAGCTGGAGACAAGATAATTATACCAAGCAATATATATGGCGGGACTTTTAGAGTGCTAGATAAAGTGTTTAATCATTTTAATATTGGGTATGTTATTGCTGATACAACGGATATTAACAATATAAAAAGTGTTATTGATAAAAGTATAAAGGCAATATACATTGAAACTCCAACTAATCCTCTTATGGATATAACAGATATAGAATCAGCAGCAAAGTTAGCTAAGGATAATGGCCTTCTTACAATAGTTGATAATACATTTATGACTCCATACCTTCAAACGCCATTAACACTTGGAGCAGATATAGTACTTCACAGTGCAACTAAATATCTTGGAGGACACAGTGATGTAGTTGCTGGACTTGTAGTTGTAAACAGCAGTGACCTTGCGGAAAAGCTTCACTTTATTCAAAATTCTACTGGTGGAGTCCTTGGACCTTTTGATTCTTTCCTTTTAATAAGAGGAATTAAAACTTTAGCAGTTAGAATGGATAGACACAATGAAAATGGACTTGAAATTGCAACTTTCTTAAAGAACAGAGAAGAAGTTGATAAGGTTTATTACCCAGGATTTAAGGAACATAAGGGACATGAAATTCAAGCAAGACAAGCTAATGGCTTTGGTGGAATGATATCCTTTGTTTTAAATGACAAATATGATTACAAAAAATTTGTTTCAAGCCTTAAGCTTATAACTTTTGGGGAGAGTCTTGGTGGAGTTGAATCACTTGTGTGCCATCCAGCAACAATGACTCATGCAGCAATACCACGAGATATAAGGATTAAAGTTGGAATTACAGACAATTTAATTAGGCTGTCTGTAGGAATTGAAAATGTACAGGATTTAAAAGATGATATTTTAAATGCACTTTCACAAAGTATAAAGTAAAGAAGGGTTTTAAATTGAGATATTTAAATGATATAAGAGATAGTATAGGAAATACTCCTATTTTAAAAATAAATAATTTAAAAATAGAGAGTAATGTAAATATTTTTGCAAAGCTTGAAGTCTTTAATCCAGGTGGTAGTGTTAAGGATAGAATAGGTATGTATATGATAAGAGAAGCTGAAAAAAAAGGCATACTTAAATCTAATTATACTATAATTGAACCTACAGCTGGCAACACAGGTATAGGGATTGCTCTAGCAGCTGTGAATAGGGGATACAAGGTAGTATTTGTTGTTCCAACAAAATTTTCTATGGAAAAGCAGGTAATAATGAAAGCATTTGGTGCAAAGATAATAAATACTCCTAAAGAAGAGGGTATGATGGGAGCAATTAAAAAGGCAGAGGAACTTTTAAAAACAATACCAAACTCTGTAACACTTGGACAGTTTACAAACAGTGCAAATCCACTTTCACATTATGAAACAACAGGTCCAGAAATATATATGGATCTTGATGGTAAAATAGATTATTTTGTAGCAGGAGCAGGAAGCGGTGGAACGTATTCTGGTGTAGTAAAATATTTAAAAGAGAAAAATCCAAATATAAAGGGAATTCTTGCAGACCCATTTGGATCAACTATTGGAGGAGGGGAAGAAGGTCATTACGATATAGAAGGTATTGGGAATAATTTCCTTCCGGGAACTATGGATCTTTCACTAGTTGATGATGTTATAAAGATAAAGGACGAGGAAGCTTTCACTATGGTTAAAGAATTAGCATTAAAAGAGGGACTTCTAGTTGGAAGTTCGTCAGGTGCAGCTATGGTCGGTGCACTGAAGCTTGCAAAAACAGTTGAAAATGCAAATATAGTAACACTGTTTTCTGACAGAGGGGACAGATATATAAGTGAGAAATTATACGAGTAATTATTCTAGGTATGTTTTGAGAAAGTACATAGTTTATGTAAATTAAATCTATGTACTTTTTTTTATTTGAATAGTCTAATATTTATATTAATTTTAGATTTTTATTTACTATAAAGAAATTTTTTAACTTTGAGATATGCATCATTTTCGCCTATAACAAGTAAGGTATCTCCTTGTTTAAATATGTTGCAAGGGCCAGGAGATAATATTAACTTGCCATTTCTTCTTATGCCAACTATAGTTGCATTTGTATTTTGCCAAAACATACTTTCAGATATAGTTTTTCCTATGATACGAGTTTCTTGATATATTTTAAATTCAAAGGGCATAAATGGGTTGATACTAATAAATCTATCTGAGTAATCTATAAATTCATTAATTTTATTTTCTATTTTCTTATCTAATAATTTTTTTTCATCCAATAAATCTAAGATTTCATTTTTAGACGAATTTATATAATCTATATTCTTAAACTTATTTATAAATTTCAAACAATTGTCTGAAGATTTAACAATAATTCCACTGCCTTTTACTACTTTTACTATGTCCATTTCGGTTAAAAGCATGACGGCCCTTCTTATAGTTTCAGGTGAAACTTTATAAAGGCTTGAAAGAGATGATCTTCCATGAATTTTATCACCTATGGAAAAGTCACCATTTAATATTCTATTTGCTATGTCAATTGCTATTTTTTGATAAACAGATTTTGCTTCATATTGTGACGACATTTTAAATTTTACTTCAAGTTATTTACTTTGAAGTAAAACCTCCTTTCAGTATATTAAAAATTAAGTTATTATTTCTAATTCAATAATTAGTATAGATTATAATTAATGTACTGTAAACAATACTTAAAATATAAAATTATATATAATATAGGCAAAGAAACAATTTATATGATATAATGAAGTTGTTACTATTTAAATAAATTAGGAAAGAGGGAATTAACTTGATTAAAGTAGCATTAATAGGATTAGGTAAAACGGGAAAATACGTTGCAAATGGTATATTAAATCAAAGCAACATGAAACTTGTAGCAGCTATATGTAGTCCTAATAGTCCTAAAAAAGGAATGAATTTAGGAGACTTTCTTAAAAACAATAAGACAGATTTAACTATAAGCACTTCCGATGAAATGGAATCCATTATTTTTCAAACTAAACCTGATATCGTAGTGGACTTTTCAACTCCAGCAGCTACCATGAAAAATTCTGCCATATTGTCAGAAATGAAAATAAACTTGGTAATAGGTACAACAGGGTTTTCTAAAGAAAATCTAGACACTCTTCAAGATATGTGCTTTAAATTTAAAAATGGAATAGTTTATGCTCCCAATATTACTTTAGGTGTAAACGTAATAATGATTTTAAGTAATATTGCATCTGCTATACTAAATGACTATGATTTTCAAATTGTAGAGATGCATTATAAAAATAAAAAAGATTTACCTTCAGGTACTGCTATAAAAATTTCTAGTGAAATAGAAAACGGTTTTACACTATCAGGAATACAAAACAAAATTATTCCAATCAGTGCTATACGAGCAGGTGGTATAATAGGTAAGCATACAGTTCTTGCAGTTGGAGAACATGATAGAATTGAAATAAGTCATGAATCTTCATCCAGAGAAGTTTTTGCTGATGGAGCCATAAAAGCAATAAATTATATTTATAATAAATCTGGATACTATGAAATGAAAGATGTACTTAATCTAAAAAAAATACTTGAGGAATACAGTGACAAAAACAGTGAGGTTGTTAACTAAAGTTAAAATATAAGTTCCAAAAAAATTCTATTTTTAATTTTATCTAACAAAGATTGAATCAATTTAGTATGAGTAGCTTTCGCATTATCTAAAATAATAAGTATATTACTATCCGCATATTTCTTATGTTCTTCACAATAAACGATACCCGTTGAATAGTATAATATTCATATCAACGTAACTCTCGCATTTCTATCTTAGATGGGTATTTTCTTACACAAATTTTATTAGATACAACAACAACTATATTTTTAAAACATAGCTGTTATTATAATACAAAATAATCAATGCTTTTGTATATTTTCAATAAATCTAGACAAAATATAATTATGATAAAAAGATTTGTTTTATACGGTGCTTTAGGTATATGTGCAGAGATATTTTGGACTGGAATAGGCTCAATGCTGCAGGGAGATGTAAGGCTTACAGGAGTAACATATATATGGATGTTCCCTATATATGGTTTAGCAGTGTTTTTAGAGCCTATTCAAAATAAAATAAGTAAATGGCCACTTGTCTTAAGAGGAGGTGTTTATGTAATATTAATCTATTTTGTTGAATATACAAGTGGGCTTTTATTTAGAAGAATATTAGGTGTATGTCCATGGAATTATACAGGTAAGTTAGCTATAAATGGTCTCATAAATTTAAGGTATATACCTGTTTGGTTTTGTTTTGGAATTTTAGATGAAAGAGTGCATGCTGTATTTGATAGGTACACAATAGCATTCAAAATTAGTAATAAATACAAGACTTCTTAAACATGTACATTATGCTATAATAAAGGTGCAAAAATTTAAGGAGGGATTGATATGTTTTGTAGAGGTTATGGATTTTATGGAATGGGTTTTCCATTTGGTATGCTAATCAGTATGATATTTTTTCTATTAATTATAGCCGTTGGTGTAAAATTATATAGTAAATATTTAAAAAATCATGAAAATTAGTTTGAAAAAGTAAATATTGTGTTATAATCTAATTGAAAAATAAAATCAATTAGTAAAAACTCTCAAGTGTTGGAGAGTTAAAAAAATATAATAAAAACACCCCACAGGGGGGAGGTAAAATAGTTGGTTGGAATGAATAGGGACAGGGAAGCTGCTATGAAAGCTCTTAAGACTTCAAAAGGACAAATTGAAGGAATAATAAAAATGATTGAAGATGGTAGATATTGTATTGATGTTTCAAATCAGATTGCAGCAGCACAATCTCTTTTAAAAAAGGCAAATATGCTTATTTTAAAGCAGCATCTTAATCATTGTGTTAAAGATGCTTTCATGCATAACAATGGGGATGAAAAGGTTGATGAGATAATTGATTTACTTTCAAAACTTATAGGGAAATAAGCAAAGAAGGGAGAAAAATGGTCAATAAAACATTAAAAATACAGGGTATGACATGTGCAGCTTGTGTTAGAGCTGTGGAAAAAGCATCTAAGAAAGTTGATGGTGTTACAGAGGCAAATGTAAATCTTGCAACGGAAAAACTTAAAATAAGCTACGATGAAGATAAGGTTACTATACCGGGCATACAGAATGCAATTGAAAAGGCTGGATATAAGGCATTAAATGCTGACGATTCCTTTGAACAAGATAAAAAGCTAAAAGAACTTGAAAGAAAGAATATGTGGAATAGATTTTTAATATCTGCAGTATTCTCTGTTCCGCTTCTTATAATAGCAATGGTGCCTATGATTTTTAAACTTCCTATGTCAATAAGTCCGATGATGCATCCAATCGTATATGGACTCTTGGAATTTATACTGGTGCTTCCAGTGATTTTTGTAGGAAGAAAATATTTTACAGTTGGTTATAGGTCGTTATTTAAACTTAGCCCTAATATGGATTCACTTGTTGCAGTTGGAACATCTGCTGCTTTTATCTACAGCCTTTACAGTTTAATTAAAGCTTTTTTAGGTGGGAGTGATGTTCAATTTTATTTTGATTCTGTAGGAATGATACTTACTTTTATAACACTAGGAAAATACATGGAGGCTGTTTCAAAGGGGAAGACATCTGAGGCTATAAAGACACTTATGGGACTTGCACCTAAAACAGCTGTAGTTATAAGAGATGATAAGGAAATTAAAGTGCCTATAGATGAAGTTAAGCTAGGAGATATAATAGCAGTAAAACCAGGAGAAAAAATACCTGTTGATGGTAAAATAATTTATGGATTAACTTCAATGGATGAATCAATGATTACTGGGGAGAGTATACCAATAGAAAAAAATATTGGTGATAAGGTAATTGGAGCAAGTATAAATAAGAATGGGTATATAAGGTATAGAGCTACAAGTATAGGGGAAGACACAACACTTTCTAAGATAATAAAACTTGTAGAAGAAGCACAGGGTTCAAAAGCGCCTATTGCACGATTAGCAGATATAATAGCTGGATATTTTGTACCAACGGTAATGGTGATTGCACTTATTTCAGCATTTGCCTGGCTTATATCAGGTAAAAGTTTATTATTTTCACTTACTATATTTGTCTCAGTGCTTGTAATAGCATGTCCATGTGCCTTAGGACTTGCAACTCCAACAGCAATAATGGTTGGAACAGGCAAAGGTGCAGAATATGGTGTGATTATTAAAAGTGGTATAGCTCTTGAAACTGCACATAAAATAAATACAGTTGTATTTGATAAAACTGGAACAATTACAACTGGAAAGCCAGTTGTTACAGACATTATAACTTCAGAAAATATAAATCATATGGAGTTACTTAAAATTGCAGCTTCCTGTGAAGTTAATTCAGAGCATCCACTTGGAGATGCAATAGCAAAAAAGGCAGAGGAAAAAGGTCTAAAACTTATAAATGTTAGTGACTTTAAAGCAGTGATAGGTAAAGGTATAGAAGCTAAGGTAAATGGAGAACGAGTATTATTTGGAAATAAAAAATTTATGAATGAAAATAATATTGAGCTTGAGAGTTTAAGAGAGGTTTCAGATAGATTGGCATTGGAAGGAAAGACTCCTATGTATGCCGCAAAGAGCAACCTATTAATGGGTATAATAGCAGTTGCCGATACAGTAAAAGAAAACAGTAAAGAGGCTATTAGAAAACTTCATGCTATGGGAATTGAATCCATAATGATAACTGGAGACAATAAGAAAACAGCAGAGGCTATAGCAAAGAATGTTGGAATAGACAGAGTGCTATCAGAAGTTTTACCATCTGATAAAGTAAATGAAGTTCAAAAACTTCAAGATGAAGGTAAGGTAGTTGCAATGGTTGGTGACGGTATAAATGATGCTCCAGCTCTTGCAAAAGCAGACATTGGAATGGCAATTGGTAATGGAACAGATGTTGCTATAGAATCTTGTGATATTGTACTTATGAGAAGTGATCTTATGGATGTGCCAACAGCTATTTATTTAAGCAAGAAAACTATAAAGAATATAAAAGAAAATCTTTTTTGGGCTTTTGGATATAACGTAATTGGTATACCAGTTGCTATGGGAATTTTATATTTATTTAATGGCCCACTTTTAAATCCTATGATAGCGGCACTAGCTATGAGTTTTAGTTCAGTATCAGTACTTACAAATGCACTTAGATTAAAGAAGTTTAAACCATTAGTTTAATATGTATAATTGAATTTTGAGAGGAGAATAGAAATGAAAAAAGTATTATCAATACAAGGAATGAGCTGCAAACACTGTGTTATGCATGTAACAGAAGCACTTGAAGGTGCTGGAGCTAAAGATGTAAAGGTAAGTCTTTTAATGAAGTCAGCAAAGCTTGAGGCAGGAGAAGACGTTACAGATGAAAAGCTTAAGAAGGTTGTAGAAGATGCAGGATACAGCGTTACAAAGATAAAAAATAAATAAAAAAATAGAAATTGAATAATCTTAGCTGGGTATAAATATTTAATAGGGAGCGGCTGTACTAAATAACTCAATGTTACTTGTATGAATTGTTTAGTGCAGAAGTTCCTTTCTTTTTAAGTTGATTTTTTAAAATTATTTTTTCCAGCTTTCACAATTCCACACATCCGTGGCTATATCTTCATAAAATTCAGGCTCATGACATACTAAAATAATACTCCCAGTATATTCCTTTAAAGCACGTTTAAGCTCGTTTTTTGCATAAATATCTAAATGGTTAGTTGGTTCATCTAGAAGTAGTATATTAGTTGATTTATTGATAAGTTTACACAGTCTAACTTTGGCTTGTTCGCCGCCACTTAATATATTAATAGGGCTGTCTATATGTTGTCTTGTTAGTCCACATTTAGCAAGGTCACTTCTCACTTCGGTTTGGGTTAAATTAGGAAGAGTGTTCCAAACATCATATAAAACTGTATGGGTATTATTTTCTGTAATCTCTTGCTCAAAGTAACCTATCTTTTTATAATCACTTAAGGTTATTTCGCCATTTAGTGGTTTTAATAGACCTAATAAACTTTTTAGTAGAGTTGTTTTTCCTAATCCATTAGCTCCGGTTATCGCAATTTTTTGCCCTCTTTTCATTTTTAAATTTAGAGGTTTGCTTAGAGGATTATTGTATCCAATAATTAAATTGCTAGCTTTAAAAATTATGCTTTCTGGCATTTTAGCACTTTTAAAGTTAAAATGAGGTTTTATTAGGTCTTTTTTAATTTCTATTCTTTCAATTTTATTTAACTTCTTTTCTCTTGCTTTTGCCTGTTTTGAAGTTGAGGCTCTTGCTTTATTTTTTCTTATATAGTCTTCAAGCTTTGTAATTTCATTTTTCTGTTCTTTATATTCTATTTGCAGCTGCTGTTTTCTTATTTCATAGAGTCTTAGAAAATAATCATAATTTCCTTTATATCTGGTTAAGGTTTTATGTTCAAGATGATATATTACATTGACAACGCTGTTTAAAAAACTGTTGTCATGAGATATTAATATAAATGCATTTTCGTAGTTTATTAAATAATTTTTTAACCATTCTATGTGTTCTTCATCGAGATGATTAGTAGGTTCATCTAATAATAAGATGTCTGGTGTCTCAAGAAGAAGTTTAGCAAGTAAAACTTTGGTCCTTTGGCCACCGCTTAAATCTGAAACATCTTTATTTAAAAGTTCTCTAAATCCAAGACCTACAGCTGCACTTTGAATTCTTGAATTGATGCTATAAAAGTTTCTTTTATCTAAAATATCCTGAAGATTTGATAGCTTATTTAGAGCCTTTGGAAGTTCATTTTCATTCATAGCACCAAGTTTGCTGCATAATTCATTTATTTTTTTCTCTATATCAAATAAATTCGAAAATGCACTCTTTAAAGTATCTAGTGCGCTGCTGCCTTTTTTTAAATCAATGTGCTGATCCATATAACCTATACTGTATTTGTGGTTCCATTCAATTGTTCCTTTGTCTGGCAGAAGCTCGCCGTTAATAATTTTCATAAAAGTTGATTTGCCTTCACCGTTAGCACCAATAAGACCAATATGTTCTCCTTTTAATAATCTAAAAGATGTATTATTAAATAATACTCGATCGCCAAATGAGTGGCTCATGTTTTCAACTGTTAAAATACTCATGTTATCTACTTCCTTCTATAATTAAGCAACTTATATATAGTTTTAAATTAAAAAATATTTGTTACAGTGGTTAGTTTAAGTGGAATGAAGAATAAATCTCTGATTTTACTAAAATAATAATAACATTATGTATTTAGGGTATTCAAGTCTATGAATAGTTCTGTAAAGTTTTAGATCACATTTGTGGGATTTGGTGAAAAATGGAATTGATATTTCTATAAAGGGACAAGGAGATAGGAATTCTGGAATAAAAACATCCTATACTTGTCTCTTGTTATTATTTTAAATTAGTGATTTTTTCTTTTCTTATAATTCTTCTAATACTGCTTTCTGTTAAGAAATACTGCACAGATAAAGTTTTGACAGATATCCCTATAAAGTGCTTATTTAAAATTTCTTTGTTTCTTTTTTTTAGATGTTTTTTTGTTTCAGTATTTTCGCCCCAGGATTTTTTATTTTCCTTTTTTCTGGGTATATAAATATATGCACCATCGGTATATTTTTGAATTATTTCAATTATACTCTTAGGGAGTATATTTTGTGCTTTTTCATATTTCATAAGTCTCGCTCCGTTCTACATTTAAATTTTAAATGAAGAAGCAAAGACTGAACAAAACATGAATTAATTTCGCTCCAAGCAAAAGTTATTCACGCTTTTACAATCTTTGCATGGAGCTTAGTGCATTAGCTAAAAACATATAATATCACTTCCATATATTGATTTAATATCTGATATTAATTTTAACATATTTTTTAATGATTATATGTTACTTTTCTTTTATCTAGCAGTTTTAAAATCAAAATAGCTACAATGCCGCCTATTAAAGCTGTTATAAGCTGTGGCATACCCATTACCATGGATAATTTTTAATGATTTTAACATCGCCAAATAGTTTTAAAGATACAGCTATTTTTGATGCTGATATATATAAAAATAAGAATTTTAAAATTGCACCTACTATTATTCCAAGTACCATTCCATATTTTTTTACCTTTTGAAAATTATAAAAAGCTATAACAAAAATTGCATTACCTATCATTATAAAAGGCAAAAAAGGACCGAACATTGGAGAAAGCTGACCTAAAGCCCATGCTAAAAGTGGAGTGAGAACTCCAACGCAAACTCCTAAATATACTCCACATATTGAAGCAGTTAAAAGTAAAACAGCATTTACAGCAGGTCCTACAAAAAATTGACTAATACCTGGATAAGCTCGCCCAATAAATTGAAATACTATTGCAATTGCAAGGAAAAAAGCAGCTCTTACCAAAGTCTTTAAATTGTTATTCATAAAAATCATCCCTTTGTTATTGATTTAAAATTTAGTTTCATTTTAGTTTTAATGATAATTATTGTCAAGTAAAAGTAGTAATTAAAGCATTTGAAAATAGCTTCAGCTTAATCAATAGTTGATAAGTTTTGTATATAAAGATTATAATGTATTTATAATATAAGATAAATAACAAGTAGGAGGACTATATATGGATTTAAATAAACAAGTTGATAACCTTAGTGAAGACTTGATTAAGGCAGTTCAAAAAATCATAAGAGTTAAAAGCGTTGAAGGTGAAAAAAAAGAAAGTATGCCTTACGGGGAAGGTCCAGCTAAGGCATTAGAAACAGCACTTGAAATCGCAAAAAGTTTAGGATTTGAAGTACATAATGTAGATAATTATGTTGGATATGCTGAATATGGCAAGGGAGAGGAATATGTTGCAGCACTTGGTCATCTTGATGTTGTGCCTGAGGGAGAAGGATGGAAGTATCCACCTTATGCAGCAGAAATACATGATGGAAAAATATTTGGGAGAGGAACACTTGATGATAAAGGACCGATAATTTCTTCACTTTATGCTCTTAAGGCATTAGTAGATTCAAAAGCTCCACTTTCAAAGAAAATAAGAATTATATTTGGAACTAATGAAGAATCAGGAAGCTCTGAAATACCTCATTATCTTGCAAAGGAAAAACCACCAGTTGCAGGCTTCACACCAGATGCTGAATATCCATTAATAAATGGTGAAAAGGGAATTACAATATTTGATGTTGTAAAGAAGTTTGAAGATAATGGTAATGGAGATTATAAGATAAAATACATTCGTGGTGGAGACAAGGCAAACATGGTTCCAAACTATTGTGAAGCAGGAATTGAAGCTGATCTTAAGAGTAATATAATTGATGAGTGCAATAACTTTGCAAATAGAACAGGATATGCTTTAAAAGCTGAAGAAAAAGGTAATATTGTTGTAATAAAATCAAATGGATTTACAGCTCATGGAAGCACACCTGAAAAAGGTAAGAATGCAATTATGCAGCTTTTAGCATTTTTAGGTGAATTAGATTTAGGAAAATCAGACGCTACAAATGTTGTAAATTTCTTCAATAAATATGTTGGACTTGAAACAGATGGAGAATCTTTTGGAATTGGTCTAAGTGATAAAGTTTCAGGAAAACTTACATTTAACGTTGGTGTAGTTAACATTGATGAGGATTCAGCAAGATTTACTCTTAACATAAGATATCCTGTAACTAATACTTATGAAGATATGATAGTTCCATTTAAAGAAAGATTAAGTGAAGTTAAGATGGATATTGAAAACATGATGCTTGAGAAACCATTGTATTTCCCAGAAGATCATAAACTAGTAAAGGTGCTTAGGAAAGTATATGAAGAGCAGACTGGAATGGATTCAACACCATTTGCAATTGGCGGAGGTACTTATGCAAAATCAATGCCAAATATAATTGGATTTGGACCTATATTCCCAGGGAAACCTGATCTTGACCACCAGGTTGATGAAAACATTGAAATTGAAGATTTGATTTTAAATGCTAAAATTTATGCACATACATTATATGAACTTGCAAAATAGAGTTCAATAATCAATGAAGGATCAATGATCAGTTGAAGAGAAAATTTCATAATGATCATTGATCATTTTTTAAATTGGTATTGTTATTTCTTTGTATTTATAATACTATATCATTAGTTAGGGAAGAGGTGAATTTTATGTCAAAAAATAGTTGTTATACATTAGGAGAAGAACTTGCAAATGCTATAACTCATGGAATAGGAACACTTATGGCAATTGCAGCGTTAGTACTGCTTATAGTCTTTTCATCAAGAACAGGTAATGCGTGGTATATTGTAAGTTGTACAATATATGGAGTTTGTCTTGTATTGTTGTATTTGTTTTCAACTCTTTATCATAGTATACCTTACAAAGGTGCAAAAAAGATATTTAGAATTTTTGATCATGCATCAATTTATATTTTAATTGCAGGAACATATACTCCATTTGCACTTACAATACTTAGAAATCATGGTGGATGGATAATTTTTGGTGTTGTGTGGGGAGCAACTGTAATAGGTATAACTTTAAAAGTATTTTTTACTGGAAGATTTGAAGTGTTATCTACTATAATATATGTAATAATGGGTTGGCTTATAGTTTTTTATTTTAAATATATAGTAATTGGTCTTCCGTTCAATGGAATAGTACTTCTTGTAGCAGGTGGTATTGTTTATACTGCGGGTTCAATTTTATTTTTATTTGATAAGATACCATTTAATCATGCTATATGGCATTTGTTTGTAATAGGAGGAAGTGTGTGCCATTTTTTATGTGTATTGTTATACTTGCTTTGATGTTCATTTTAGAGTATATTATCAATAGTGATATATCAGTACTGATAATATACTCAATACTGATATATATAAATTACATGTATTTAGGAGGAAAAAATAATGGAAAAGATAGCTTTAATTACAGATACAACAGCTGATTTACCAGAGGATATAATTAAAAAGTATAATATAAATGTACTTTCATTTAGAATAATATATAAAGATAGAGAATATAGAGATAAAATCGAAATATCAGCAAAAGAAGTATACGAAGGGTTTAAAAACGAAATACCTACATCCTCTATGCCAGCGCTTCAGGACATGGAAGATTTATATGATAGGCTTGAAGGTGAAGGATATACTCATGCTATAGGCATAACTCTTTCAGCAGGACTTTCAGGTATATATAATGGGTTAACTTTAGCAAGTAAAAACCACCCTAAAATAAAGTCTTATATTTGTGACTCAAAATCAATTTCACTTGGCGAAGGTGCACAAGTTGTAGAATGTGCAAAACTTTTAGAAAAGGGAAAGGGTTTTGACGAAATTGTTAATGCTATACCATCAATTCAAAAGAGAATACATTTGTTCTTTGTAGTTGATACACTGGAATACCTTATAAAAGGTGGAAGAATCGGAAAAGTTATGGGTACAATAGGAACGTTTCTTAAGTTGAAACCTATAATATCTGTGGATAATGATGGAAAATATTATACTTATGATAAAGTAAGAGGAAGAAAACAGTCACTAAATAGACTTGTTGAAATAGCAAAAAAAATTACAGATGAAAAAAAATGTATAGGTTTTATGATGAATGGAAATGCAGAGGAAGAGACAATTAACGCTAAAAAAATAATAGAGAAATTACCTGGGATTACAGAAATGATATATGGTGGGTGTATTAGTCCAGTATCAGGAGTGCACAGTGGTCCAGGTCTTGTAGGGCTTGTTTTAGTTGAAGAACAATGAGAGAGATGAACCATTTGGGTAACGACATGGACATAAAAGAGGAAGAAAAAAAATTATATAGGGAATATAAAGAGAAATTAGCAAAGCTTAAAAAGGTAAAAAAGGAAAATGAAGCCGTAGGGCAGGTCTTTACAAAAGGGCTACTTCCAATTTATGTATTATATGTTTTGAGCTTAGGTTCAACTAATGGAAATGATATTGCAAATAAAATTGGTGAAAAAACCAATGGACTTTGGATACCAAGTACAGGAGGAATATATCCACTGCTTAAAAAAATGGAGAAGAGTGGGTATTTAATTGGTGAGTGGGATGATTCAAAAAAGAAAGCTCAAAAAATATATACTTTGACTAAAGAGGGAATAGAAGAATTAGGAAATAAGAAAATTCTTTTAAAAGATAAGATAAGTGAAGCACTTGAGGTCTTTGAAATAATATATAAAGATCTATATAAAAAGGATTAAAAATATTTTTTTAATAAATGGCATATTCTAAAGTGGGAACTTCTACTTTGGAATATGCCATTTATTAGATTTAATACTAAAAACATTGTATAATAACAAATTATTAAAAATATCATTATTTAATTGCAAAATTATTAATTAATGATATAATAGATATTAAATTAATAATTTTCGTTAATAATTTTAATTAATTCGAAATTATAAAAAAGGGGAGATTAAATTGTCAGAAATGTTTAAAACTAAATCAATCGACAGTTTGCTTGCAGAAACTAAGGGAAAAGAATCCTTAGAAAAAGTACTTGGGCCAACAGAATTAACACTTCTTGGTATAGGTGCTATAGTTGGAACAGGTATCTTTGTAATAACAGGAATAGCTGCAGCAAAATTTTCTGGGCCTGCACTTGTATTATCTTTTATTATAGCAGGATTTGCATGTGCTTTTGCAGCATTATGTTATGCGGAATTTGCAGCTATTGTTCCAGTAGCAGGTAGTGCTTATACTTACGGCTATGCATCACTTGGAGAAATTTGGGCATGGATAATAGGCTGGGATCTTATTTTGGAGTATACAGTTGCAATAGGAACAGTTGCAATAGGATGGTCTGGTTATGCAGTATCTTTACTTTCAAATGTTGGAATAAATTTACCTCCTAGTTTGATTAATGCTCCAGGCGCTGGTGGAATTGTGAATTTACCTGCAATGCTTATTATTGGACTTATAACATTACTCTTAATATCTGGAGTTAAGCAGAGTACACGAGCTAATAATATAATTGTTGCAATTAAACTTACAGTTATTGTACTATTTATAATTTTAGCAGTTGGTCATGTTAAACCAGCAAATTGGCATCCGTTTATGCCTTATGGATTTAGTGGAGTTGTTAAAGGAGCTGCATATGTTTTCTTTGCATATATAGGATTTGATGCGGTTTCAACAGCAGCAGAGGAAGTTAAAAATCCACAGAAGGATTTACCAAAAGGAATAACTTACTCATTATTTATATGTACTGCACTATATATAATAGTATCAGCAATACTTACAGGAGTTGTACCTTACTATAAATTTGCACAAACTTCAGCACCAGTTGCTTTTGCACTTCAACAAATAGGAATAAATTGGGGATCTGCACTTGTATCTGTTGGAGCTATTTGTGGAATAACATCAGTACTTTTAGTAATGATGTTTGGTCAAACTAGAATATTCTTTGCTATGTCAAGAGATGGACTTATACCTAAAGTTTTAGGTGGAGTTAGTGAAAAAACAAAAACACCAGTTGTGTGTACAGTTATTGTTGGAATAGCAGGAGCTATAATAGCAGGATTCTTACCTATAGATGTAGTTTCAGAACTTACTAATATCGGTACTCTTGCAGCATTTATAATAGTTTCAATAGGAGTTATTGTTCTAAGAAAGAAAAGACCTGATATAAAAAGACCATTTAAATGTCCAGGAGCACCTGTAACTCCTATTATATCAGCTTTAGCATGTGCATATCTTATATCACAACTTCAGGTTGTAACACTAATAAGATTTGTTGTATGGTTTGCACTTGGATTGGTTGTATATTTCGCATACAGTAGACATCACAGTACTATGAGAATTGAAGATGCCAAAGCGGCGGAGACAGCGGCTACAAAGTAAAAAAATATATTGTTATAATTTTAAGAATCAACCCTAAGAATCAACCTTTTGGTTGATTCTTTTTTTTATGCTATTTGTTAGTATACAAATATAAAATGAATTTCAAAGGGGAGATATAATTGGAAAACTTAGTTGAAGTTAAAAATCTTGAAAAAGCTTATAAAAATAAAAAAGCAGTTAAAGGAATAAATTTTTGTGTTAAGAAAGGTGAAGTCTTGGGCTTCTTAGGCCCTAATGGAGCTGGCAAAAGTACAACTATTAATATACTAGCTACAGCTTTAAAGGCTGACAGTGGTGAAATTAAATTTGATGGAACAGATGTTAAAGAGGATGTTTTAAATGTTAAGAAAAATATAGGAGTGGTTCCACAGGATTTAGCAATATATGAGGACATATCAGCAGAAAGAAATGTTAGTTTTTTTGCAAGCCTTTATGGCATTAAGGGTAATGAATTAAATGAAAAAGTAAAAGATGCCCTTGAGTTTGTTGGATTAAATGATAAAAAAGATGAGAAACCTAAAAGTTTTTCAGGGGGTATGAAAAGAAGACTTAATATTGCCTGCGCAATTGCTCATAATCCTAAACTTATAATAATGGATGAACCTACTGTAGGGATAGATCCACAATCAAGAAATCATATTTTGAATTCAATAAAACAGCTTCAGAAAAATGGAGCTACAATAATATATACAACGCATTACATGGAAGAGGTTGAAGAAATATCAGATAGGATAATAATAATGGATAATGGTTCTATAATAGCAGAAGGAACAAAAGAAAAACTTAAGGAAAATATAGAAGATGAAAAGGTGTATACAATAGAAGTTAATAATGCAGGAAAATTAGACAAAGATAGTTTCTTTGAAGTTGAAGGTGTTAAAAAAGTTAATATATTAAAAAATAAAGTTGAAATAATATGTTTAAATACAGTGGAAAATCTAGATAAATTAATTATGGTTATAATGAATAACAATTGCAAAATAAACAATATTACAAGTAATACAGCTTCTCTTGAAAGGGTATTTCTAAATCTCACAGGAAGAAGTCTTAGGGATTAGGGGGGATATATATGAATTTATTTAAAATAACTAAAATGGATTTTATAAATACTGCAAAGAATCCTACATTATTCTTATGCAATACAATATTCCCGCTAATTTTAATAGGAATATTCGGATTTATAGCAAAGAAAGGCTATGGAACTACAGTAACTTCTTATGATTATTATGGAGTTACTATGCTTGTATATTCTGTATTTAATATAGCTCTTACTACTTCAAATACCTTTATGGAGAAAAATCTAAAAAAAGGTAATGTAAGACTTATATATTCACCAACGTATACATCTAATATATTTTTTTCAAAAATATTAGCATCTTTTTTGTTTGGAGCAGTATGTTACACAGTTTTAATGATATTAGAAGACAAAATCTTAGGTATAAATTTAGGTGGAAAAAATTTTATATATGTACTTGTATTGATAATATTTTTTACATTCTTAATGTGCTGTCTTGGAGCGTTTATGTGCTGTATTTTTAAAAGTGAAGAAGCTGCCAATAAATTTATGTCGCCTTTAGTAACATTGTTTGCTATATTTGGTGGTATGTTTTTCCCAGTAGACAGTCTTGGAAGTATAGTTAGGAACTTGTCATATGTATCACCAGTAAAATGGATAAATGAGTGCATTTTTAGAATTATTTATGACGGTGATTTATCTATGTTTGCACCAATAATAATAGTTTTTGCTGTTATTTCAGTAATTCTAATTATTTTATGTAAAATAACTTTCAAACCGGAGGAATATGTGTAATGAGTATATTTAGTATATTTAAAAATAATTTCTACAGAATAATTTCTAAGAAAGCTATAGTTATAACAGCAATTATATTTATTCCTCTTATGATAGCAGGGGGAGTTTATTTTACGGCTAATATGGAGACAAAAGTTAATATTGCAGTTGTTTCTAAAAATCAGAAGCTTAATATGAGCAATAAATATTTTAATCTTAAGGTAATAGATGAAAAACCAAAGATGTCAGATCTTGTTTTAAATAAGTATGATGCTGTAATTGTGGATAAGGGAAATATGAAATTTAAAGTAATAACCATAAAAAGTAATAAGTTGAAAAATCAAATTGAAAATTTCATTAAGAATCCAAAATCAAATATTAATTTCTCGGATTCAGAAAATAAAAGAGGAGTTGGTACTAATATACTTGGATTTATGATGATGATAATTTTAATGCAGCAGATAAGTATTATGCTGCTCTATCCAGAGGATAGAGATTTAGGAACCTTTAAGAGAATATTAATTGCACCAGTTAGTTCAGGTAAATATTTATTGGCACAGGGAATTTTTGATTTTATAGTTACATTTGTGCCATCATACATATCCATAGTGGCAGCCAAAGTTATATTTAAAGTTGACATTGGATTTGGGTATGGAACTTTTGCAGGATTTTTAGCTCTTCTTATGCTTATTGGTACGGGTTTTTCACTTTGTATCACTTCAATTATGGATGATGTAGACAATGCTTCTATGCTTGGAACTTTTATAGTTATGATAGGATCAATTGTTTCTGGAAGTTTTTATTCTTTTACAGATAATAGTAAAATTCTAGACAATATTATTAAGCTAATTCCTTTTAAAGGATATTTAACCCTAGTTCAAGGAGTGGAGAATGGGAAAAGCTTATTTAATTATTCAGGGCAATTAATTTATATTTTTGCAGTAAGCTTAATACTATTTATTATTGGAACGCTTATTACAAGGAAAAATTTAAAAAGTGGCAAATATTAGTTGCAGTACTGCAATATATTTTATAATATAAAGCTATAAGAACTTAATATAAATACATGAAGGATGATTGGATGAATAATAAAATTAATTTAATAAGGACAAAACTTATAGCTCCCATCCCAAGAAAAAATTATTTAAAAAGAGAGAAAATTATAGATAAGCTAAATAATATATGTGATTATAAAATTACTGTAGTTAAAGGTGAAGCGGGCAGTGGAAAATCCACACTGCTTTCTTCTTTTGTCATAGATAAAAAATTGCAAAATGCAAAATGGATAAATTTAGGCGAGGATAATAATGGAATCTATTCCTTCTGGTATTATTTCATTGAGGCAGTAAAAGATTATATTTCAAATGAAAGTGAAAAGATTATTAGTTCTTTAAATGGTATGACAAATGAAGAAGACATATTAAGTATAATAACATATATAATAAATGAAATTGCACTAGAAGAAGACATTATTATAGTATTTGATGACTATCATTATATTAAAGAGAAGGTTCTTAACTATACAGTAGAATATCTTGTTAAATATTCTCCAGCAAATGTACATTATGTGTTCCTAACAAGAGAAGAAATGCCATTTTATTTAGGAGAGTTTAGAATTAGAGATGAACTTCTTGAAATTGGAGAAAATGATTTAAAATTTTCAAAAGAAGAATGTACAAGTTTTATAAAAAATACACTTAAATTTGATTTGTCTGAGGAATTTGTGGATAAAATTTTTAATGTCTCAGAGGGATGGATAGGGGGAATACAGCTTACAGCACTGGCAATGAAAAATAAAGGTGATATTAAAAAGATTGAAGTCCTTAATAAATATGTCATTGAGTATTTAACAAAAGAAATATTAAGTGAACTCAGTGATGAGGAGAGAAACTTTTTAATAAAAACATCTATCTTAAGTTATTTTGATGAAAGTATAAGTAATTACATTTTGCAGATAGGCAATTCAAAAGAAATAATAGAATCAATTATAAACAAAAACCTATTCGTAATAACAATTGATGAAGAGGAAAATATATTTAGATATCATCATCTTTTTAGAGATTTTTTAAATATTAATTTTAAAAAATTAGATGAAGGGGAAAAGAGAGAAATTCATTTAAGAGCATACAGCTATTTAAAGGATAATGGTGATATTGGTGAAGGTATAGCTCATCTACTTAAAATACAAGAATATGAAAAGACAATGAGGGAGATAGAAGAAAATATTCCAAATATGAAAGTAAGGGCATATATTAAATACATACCCTTGAAAAATTTAATAAAAAGCAGCGAACTCATTGTTCAGAGGCTTTTTTACCACTTTTCAAATTTCCAAGAGGATAAGTGCAAAGAAGTAATAGAGTACATGGATAGAAATGGTTCAAAGGATATTAAATCAATATCTAATTTGGCAAAAATTTATATATATAATTACTATGGTTCAATTAATGATGAGGATTTAAGGTTAGTTGAAAAACTTAAACTTAGTGATTTCACTAGAGCCATAATGTATCTAAATATTTTTCCTATTTTATTAAAAAATGATCAATATGAAAAGGTTATGCGTTATGGCTTAGAAAGTGATGAAATAGCTAAACGTTATAATATGACTTTTTTAAGTGTTTTTGCGAAATGTCAAGTAGCCGGTGTGTTTGAAGAGATGGGTGAATTCGATAAAACTTTAGAAATATATAATGAAATAAAAAGTATAGTTAGTAAAAGTAAGTTTGCTAATAATCTGAAATTCATGTATTACCTTGGAGCTGCTGGTATATATATGAAAAGATATGAAATAGATAAAACTGAAGAATATCTTAAAATTGCATCTAGAGGATTAAATGAAAATGTATCTTCTATAAAAAGAGGCATATTGTATAACATTATGGAATTAAATTTTATAAAAGGTGATATTGAAAAGGGAAGAGAACTTGCAGACGAGCTTATGGAGAAATATCCAGCTATGCAGTCATACGTCCCATGTAATATTTTTGCAGCAAAATTAAAATATCTTATACCACAAGGATACTATAAAGAAGCTGAATTGAAGAAATTTAAAGAATTAATTGAAGATAAATTAAAAAATAGCAGCATATATATAATGGTTGAAGACAAAATAATTTATGCCAGGGTTTTATATTTGTTTTTAGAAAGAGACAAAGCAGTGAAAATTATAGATGAAGCTTTAGAATACTGCAGAAAATACTCTATAAAAACACATCTCGTAGAGGGAATTTTAATAAAGGCATTAAATATAGAAGAGGATTCAGTTAGCAAAAAAAGAGAAAAAATTAATCTTGTTAGGGAGGCTATTTATTATAGTTCTGAAAACAGTTATTTGAGACCATTTATATTGGAAGGAGAAAAATTAGTAAAGATTTTAAAGGAGCTTACATGTGATTCACAGGTGGAGCTAACAAGCAAAGAAAAAGAATTTATAAAAAGAATAATTTATATAGAAGGATTAAACAAGGATAAAAAGGGAAATATTTTAAGTGAAAGAGAAAGGGAAGTTCTAGAAGTTATGGCACAGGGACATTCCAATAGGGAAATAGGTGAAATATTAAACATATCGCTGGCTACAGTGAAAACACATGTTATAAATATTTATTCAAAACTTCAAGTGTCTAATAGGGTTATGGCAGTGGAAAGGGCAAAGAAATTAAAATTGGTTTAAGAAGGGATTTATATGGATTTATGGTATATATTTATTTTAGCTCTAGCTCTTTCTTTAGATGCATTTGGAGTTTCAATAAGTATTGGGATAAACAGAATGGTTTATAAAAGAAATAAGATATATTTTGCCATATCATTTGGATTTTTTCAATTTTTACTTTCATTTTTAGGAGCATATTTAGGATTTATATTTAGCAAATATGTTGTTTTTGTTCCACAGATTTTTGCAGGAATGATAGTTTGCATAGTTGGATTATTTATGATAAGAGAGGGATTTTTAAATAAAGAAGATACTTTATTTCTAGAAAATAAAATGTATTTTATTTTGGGAATATCTGTTAGTATTGATGCTTTCGTTGTAGGGTTTTCAGCATTAAACAATATACAAAGTGTAACAGAAGTTCTTACTAAAACTATATTCATAGGAATCATTACATTTTTTATATCATTAATTGGTTTTATTTTTTCAAAACATTTAAGAAAGATAGATATTGTGACTAAATATGCAGATTTTATTGGTGGGATAATGCTTATAATAATTGGAATTAAGATGATGTTTTTTTAACTAAATATAAGCTTTGTTAATAAATATTATAGTATATTGTGGATAAAATAATTATAGCTTTTTTATTGTGATATAATGAATATAAAAATGTTATAAAAGCAATATAAAAATGTTATAAAAATTGTTATAAGTATAAGGTGATATTATGGACTGCAAAGTTTGTTTGAAAGAAAATAAAATAAAGGTAACTAAAGGTAGAATTGCTGTTTTAGATATTTTAAGTAATTCAGAGCAGGCTATGAGTGCAGATGACATGTATAAACAGCTTAAGGGTATGGGAAATAATATAGATTTGTCTACAGTTTATAGAAACCTTGAATTATTTGTAGAAAAAAGTATTATTGATAAGTTTGATACAGGCGATGGAAAATATAATTACAAAATAGAACAACACAAGCATAAACATGTAATTGAATGCAGCTGTTGTCATAAGGAAATTGAAATAGAATGTCCTATGATTCCAGTAGAAGAATTTATAAAGAATAAAACTGACTTTGTGCTTTTGGAACATGAACTTAAAATTAAAGCACTGTGTAAACAATGTCTTAAAAAACGTGAGCTTAAAAGTAAGAAGTAGCTAGTCAACTTCATTTATATTTTGATAATTTGAGATCTCTTCAATTTTGTCTACATTCCAAAGTCCTCTGCTATTTTTTAACATTGTAAGTTTGTATTGTTCAGTTTTATGCGGGGAATCATATTCCATTCCTTGAACTTCAAGGATTGCTTTTGTACCATCTGAAAATAAAAGATGATATGTATCTATTTTATACAGTTTATATTTATTAAAAAATCCAGTTGTGAGGTATTGTTCAGCAGATGAAGTTACGTCTGCTTTGTTATTTTCATTTATTTGATTTTTAATAAAAAAACATAAAAAGAATATTATAAGTATTATTATAAATTTTTTAGAAAAAATAAATTTTTTCAAAGTGTGCCTCCATAAATATTATATTGTAAATATTATATAATATTTTACATAATATGTAAAATAAATTTGTAAACGAAAGGATTGTTGTTATGGATTTTTCTTCTTTAGTTTTAATGGAAATGGACCCAAATACAAAATTATTTGTTAAAGAAATTGGAAGCTATAAAATAGAAGATGGAGCTCAATACATAAAAAAGATGTACTACGATGGAGAAAAAGTTAGTGTACAGTTTGATACTAATAAAGATGTAGAGGATTGGGAATACAGTGCAATATATGATATGTTTAACTATGACATTTTTAAAGAAAATGGATATGAAATAGAAGATATTGATGATGAATATAATCCTGCATGGAGGGTACAATTTGACTTTATAGAAGATCATGATGCTATGGATAAAAAATTATGCGAACTTTGCAAACTTATATTAAAAGCAAATATAGATGTACAAGAGGATATAAAGGGCAAAGAAGATTCATATAAATAGATAAAAAGAATATGAGAGGAGAATTCATATGGACAAAAACAGTAGAACGCTAACAAGAGATGAAATTGATTCAAAATATAAATGGAAAATTGAAAAAATATATGTTAATAGTGAAGCTTTTGAAAAGGATTTTCAAGAACTTAAAAGCTTTGTACCAGGGCTTTCAAAATTTAGTGGGAAACTTAAAGATGGTAATGAATTACTAAATTTTTATAAGCTTTCTGAGAAAACTTCAAGGCTTGCTGAAAAATTATTTGTTTATGCACATCAAAGATATGATGAAGATACAACTAACACAGAGTTTCAGACATTAAAAAGTAAGATAGATGCTTATATTCCGGAAGTTAGAAGTGCAGAAGCTTTTTTTGTTCCTGAAATGCTTGAAATTGATGAAAAGGATATTAAAAAGGAAATTGAAGAATTACCAGAACTTAAAATGTATGAATTTGCAATAAAAGATATTTTAAATATGAAACCTTATGTACTTTCAAAAAGTGAAGAAAAGATATTAGCTGCTGTTTCAGATTGTTTTGAAGCACCAGGTAATATATTTAGTATGCTATCAAATGCAGATATGAAATTTCCATACATACATGATGAGGATGGCAATGAAGTTGAACTTACAGAAGTAAAATACAGCGAATTTATAAAGTCCAAGGATAGAGAAGTAAGAAAAAATGCATTTAAAGCATTATTTGATACTTATGGTAAATTCAAAAATACTTTTGCTGAATCACTTTCTTCTTCTGTAAAGAATTTTGTATTTCAGTCAAAGATTAGACATTATAAAAGTTCTATGGAGTACAGTTTAAAACCTAATAATATACCAATTGATGTATATACTAACCTTGTAAATGTAATAGATGACAATTTGAAAAATTCACTTCACAGATATGTTAATGTAAAGAAAAAACTTTTAAAATTAGATGAAATTCATATGTATGATTTATATGTCCCAATAATAGATGCACCTAAGGAGCATATAGAATTTCAAGAGGCAGTTAATATAGTTAAAGATGGACTTAAACCACTTGGAGAAGAATATTTAAATATATTTGAAAATGGAATTAAAGATGGATGGGTAGATGTATTTGCCAATAAAGGCAAAAGAGGAGGAGCATATTCCTTTGGATGCTATGATACAATGCCTTATGTACTTTTGAATTACAATTACACTTTGAACGATGTTTCAACTCTTGCACATGAAATGGGCCATTCAATACATTCATATTATTCAAGAAAAAATGAGCCATATATATATTCTGATTATGCTCTATTTTGTGCAGAGGTTGCATCAACTACTAATGAGTGTCTTCTTATAAATCATCTTATAAACAGCGAAAAAGATGAAGTTAAAAAATTGTATTTAGTAAATCAACAGCTTGAACAAATAAGAACAACTGTATTTAGGCAGGTTATGTTTGCAGAATTTGAAAAGGTAATACATGAAAGTTTTGAAAAAGGTCAGCCTCTTTCAAGTGAGGATTACTGCAGAATATGGCATGAATTAAATGTTAAATACTTTGGACCAGACATGGTTGTAGACAGCGAAATAGATATGGAGTGGGCAAGAATTCCTCATTTTTATAGTGATTTTTATGTTTATCAATATGCAACTGGATATTCAGCAGCCAATTCTTTTAGCAAGATGATTTTAAGTGGCAGAGAAAATGCAGTTGAAAATTATAAGAAATTTTTAAAGGCTGGAAGCAGCAATTATCCTATTGAAGTTTTAAAATTAGGTGGAGTTGATATGACAAATTCAAAACCTATAGAAGATACAATAGATACTTTTAATAAATTGCTTGATATGATAGATATACAATAAAAATAACTTCATTTTAAATTATTTTTAAAATGATAATATAATATATGGGGAAAATCATTAAGAAACTTGTTAAAATATAACGATTGATGTAATATATATAATATATTATAACAATCGTTATTATTTTTTTACCTATGCTGCGAGGTGGATTATGAGATTAGAGTTTATAGATAACGTTAGGGAAGAAGAGATTCTAGGAAGAAATATATATACAAATGAAGGCGGAATTTTATTAAGATCAGGGATTAAATTAACTGATACATATATTAAAAATTTGAAAAAAATTGGGGTACAATACTTATATATTGAAGATAGCAGATTAAATGATATCGATTATATAGATGAGGAATTTGTTAGATTAAAAAGAAACACGCTTAAGAACATTTCAAAGATTTTTAAAAGTGTATGTACTCAAAACAAAGCAGATACTAGTAAGTCTATAGATATTATGAATGAACTTATAGAATATGTTATAGAAAAAAAAGACATAGGATCCACAGTACTTGATATAAAAACATACGATAATGGTACATATTTACACTGCATTAATACAGGTATATTTTCTGTATTTTTGGCTTCAAACTTAAATTTTAATCGTAATAATTTAATGGAAATTGGAATTGGATCTATTCTTCACGATGTTGGAAAGCTAAAAATTCCACATTCTATAATATGCAAAAAGGGGGCTCTTACAGAGGATGAATACAATGAAGTAAAAAAACATCCTATATATGGTGAAGAACTATTGAGAGAAAACTATTTAATTTCAGATAATGCAATAAAATCAGTAATTGAGCATCATGAAAAATTTAATGGAAGTGGATATCCTTATGGACTAAAGGGAAATTCTATATCAAAATTTGGAAAAGTAGTTTCAATTTGTGACGTTTTTGATGCAATTAGTACGGATAGAAGTTATAGAGAAAAATTTAGCCCAAGTGATGCTTATGAACTTATACTGTCTGAAAGTGGAGCGGCATTTGATGAAAAAATTGTAAATGTTTTTAAAAATACATTTTCCGTATATCCACTTGGGTGCTGCGTAAAATTGTCCAATGGAATAGAAGCTTATGTTATAAGACAGAATAAAGGTTTTCCAGACAAACCTATTGTAAGGGTACTTTATGACAGCAAAACTAAAGAGCCAATTGATTTTTATGAAATTGATTTGATTAAAAGATTGGATATTGCAATAGTAGATGTGGTATAACTATATACATATAACTATTAAATCTTAAATATGTACGGGGTATATTATGAAAAATAGTACAAGAGAACTAATGGAAAATATGTGTAGAAGTTATAATTATAAGATTGTCCATTTTGACATTGAAAAAGAATGTTTGTGGGGGCTTATAAGGCAGGAAGATGGTAACAGTAGGTTATTCATTTTTTTGGAATACAACGAAGTTAAAATCTTAGACTACGCTATAAGTGAAGTAAAAGCAAATGGTTACAGTTCATTTGTAAAGGTATTCGTGGCAAAAAAAATAAAGAAAATAGATTTATTAAATGAAAGGTCAATTGTAATTGACCCAGAAAAAGGAGATTTATTATATGCATCCCAGGATGTTTATAATTGTATAGATGATATAAAAAACATTTTAAAATTAAAAAAAGATAATCTTATTGAGAATAATTGGCGTAATTTTATAGCTACATATTTAATAATAGCCGCAAATGTTATAGTTTTTTTAATTACAGTGTATTTTTCAAATAATATAATGGATATAAATACAAATGTACTTGAAATGATGGGAGCCAAGGATAACGCACTTATATTGAATGGTCAATATTATAGACTTTTTACAAGTATGTTTCTTCATAGTGGACTTATACATATTTCAATGAATATGTATTCACTTTATATATTGGGAAAATTAGTGGAAAAATTTTATGGCAGGAGTAGATATGTTTTTATATATTTCTTGTCAGGAATATGTGCTTCTATTTTGAGTTTTATTATGACTCCGCAAATGTCTGTAGGAGCTTCAGGGGCAATTTTTGGAATACTTGGTGCAACTCTT
>JAQUXS010000086.1 GCA_028692255.1 Clostridium sp.
AATACTTTTTCTCCCTTTATTGTAATCAGTGCTGATTTTGATCCCACAGATGTATCTTTAATACTTCCAACTTCCTCAATTAAACCTGTAAACAAACTTTTATCATCTCCATTCAAAATTTATTTGTACATATATCCTTCTATTAAAATATCTTCTCCTATATTCTGTGCTTTTATTTTGTAAAGTTTTATTGCATCATTTATATTAGATATTCCTCCACCTTCTACTGGGGTTTTAGCCTTCTCTCCACCTACAATTTTAGGTGCTATAAAACATATGACTTTATCTACTACACCTGACTTAACTGCAGAAAAATTTAGATTACTTCCACCTTCCAGTAACACGCTATCAATTCCCATGTTTCCTAGTTTTCTTATAACTTTTTCTATATCTACTTTGCCTTCTTCATCTTCTGCTGTTATAAATTTAATTCCTAAATTTTCTAGTTTTATCTTTTTGTCTCTGTCAGCATTTTCTGTGGTGGCAATTATTATATCTCTTTCCCTTAAAGTCTCTAGAATTTTAGCATCTAAGGGTATTCTCAATTTTGAATCTAAAATAACAGCTGTAGGACTCTTTACTTTATTAGAATCTAACCTAGTAGTAAGCATTGGATCATCCATTAAAACTGTTCCTATTCCTACCATTATGCCCATAACTCTATTTCTGATTTTATGCACATATTCTCTTGAAACTTTCCCACTTATCCACTTAGACTCCCCAGTTACTGTGGCTATTTTCCCATCCATAGTCATTGCAGTTTTCATTATCACAAAGGGAAGCTTAGTGATTATATATTTTATAAAAATTTCATTGAGCTGTTTGGCTTCTTGTTCTAAAACACCACACACAACTTCTATGCCGCTATTTTCAAGTATCTCTATTCCTCTTCCTGAAACCATTGGATTAGGATCTTTCATTGCTATTACTACTTTTTTCACTCCAGCTTTAACCAAAGCTTCTGCACAGGGAGGAGTTTTTCCATAATGAGAGCATGGTTCAAGGGTTACATAAACTTCTGCATCTTTAGCTTCTTTCCCAGCCATTTTAAGTGCATTGACTTCTGCATGGTATTTTCCAAAGACTTCATGATAGCCTTCTCCAATAACCTTATTGTCTTTCACAATAACTGCTCCAACTAAAGGATTTGGATTTACAAAGCCTTCTCCTTTTTTAGCTAGTTCTAAAGCTCTTTGCATGTAGCATTCCATCATTTTAATCATTTCCTTTACAATTATTGAATTTTTAGAATACATGTAAAATGAAAATTTATTAGAAATCCTTCGATTTTGAACTGATTTTAAGATAGGTTTAATTCACATAAAAAGCCCCTGAAATAAATCAGGGGCTTTTCTAACAAGGTAATATTCTCAATAAATCTCTGTACAACAAGTATACCTATTGCTGCCAAAGTTCATTAAACAATATTAAAATTATCACGTTTTACCTTCTCTCATCCAGACTTTACTGTCGGCCTCGGAGTTTCACCGAATCATGCTATAATAGCTTGCGGGCTTTACCGCCGGTAGGGAAATTCACCCTGCCCTGAAGGATATTTATTAAATTCTAGTTTTATTATAGTTTATAAATAGCTATTTGTCAATAAATTACTAATTTCGCTATTTAACCAAATCGTCTCTCTGTGGAGTAAATACTTCAAACATAACTGTATCTTCAAGTGCAAATGCTCCATGCTCTATATTAGGCTCTACATAAAAAGAATCACCTGCATTTAGTACACTTTTTTCTCCTGCTATAGTAACTTCCATGCTTCCTGAATGAATATAATTAACCTGAGCATGAGGATGTTTATGTGTTGGTGCTGATGTACCTTTTTCTAGATCAACCTTTGTAGAAGTGAGTTCAGGGCCTCCTGCAAATATCGTTCTTTTAAATCCTTTTTGATCTGGATTTGTTATTACCTTTACAGATTCTTTTCTAACTATCATTTTACTTGCCTCCATTAATTAACTATTTATAATTTAAAATTATAATGAACTTTTTAATATGCTAAGTACATCTTCTTCACCAATTGGCTTAATACTACCTATTTTGCCTCTTCTTACAGCTTGTTTTGCCATTACCGTAAGTTTATCCTCTTTTATTCCAACTTCTCTTAATTTGGTAGGAATGCCAAGAGACACAAAATATTCTTTTGTTTTTTCTATTGCTTCATTTGCTATATTATATTTATCTTTTTTACTATCTATATTCCAAACATTCACACCAAATTCTACAAATTTGTCTACAGTGCTATCATCTAATATATACTTCATCCAATATGGTGTTAATATCGCAAGACCAACGCCATGCGTTATATCATAATAAGCACTCAACTCATGTTCTATTGGATGCACAACCCAATTGCTGTCTTTACCATAACTCAATAAGCCATTTATTGCAAGACTTGATGTCCACATTAAATTAGCTCTTGCTTCATAATCTTTCGGATTATTTAATGCTATAGTACCATAATGTATACAAGTTTTAAGCATGGCCTCAGCCATTCTATCTTGAAGGTAAGCTTCTTTTGTACTGCTAAAATAAGCTTCCATAATATGGCTCATGATATCTGCAGTTCCTGCTGCTGTCTGACCCTTTGGTACAGAAAAAGTATACGTTGGATCAAGCACAGAAAACCTTGGTGCCATGTCTTTATTTCCAGTTCCTAATTTTTCATTTGTTTCCTCATTGGTTATAACTGCAAAAGTATCCATTTCTGAACCTGTTGCTGCAAGTGTAAGTACAGATGCTATAGGAAGTACTTTCTCTATTTTTCTTGGATCCTTTACTATATCCCAAGCATCACCATCATAATAATATCCAGCTGCAATAACTTTTGCGCAATCTATTGTACTTCCGCCACCTACTGCAAGTACAAGCTGAATTTTATTTTTTCTGCATAGTTCAACTCCCTTTTTTACAGTAGTTATTCTTGGATTTGGTTCAACTCCAGAAAGTTCAAAGAATTCTATAGAGTTTTCCTTAAGTCCATTTACCACATCATCATACAGACCATTTCTCTTAATACTTCCTCCACCATAAACAAGAAGCACCTTTGAAGCATACTCCTTTATTTCACCGGGCAATGATTTTATCTTGCCTTTTCCAAAAAATATTTTAGTTGGAATAGAATAATCAAAATTTAACATAATAAAGCACCTCTTTCTCTCCCTAAATAACATTAAAAATAATAGTAATACTTAACTAAGTATTACTATTATACCATAAAAATAACCATATTAATTTGAAGTTATTTTATTAAATTCTTACTTTTTAAAAAATTTTCAGCTATAGCTTTAGGGTCTCCTCCATTATCTGCAGCATAATTCATTTTTCTCATATCTTTATAGGTTATTTTACCCTTTAGCTTTTCAAGAACAGGTTTAAGTTTTGGGTATTTCTTAAGTGTACTTTCCCTTACAATAGGAACCGCATCGTATGGAGGGAAGAAATTCTTATCGTCTTTCAATGTTTTAAACTTCATTTTTTCTAGTATTCCATCAGTTGAAAATGCATCTGTAACCTGCGTCTCATTCTTTGAAAGTGCATCGTATCTAAGTCCTGAATCAAGACCTTTTGTGCTCTTAAACTTAAGTCCATAAACTTTTTGGAGTCCTAAATACCCATCACTTCTATTTAAAAATTCCATTGTACTTCCAAGAACTAATTTATTGCTTATTTTGGATAAATCAGAAATGGAATTAATGTTATTTTTCTTTGCAAGATTTCTATTCATAGCAAGTATATAAGTATTGTTAAATCCAAGAGGACTAAGCCAATCTATTTTATAATTCTTCTTGTAATATTCTTTAACTGTATTATATACTTCTTTTGAATTAGAATTTGATTTTCTATGCATTATATCCATAAATCCTGAGCCTGTGTACTCCACATATAAGTCTACATCACCATTTACCATGGCATCAAAAACAACGCTTGTACCTCCAAGATCTAGTTTCTCATCAATTTTATAATTTGTATCATTTTTTATAAGTATACCAAGCATATTTCCAAGTATAATCTGCTCATTAGAATTTTGAGAACCTATTACAATTGTATTTCTACTCTCATAATAATTGTAACCTGCAAAGCCTACCAACCCCACTATTACAACTCCCAATATAGGCAATTTGTGTTTATGAATAAATTTTGTAAACATTCTGTTTTTTTTCTTCTTGTTTGTATCTGAAAGTCTTGTTACAACTAACATATTCTCAATTTTACCTATAATAAAGTCCAGTGCAAGAGCAAGTATACATGCTGGAATTGCACCTGAAAGAATCATATTATTATTTACAGTTTGAACTCCTGAAAAAACAAGATATCCAAGACCACCTGCTCCAATAAATGCCGCAAGAGTCATAAGTCCTACTGCTGTAACAGCTGATATCCTTATTCCAGACATTATAATGGGCATAGCAAGAGGAAGCCTTACTTTTAAAAGCACCTGCCTTTTAGTAAGACCTATGCCGTTTGCTGCTTCTACTATAGCACCATCAACATTATTTAATCCTGTAAAAGTATTTTTTACAATTGGAAGAAGGGAATACATAACAACCATTACAATTGCAGGTTTGCTCCCTATCCCCAATACCGGTATTAAAAAACCAAGCAAGGCTATAGTCGGCACAGATTGTATTACATTTGCAATTCCTATAACAATTGAAGATATTCTTTTCTTACCTATGATAATCATTCCAAGTGGTATACCTATAGCTATAGAAATAAGTACAGAAAAAACTGTAAGTTGTATATGCTGTAAGAATAACGTCCAGATTTGAGAACGCCTCTCTATAGCAAATTTTATAAAGTCATTTACACTATTCACAAACATTCACTTCACTATCTATATATTGGCTACTTATAACAGTCAATAAACTACTCTCTGTAATTAATCCAAGTAACTTATAGTCTTTATCCACAATTGGAATATAGCCTACTTTTAAAGAATCCATTTTTCCCATTACATCTACAATAGAATCATCATAATAAGCTGTAATAATATCTTTATCCATTATTTCTTGAAGTTTCATTTTACTGCTTATATTTTTCATTAAATGCCTTAATGTTATCATTCCACATAATTTATCATAATTGTCTACCACAAGTAACTTATCCACATGATTTGATCTCATAATTTCAATTCCCTGAAGAATACTTCTTGTACATCTTGCCTTTGCAGGATCATTTATCATAATATCTGAAGCTTTTATAAACTCCGGAGTATCCCATATTCTATTTTTACCAACAAATTCTTTTACAAAATCATTTATAGGATTCTTTAATATATTTTCAGGTGTATCAAATTGAATTATTTCACCTTTTTTCATAATACACATCTTATCTGCAAGTTTTAATGCCTCATTCATATCATGAGTAACAAAAACAATGGTTTTTTTCACATTTTGCTGTATATTAAAAACTTCATCTTGCAGCTGCTCTCTAGTTATAGGATCTAATGCACTAAACGGCTCGTCCATAAGTATTATATCAGGATTCATTGCAAATGCTCTTGCAATACCGACCCTCTGCTGCTGTCCACCACTTAATTCACCGGGATATTTATTAAGATATTTTAAATCCATCCCTACCATTTTAAAAAGTTTTTCTGTATTTTTATTTATTTTATCTTTGTCCTGTTTTTCAAGTTTAGGAATAATTTCAATATTTTCTTTTACAGTCAAATGAGGCATTAAACCTGTCTGCTGTATTACATATCCCATATTTCTTCTAAGTTTTATTGTATCTTCATTCTTAATGTTTTTTCCATCTATTAAAATTTCACCAGATGTAGATTTTATAAGCTTGTTTATCATTTTAAGAGTAGTTGTCTTTCCACAACCACTTGGTCCTATTAAAGTTACCAATTCTCCTTTTCTTATTTTTAAGTTTAACCCTTTTAAAATAGGGTTGCCATTTATAGTTTTATATACGTTCTTAAATTCAATGATTTTACCACATCCTACTCTTTAGTAATAACTTAATTATAGTATAATACTGTGCTATGTAAAGTTTATTTCATTTTTATCAAAAATCAGTCGAATAATCCATCATTATTTGTCATCTATTGATTTATTTGTTATCTATATTAAAAATATTTTATTTCTTATTTTAAAATGAAATACAGAGCATTATAATTTAATTGTAAACATTTTTAAATATTTCTTAATATGATGGAGGTAAACTATGAAAGAACATCTTTTAACTGCTTATGTTGGTACTTATACTAATGGAGAGAGTGAAGGAATATACAGTTTTCTTCTCGATACACATTCTGGCTCAATAGAAAAGATTAAACTTTCTCTAAAACTTGAAAATCCAACTTATCTATCATTAAGTACTGATAAAAAATATATGTACTCTGTTGTGAAGGAAGATACATATGGTGGAGTAGCTGCTTTAAAAATAGACTCTAGTAAAAGAGAACTTAGTATTATAAATTCTGAAGTCCTTAAGGGTAACCCACCTTGCCATTTAATTATGAATAATTCAAGTAACTATTTATTTTCTGCTAACTACCATAAGGGACAATTGGATTGCTTTAAAATAAGTGATAACAAAGGCATTGAAAATTTATGCTGCTCTATAGTTCATTCTGGAAATGGCAAAGACAAAATACGCCAAAATTCACCTCACATTCACTATGTGAATTTTACACCTTTAGAAAAATACCTTTATTCAATAGATTTAGGTCTTGATAAATTATCAATTTACAGTTTTAAAAATAAAAAAATATCAGAAGTTAAAGAAAAATCCCTTTATTTTAAAAGTGGCTGTGGTCCAAGGCACATGATTTTTCATCCAAACATGAAATTTGCCTATATAATCACAGAACTCAGCTCTGAAATTATAGCACTTAGTTATGATAACAATGGTAATTTCAAAGAAATTCAGTATGTATCTACTCTTCCCAAAGATTATAGTAGTGAAAATGGAGGAGGAGCCATAAAAATATCAAATGACGGGAAATTCCTCTATGTTTCAAATAGAGGTCATGATAGCATAGCAGTATTTAAAATAAATTCTTCATCTGGCAAAATAGAATTTGTCCAAGATGCAATTATACATGGGAACGGTCCAAGGGACTTTTCACTAGATCCAACTGGTAATTTTCTAGTAGCAGCTGGACAAACTTCAAATACTATTGAGGTTCTTTCAGTGGACAAGACTACAGGAAAACTGGAAGATTTAAATATCGTAAAAAATATACCAAGTCCTGTATGTATAAAATTTGTATAAAACGAACATTGTGTACTAATTAATTTATATATATCCACATATTATGGTTACTATTAAATAATTTTAGTAAATTCTATATTGACAAATATACAGCATACCACTATACTTTATAGTAGTATAATAAACGGTGGTGATTAAATTGTCTTCGATAAATTTAATAATACTTGGCTATTTGCAGCACAAAGAGAAAAGTGCCTATGAAATGGTTAAAGAATTTGATGTCTGGAATCTTACTAAGTGGCTAAAAATCAGTAATCCTTCAATTTATAAAAATATAATTAAATTATGCAATAGTGGATATTTAAATTCAAGAACTGTTAAGGAAAGTGAAATGCCCGAAAAAACATTATATTCACTGAACGAAAAAGGAAATTCATATTTCAATGAACTGATGGAAGAAAGTTCAAACCATATAGGAAATGTTTATTTAGATTTTAATGCATTTTTAGTTAATATAGAGAATTTACCAGAAGAAAAAAGGAAAGAATACCTTAAAAACTTCAAAAACAAAGCAGAAGAACGTAGATTGTTTGTGGAATCAATTTATAATCACGAAAAACAGCACAATGAAAGATCTGGTTCTGAATTTCTTATATTAGATCTATATAACGAATTTTATAACATTTTACAAAAGTGGTCTGAAAAAGTTTTTGATTATTATAATTAGTAATTTGATGTCTCTAAATCTTTATATTCAGAGACATTTTTTTCGCCCTACTACTATATATTATAGTAGTTTATTATACACTAATCTATGCTACATGATATTAATATTTAGGAGGTTTATCTTATGAACAAAAAACATCAAATCATTTCTTTTGTAGCTATTATTTTAGGTTTTTTTATGGCATTATTAGATACAACTGTAGTAAATATCACTTTGCCTAAAATGACCGAATACTTTAATACTACTATGGCTCATATTTCTTGGGTAGTAAATGCCTATAATCTAGCTTCTGCAGTTATTATAATAACTGCTTCGAGATTGGCAGATCAATTTGGCAGAAAAAAGCTATTTCTTACAGGAGTATTTTTATTTACTATATCTTCACTACTATGTGGTATTTCAAATTCACTTCAAATACTTATATTATTTAGAACACTTCAAGGGCTAGCTGCAGCTTTTGTTGTTACTATTGCAATGCCTCTTTCTGCTCAAATATTCCCACCAGAAAAGAGAAGAACTATTATGGCACTTTGGGGAGCCTTCGCTGGTCTTGCTGCTGCAAGCGGACCATCAATTGGTGGTATAGTAACTCAATTTTTTAATTGGAGATATATTTTCTTTATTAATTTACCTATAGGTTGTATTTGTATACTATTGACTATGAAATTCATAAAGGAATCTTATGACCCAACTGCAAGTAAAAGTATAGACTTTGGGGGAATTATAACGATCTCTATTGCTATGTTTTGCTTAACCTTCGCTTTAATGAAGGCTAATGAAAAAGGTTGGACTTCAGACTTTATCCTTTCCTTTTTTGCTGCTTGTGCTATATCCCTTATACTATTTGTTATTATTGAACTAAAAGTTAAAGAGCCCATGGTTCCACTTAGTTTATTTAAATCTATACCATTTACAAACGGATCAATTGCGCTATTCTTACTGGGGCTTGGTATGATGTCTGGTACCTACTTGCTGTCTTTTTTCCTAATTCAAGTTAAAAGATTAACTGAGTTGTCAGCAGGACTCATTATTTCAACTATGTCCTTAACTTCAATGTTTTTTTCAATATTAGCTGCTATTTTGGTCAAAAAATTAGGCAGTAGATTTACTAGTGCATTAGGTATTCTTTTGCTTTGTGCCTCTTGCTACTTAAATAGTTCCCTTACTCAAAACTCTTCTAATATAGATATTATTTTAAGATTAATTGTTGCCGGTTCTGGTACTGGACTAAGTATGGCAACACTAATAGGTTCTATAATGGCTAATGTTCCTGTAGATAAAATAGGAATAGCTTCTGGAATAAATAACATGACAAGAACACTTGGGACTGTACTTGGAATTGCCTTATTTTTAACTATATTTACGTCAAATATAACTACTCAGATGATTAATGCTAAAGACTCTGCTGTGCAAACAGTACAAAATGACACTGTATTTGATAATAAAACCAAGCTGCAGATGATTTCTTCTATCAAAGCAAGTAATTCTAAAGAAGTTAGTCTTTCAAAAACATTAAACACAATTGATAAAAAAGAAACTGCTGTGCTAGCCTCTTCTCCAGCAATAGCTAAAAATAAAATCAGAAAAAGTTTTGAAGTTCAAAAGAAAGAAACAAAAAAAATGGTACCGACTATACAAGATACCTTTTTGACCTATACTGTTAAAGCTTTTAGTTTTACATTTAAAGTGAGCTCTATAATTCTTTTACCAGGTATACTTTTTGCATTCTTCAGTGATAAAAAGAGAAATCCTCATATAAAAAATAAGCAGTTTGTTGAAGACATAAATAATGCTTCAGCAAACTAAATTTAGTAGTAGCTGAAGCATTATTTTATTGAGCTATCTCTATAACACCTCTGTGCATACCCTTTGGCACATAACTGACTAATATATGGCTGTTGGCTATTCGCCCAATAGCCTTTTCTTACATTAAAGGTAAATAAACTTATCCATCACTTTATCACTACATTTTTAGGTTTCCCTTTGAGATAAGAATACAAATTATCAAAAACTATATCTGCTCTTTTTTCCATAGCTTCCTTTGTTGCAAATGCAACATGAGGAGTTAGTATCACATTCTTTGCATTTAAAAGTGGATCTTCTTCTTTAATAGGAGGCTCATTATCAAATACATCTATGCCAGCTCCTCTAAGCTTTCCACTGTTAAGAGCTTCTTTAAGGTCATTTCCATTAACAATAGGGCCTCTTGCCACATTTATAAGAACAGCATTATCTTTCATAAGAGAAAGTTTGTCCTTATCAATGCACCCTTTTGTATTTTCTGTAAGAGGAAGATGAATTGAAACTATATCACTGTTTTTAAGTAATTCTTCAAGGCTTGTATATTTTATTCCAATTTTTTTAGCATCTTCATGCTCAGTTCTATTATAGCCAAGCAAATTACAATTAAATACTTTAAACATCTGTGCAGTTCTAGTTCCAATTGCTCCTGTACCAACAACCCCCACTGTTTTTCCATTTAGTTCATTGCCTATTAAACCTTCTCTTGTTCCGCCTTTTCTAGTTTCTTCATCACATTCCTTTATATTTCTTAAAAGTGAAATAGCCATGCCTACTGTAAGTTCTGCTACAGCCTCTGTTGCATAGCCATTGGCATTGGAAACAAGTACTTTTTTATCTATACATGCCTTTCTATCAACATGATCTACTCCTGTGAATGCCACATCTATGTACTTTAAATTTTCTGCGGAATTTATAACCTCGCCTTTAAGAGGATTATTGGCAATCATTAGAATATCTGCACTGCTTGCCCTTTTTTTTAATTTATTTAAATCCTTTTCAACTGTATCAAAATGAATAAATTCATGTCCCATATCTGTTAATTTTGAAGATAATTTATTTAACTTTTC
>JAQUXS010000009.1 GCA_028692255.1 Clostridium sp.
ACCATTTTCACTCTTTCTTCTTCTGTATATTTTCTTATAAAATTCATAAAAAACCTCCTCTCAAAGCTATAAATTAATTCTAAATTAACTGAGTTAATTATTCCAGCTTTATGAGGGGGTCTATGAGCCTTTAATTATTAACTTTTACTTCTTACCTCTTTTAACTAAAATTTTCATAAAAATTGCTGCCACACTAGCATTTAATTTTATTATGCTAATGTGACAGCCCATTTTTTAATCTCTTTCTACATTGTCATAAGCTGCTGCTGCAAAATTAAAATCATCTTCGTTAATTATTTCACCGTAGTCATCTTCTGAAATGTTTGGATAATAATATAGTATAAAACGTTCTTTATCTCTTAAATTTTCTATTAGTATATATCTTTTATCATTTTTAGAATCTTGAATTATAGCCATTATATGATATCTATCATTCTCCCCAGTTTTATTGTTTTTGAGGTCTAAGATTGAGTTTGATGAATTATCAAAGAAAGCTACATTGGTTCTATTGTGGTCACAAAAAGCAACATTTCGTCCTCGCCTGCAGCCGTTGCAGCTATCAAATTTACAAGTAGAAGTGCATTTTAAACAAGCACATTTTGAACATTTTGAAAGCTGATCCAAGTCTTCATTGTGATCTTGTTTATAACTTTCAAGTAAATTTATATATTTATCTGAATCAAAAATGTTTTTAAAAAAGCCATTACCTTTGCTCTCTTCATTTGCAGTATCTAAGAGTTCAATATATTTTTCAAGGACATGCTGCCTTGAAAAATATTTTCTGTTTTTAAGGGTATCATTGTCAATAAAATCTTTGATTTCGTCAATTGCAAAAGCTACATCTGAATAAATTTTACCATAAAAACTTTTATCCTTTGAAATGAAGTCATAAGTTTTACTCATAATATCACCTGCTAGTTATTTTTCTCATTATTTGAAGATGATTTGTATTTTGCAAGTTCATCATCCAGGTTTACTTCATTTAATTTTTCGAACTCTTTATCAAGAGAATTATCATCTTGTAAATCCCCAAGTCCCTCAGCAAGAGCTTCTTTTCTTTCAATTTTTCTTTCAATATCATCAATATTTATTTTGTTTGAACCAGTGTTGACATTAGAAATAACTTCATTTACTTTTTTGCTTGCCTCTGCGTTGTTGTATCTTGCAGCAGCTTCATCTCTGTAGCTTCTAGTTTTTTCAATTTCAGCTTCAAGTTCTCTAAGTTTCAGCTTTACAGTTTTTCCTTTTTGATCAGCATCGGTATAACTTTTTGTAAGGCTTTCTACTAATTTGTCTGCTTCTAATTTTTTTTCAAGAGCTCTTTTTGCAAGATCGTCATTACCAGCTTTTACTGCCAATTTGACTTTTGAATCAAAATCTGTTGATTGATTTTTAGCATTTTCAAGTTTCTTTTCGATTTCATGAACATTTCCAAGTATTTGAGCAGATGAAATTTTGGCATCATTTAAACTCTTGTCCATATCTCTTAGCTTTTGATCTAAAAGTTCTATTGGATTCTCCACATCATCTAGTGCTCCATTAACCTTTGCCTTAAACATGTTTGATATTCTACTTACAACTCCCATTAAAAAAACCTCCTCTAAATTTACCTTCTTATTTTTTTTATCATTTTATAAATAAAAATAATAACTATTATGAAAAATATGATTTTGAATATAGAAAATCCCCCATATCCATAACCTCCGTAGTAACTGTGGTGAAAAAATGGTATTGGAATTGGTATAGGGATAAATGAACGTCTTGTTGAACTTGAACCACTAAACCAACTGTGACCTGACCCACTTGAGCTACTGTGATTAAACCAGCTTCCACTTGAAGAAGAACCTTTGCTAAAACTTCCGCTGCCAAAACTACTATGTGAACCACTAAAGCTTCCGCTTCTAAATCCACCTCTTGCTGATGCATATACTATATTATACTTATTTCCATAATTAAGATTTAAAAAATTGGGACAAATTGAATTGAAAAAGGTAAAGGCAAAAATAAAAACCAAGCAAATTATAAATCTATTTTTCCTTTTAATTTTAATGCACCTCCTCTTAATAAAGTAAGATATATGTATATTATATAGTATTTCGCATCAATAATTAACATAAATTTATTATAAGTTATTAAATACTACATAACAAATAATAAAAAACCATATTTAAAGGTATAATAGCTCGATATTCTGAAGAATTATCAAATTTTCTTTAATTATCGCAATGTATCTTTATTTATCTGAGATATCTTGGTGGTGTATTGAATATAATATAACTTGTAATATGTTTATTAATAACGTATAATAATAGTGAACTCATAATTAGTAGGTATTTGCAGTGGTTTAAATACGTGGAGGTGCAATTTTGGATAATACAAAATTTACTATAGAGAATATTAAAGAGATAGCAGAAGAGGTATCTAAAAATAGTGTTATTCCCGATGATGATTTACCAAGATATGATTTATTTCTTTCACAGGTTACTGATTATTTAAATGATAAATTTAAAGACGAAAAATACACAAATAATATAATACAAAATTATATAAAAAACGAGGTTATATCAAAACCTGAGTATGGTAAAAAAAGAGGATACACAAAGGATCATCTTATTGAACTAATTCTTTTAAGTTATATGAGGCCAGTTTTAACTACAGATGAGATTAAAAAAGTTTTTAAGCTTGCTTTTAACGAAATAAATGACAGGGATGATGACATAATATCTTGGGAAGATGCTTATAAAAACTTTCTAGAAACACAAAAAGAAAACTACAGTAAATATTTAAGCCGAGAATATATAAATGATAAGAATTTTGAAGATATTACAAAAAACATAGATATTAAAGAAGATAAAGAAAGAATAATGATTTTCTTTGTTGTTATGAATTTAATAGCTGAAGCTAGCGTTATTAAAAACATAGCTAAAAATATAATAGATGATTTTCTTTCAGAAAAAGAATAAAACGTTGAAAAGCATATCATAAAAGTGTAGAATGTAATTGAAATAAAACTTAATAATTAATTTTTTGCAGGGGTGCCATCTTGGCTGAGAAGAGAAATCTAACCCTTTGAACCTGATTTCGGATAATACCGGCGTAGGAAGCTTAGTACTTGTTAGTTGAATGTACTGCTTTTGCAGTACAATTTTTTATTTAGATAACTTGTGTACTGCTTTTTGCAGTACACTTTTTTTACTATAAGGGGGAATTAATTTGAAAAAAGTTTTAACTATTGCAGGCTCTGATACTTGTGGAGGAGCAGGCATTCAAGCAGATTTAAAAACTATGAGTGCGCTGGGTGTATATGGTATGAGTGCTATAACTGCTGTTACAGTTCAAAATACAATGGGTGTTTTTGACGTCATGGATGTGGACAAGGAAATTGTAGAAAAACAGATAAAGTGTATATATGAAGACATTGAAGTTAGTGCGGTTAAAATTGGAATGGTTTCAAGTTCAGAAATTATAGATGTAATAATTTCTGAGCTAAAAAAGTATAGTGCAAAAAATATAGTAGTAGATCCTGTTATGGTATCTAAAAGTGGATATTTTTTATTAAAAGAAGAAGCAGTAAATGAAGTTAAAAGATTAGTTTCAATGGCAGATGTTGCAACACCTAACATACCAGAAGCAGAGGTTTTGTCAGGAATTAAAATAAATACAGAAGAAGATATGAAAAAAGCTGCAAAGATAATATATAAATTTGGAGCTAAAGGTATTCTTGTAAAAGGTGGACACAAATTAAACGATGCCAATGATATTTTCTATAATGGTAAAAATTTTATTACGCTTAAAGGACAGAGGATAAATACAAAAAATACACATGGTACAGGATGTACACTTTCTTCTGCTATAGCGTCTTATCTTGCCAAAGGTTTTGACATGGACAAGTCTCTTTATTTTGCAAAGTCGTATATTAATGAGGCCATTAAAAATTCCTTCCCAATAGGAAAAGGGGTTGGACCTGTTGGACATTTAGTTGAATTATATAAAAAGGCAGGTTTGGAATATGAATAAGATAAAAAATCCTTCTATGTTTTTTTTATGGGCTGGAGCTGCAATTTCAATATCTGAAATATACACAGGAGGGATGATAGCACCTCTTGGAATAAAGAAGGGACTTCTTGCTATATTTATTGGACATGTTATAGGAACTACGTTCCTTGCATTTGGAGGATATATATCTTTTAAGGGATCAAAAAATGCCATGGATAAAGTTAGAGATTCCTTTGGCGGCATTGGTGCAAAAATTGTAGCATTACTGAATGTATTACAGCTTATTGGGTGGTCTGCAATTATGATTATACAGGGAGCCAGAGTTATAAATGTGCAGTTAAATATACCTTTAACTATTTCTATATTAATAGTTGGAGCTGCTGTGTTTCTGTGGTATTTTTGGTTTAATAATTATACAAAAAAAGTTAATGACGTATCTGTGATAGTTCTAATAGTATTGTGTGTTTTTTTGTTTTTTAAAATTCACGGAGCATCTGTTTCGCAAAGTACTCAAGAAATTAGTTTTACAATGGCAGTAGAAATGACAATAGCTATGCCTGTTTCCTGGCTACCTCTTATAGGTGATTATTCAAAAGATGGTACAAGTGGAAAGGGTGTTTTCTTTTCAAGCTTTTTTGGATATTTTGTTGGAAGTGTTTTGATGTATGTTCTTGGACTTTTTATAACGGTTTATACGGGAAAAGATGTAATAGCATTTTTATCAAGTACAGGAGCAGCGGCATCTATTATTGTAATTCTAGCTACAGTAACCACTACTTTTGTAGATGTTTATTCTTCTGTAATATCTTCAAAGCAGATATACAACTTTAAAGATGAAAATGCAGTAACATTTATATATTGCATAATTGCAATACTACTTGCCTCAGTATTTCCAATGGAGAAATACCAGAATTTTTTAATTCTAATAGGAAGTATATTTGTTCCGGTTTATACCATTGTTACAGTAGATTACATTTCAAATAAGATATGTAAAACTAAACTCAATTTATTTGCAGTAATTTCGGCTCTTGTCGGGGCTGTTATATACAATTATTTTACAAACAAGAGTTTTGGTATACCTACGGTGTTTACTTTTGTAGTTGTATCAGGGTTATATTATTTGTTTTCTTATGCATATAAAAATATTCAAAATAAAATTATAAAATTGGGGGAATAAAAAATGATTGATGAAATTTCAAAGCTTATAACAGATTTAAGGGAAAAGGTACCGCTGGTTCAATGTATAACAAATTACGTAACTATTAATGACTGTGCCAATATACTTCTTGCTTATGGGGCTTCACCAGCTATGTGTGAGGCATATGATGAAAGCTATGATTTTGCAAAGATGGCAGATGCGTTATATATAAACGTTGGCACTCTTACAAAAGAACAGGAGGCATCTTCTATAATGGCTGCAATATCAGCTAAGAATAATGACACACCTGTAATTCTGGATCCTGTTGGCTGTGCAGGTATAAAAAGAAAAATGGATGTTATAAATAAAATACTTACCCTTGGAAAGGTTGATGTTATAAAGGGAAATGTAGGTGAAATAAAATTTCTGGCTGGAATTCATGCAGATATAAGGGGCGTAGATTCCATAGACAGTGGAGAAGGGGTGGATAAAGCATCACAAATACTTGCACAAAAATACAATTGTACTGTAGCTGCAAGTGGACCTTACGATATTGTAACTGATGGAAAAAGAATGATTAAAATAAATAATGGAACAAAAATGTTCACAAAAATAACAGGGGCAGGCTGCATGCTTGGAGCACTTTGTGGCGGGGCTATTGCAGTAAGCAGCGATAAATTCATAGCAGCAGTATCTGCTCTTGTTTCTATGAGTATTGCTGGAGAAGAGGCTTTTAAAACTTGCACGAAACCAGGGAGTTTTAGGGTTAAACTTATAGATGAAATTTATGACTTGGATGAGAATAAAATTAAAGAGTTAGCAAGAATAGATATAATTAAATAATGAGATAAGAGGGATAGAAATGAAAATGGATTACAGTCTCTATCTTATTACGGATAGAAGATTCTTAAAAGATAAAACTATTTCTGATGCAGTTGAAGAAGCTATTAAGGGAGGAGTCACTCTTGTACAGGTAAGGGAAAAAGAGGCCTCAACAAGGGAATTCTATAACGTGGCTGTTAATGTTAAGAAAGTTACAGATAAATATAATATACCCCTACTAATAGATGATAGAATCGATATTGCACTAGCTTCTGAGTGTGCAGGGGTTCATCTTGGACAAAGTGATATGCCTATTTGTGAGGCGAGAAAAATACTTGGAAATGAAAAGATTATAGGAATATCTGCAGGAAACTTAGATGAAGCCATTCATGCACAATCCGAAGGAGCTGATTATATTGGAATTGGAACAATATTTTATACTGGAACAAAAAAAGATATAAAAAAGCCCATTGGAATAAGTGGACTTAAAAATATAGTTCAAAGCATAAATATACCTTCTGTTGCTATAGGTGGAATAAATTTAGAAAATTCAGAGGAGGTTATGAAAACAGGCACCAATGGACTGGCTGTAATATCAGCTATAATGGCAGAAAATAATATAAAATCAGCTGCTGTAAAATTGAAAGATATAACAAATAAATTTTTGTAACTAATGGTAAGAGGCTATTCTACTAAAAAAATAGTAGAATAGCCTCTTATTTTTTATAAAAAAATTGCATTTTTACTCATTGTACGGTATAATTATACATATAAATGAATAATTATTAATGAAATGATATTTGATTGTAAGTTGTTATTTAAAATAAATTATTAAAGTTGGGGTGTTTTGTATGGTAAATCTAAAGAATAAGAGTTTCTTGACATTAAAAGATTTTACAAAAGAGGAAATAGAATATTTTGTTAAACTTGCAGCTAAACTTAAAGCAGATAAAAAGCAGGAAAAGAAGAGCAGAAATTAAAAGGCAAAAATATAGTGTTGTTATTCGAAAAAGATTCTACAAGGACAAGATGTTCTTTTGAAGTTGGAGCACATGATCAAGGGGCACATGTAACATATATAGGTGCTGAAGGTTCTCAGATAAGCAAGAAGGAATCAATAAAGGATACAGCAAGAGTTCTTGGAAGAATGTTTGACGGAATTGAATTTAGAGGATATGAGCAAAAAACTGTAGAGGATCTTGCCAAGTATTCTAAAATTCCCGTGTGGAACGGATTAACTGATATTGATCATCCTACTCAAGTTTTAGCAGATTTTCTTACTTTAAATGAGCACGTTAATAAAGATTTAAGTGATGTAAAATTAGTATATTGTGGTGATGGAAGAAATAATACTGCTAACTCTCTTATGATAGGTGCAAGTAAAATTGGAATGAACCTAGTAATTGCATCTCCAGAAAAACTTTATCCTGATAAAAATCTTGTTAAGGAGTGTATGGATTTTGCAGAAGAAAGTGGAGCAAGTATTACAATAACAAGTGATATTGATAATGCTGTTAAAGGTGCAGATGCACTTTATACAGATATATGGGTTTCCATGGGAGAAGATGAAAATGTATGGAAAGAGAGAATAGATCTTTTAATGCCATACCAAATAAATTCAGAACTTCTTAAAAAGACTGGAAATAGTGACGTTAAAGTAATGCACTGCCTTCCTGCATTTCATGATTTTGAAACGGAAACAGTACAAGTATTATATAAAAAATTTGGTATAAAACCTTATGAAGTTACAGATGAGGTTTTTGAAAGTGAACATTCTATAGTATTTGATGAAGCAGAGAATAGAATGCACACTATAAAGGCTGTTATGGTGGCAACCTTAGGCGAATAATAAATATATAAAAACATGTCAAACTTTTCTCTTGGTGAATATTTTATAAGAGAAAGGGGATGGTTGATATGGCAGCAGCTTTAACAATATCACAAACTGTTTTACAAATTAATTACAAGACAGGTCAAAATGCCAGTGGAAAGGATTTAGTAAAGAGTGATAAATTCCAAAAAATAAATCCTTCTGCTTCAAATGACGATGTGTTAAGCGTAGGAACGGCTATTGGAGGCTTATTAATGTATCCAGTAGTTAGTGTTGAAAGAGTTGACAGCGGTGTTCTAACTAATCAGTAATTTAGTATAGTTTTTTTAAATTAAGGAGGAGAATACTTATGGCTAAGAGTCTTACAATGGTTTTTACAGCTGAAAATAGTAAAAAGGTAAGTTTTAAGTTAAACAATGTTAAAGATAGTGTTACTGATGCACAGGTTTCTGATGTTATGAATGCAATCATAACAAAAAATGTTTTTAAGACATCTTCAGGAAGTCTTAAAAATATAGATTCAGCTTCTCTAACTGATAGGAATGTAACCAATCTTTCTGTTAAATAATACTTTAGTAACTGCCGTACTAAAAATAGTACGGCAGCTTATTTTATATTGGTAAACTGAAGTACATAGTTGTTCCTTGTGAAGAGGATTTGACGCAGTTTATAGAACCACCATGGGCTTCTACTATATATTTAGAAATTGAAAGACCTAGGCCTGAACCTTCGATATTTTGATTCCTGCACTTTTCACCTCGATAAAACTTTTTAAATATGTATGGAATGTCTCCTGAATTAATACCTATCCCTGTATCTTCAATATATATTTTTAAATAGTTTTTGTTTTTTTTAAAATAAATTGAAATTGTTCCTTCTTTTTTTGAGTATTTTATACTATTAGAAGTTAGATTATAGATTACTTCTGAAATCCTTTTTTTATCAGCATTTATAATTAAATTTGGTATTTTGTCTGGTGCATTGAATTTTAATCCAGCACTTTTAATTTCTATAGACAAATCTTCAAGAATATTTCTGAAAAATTCACCAGAATAAAACTCGGTTAATTTTATGTTTAATTTATTAAGCTCAGCTTTTGAATGCTCTAAAATGTCTTCTAGAAGTTTTGATAACATTTTTACTCTTCTTAATATAATTGCACAATAATTTTGAATTCCAGCCGGATCTTTAACAATACCATCTTTTATTCCTTGAACGTATCCATTAATGGCTGTTAGTGGTGTTTTTAGGTCATGAGAAATGCAGGCTAAAAGTTCTTTGTTATCGCTCCTTATTGAAAGTTCTTTTTCTTTTGAATATTTAAGCTCATCCCTCATAGCTTCGAAATTGTGACAGAGCACTCCTATTTCGCTGTCATAATCATAATTTATTTTATGAGAAAAGTCTCCTTTTAAGATACTACTTGCGCTTTCATTTAAGCATTTAATTGGAATTAGAATATTTTTCTTTGCAAAGATAAATACTGCAAATGACAATAAAGTTATTATTATAAGAGGAAATTCTATTGGAAGTGTACAAAGTGCAGTTGAATTTACTGGTGATTGTGCTAAAAAATTGTTTTTAGGTATTAAAAATATAACTGAAGCTACTTGATTATTGTTTACAACTAAGGGTTCAGTGTATTTAATAAATCCAGGGTGTGCTATAGAACTTTTTGTATCATACTCTAAAAATTCCTTTATATTAACAATTGAACCTTTTTTATAGCCACTAATTGATGACAATAGTACCTTTCCACTTAAATCTACAACAGTATACTGAAAGTCTGATTTTTGTGGAAGAAGGTTTTTATTATTTGTGAGTTCATGCTCAAGTTTAATTCTTATGCTATCAGTAAGTAATCTACCATTGTTTACAGTAGGATAATAGGTGTTTTTGCTATATAAAATAGAATAGGAATAAAAAATAATAAAAGTTATAAGTACCAAAATTGCAGCTAAAAACATATTGAGTTTAAATTCTATGCTTTCCTTATTCATCTATTGTCTCCTCCCACTTATAACCAACACTCCAAACGGTTTTGATGTAATTTATATTGTACGCTGAAAGCTTTTCACGAATTCTTTTAATGTAGACAGCAATAGTATTTAAGTCTCCAAAACCGCTAAGACCCCATACATTATCATAAACTTGATTTTTAGAAAATACTTGTCCGGGGTATTCGGATAAAAAATCTATGATTTCAAATTCTCTTGAAGTAAAATGAATTTCTTTGTTGCCATATGTTACTTTATAGCTTTTACTGTCAACGGCTAGTTTCCCAAATATTTTTTTATCGGTATTATTTTCTTCATTTTTAGAAAAGGTTTTATATCTTCTAAGGTGTGCTTTAACTCTAGCAATTACTTCTACAGGAGAAAAAGGTTTAGTTATATAGTCATCTGCACCTACCCCTAAAGATAAAATTTTATCAATATCGCCACTTTTTGCAGATAGCATTACAATTGGTACAAGAGAAACAACTCGTATAGCTCTGCAGATTTCAATGCCATCTACTTCTGGAAGCATTATATCCAATATAATAATGTCTGGATTTAATGATTTAAAAGTTTGTACTGCTTTTCCACCATTATTACAAATGTTAACTTTAAATTGTTCATTTATTAAATAGTCTTTTAACAAGTTGGCTATATCTATATCGTCTTCTACTATAAGAACTCTTTCATTTGACATGTTATACCCCCAATACATGTGCTACAAACTAATAAATATATATTATCATAAAAGGATTAGAAAGAGGATGGTTTACCATCCTCTTTCCTGTAAAAATTCTAATATTATATCTTCTCTTTTTTCATAATCCTTTTTTGGAAATGCTTTTAAATTAAGTTCTCCATCTATTCTACCATCCTTTAGATATATTAATCTAGAGGCACGAGTTGCAACTTTGATATCATGGGTTACAATTACCATAGTTTGTCCCTCACTATTTAAATTTGATAAAATATCCAATACTTCCTTTGCCGAAGTTGAATTTAGTGCACCTGTTGGTTCATCTGCAAATAGTATCTTAGGATTTGTAATTAAAGCTCTAGCAATGGCTGCTCTTTGCTGCATGCCGCCAGAAACTTCAGAGGGGTACTTATCTTTATCCTTTTCAAGTTCAAATCCCTTAAGTAGTTCTAAGGTTTTCTTATTGACTTCTTTTTTGTTTTTATTTATTCCATATCCACAGTAAGATATATTTTCAAAAAGTGTTATGTCAGGTAAGAGGTTTATACTTTGAAATACAAAGGATATATCATTTTTTCTTATGTTTGACATATCTTTTTCTTTCATTTTAGTAATGTTTTTTCCTAAAATTTCAACAGTTCCACTTGTAGGTGATTCCATTCCACTTAAATTATACAGCAATGTGGATTTCCCAGAGCCTGAACTTCCCATAATAACTGTAAAGTCACCATCATATATTTCAAGCTCCATATTTTTAATAACGTTAAGAGCTGTTTTTCCCGTAACAAAGGATTTACAAAGTTCTTTTGTTTTAATAACTGAAGTTTTCATTATTTCACTCCTATTCTTCCATTAATTCAGTTGGCTTAGCTTTATTTATAGCGCGGCAGCATAATAGTGTAACCAAAACAATTAAAACAAACATGGCTAATACTATGGATATAATCATTTCTTTTGAAACTATTAATACATCCATGTTTTCTATTACAAGTGCAACAATTTTCCTTGAAAATATTAGATTTAATGTAACTGCTATAAAACTGCTGATTACTGTAAGTATCATTATTCTGTACAAATATCTATTTTGTATTTCTCTGTAAGTGAAACCTAAAGTTTTCATTATGCCAAAATTTCTTCTATTATCTCGTACATTCATCATAATAATATTAAATACTGTTACAATAGAAAAAATGATGAATACTAAAATTAATAAACTTGTAATAGGGAGTATTTCACCTGGAATAGACTTAATTACCTGTTTTATCATTGAGTCTACATCGTTAGCTTCTATATTTACAAACTTCTTATTAATATCTTTTTTAAAGCTGTTAATATCACTGCTGTTTTTTAGGTTTACATAGATTTCACCATAGGACATTTTAGGGTTATCTTTTTGAACCGCAGAGTTTAACATTCTTATGTAATAACCATCTTCCATAACTAAATTATAAGAGCCGGATATTAAAAAAGTTTTTACTTTGTTATTTACAATTAGTTCCATATAATCGCCAACAGATAAGCCTAAATCTTTTAATATATTTATGCTAACAGCTATTTCGTTGTCATTTTTAGGATTGTGACCATTTATAATTGTAAAGTCCATATCATTCCTATAAGAATTCATAGTTTCTATTCCGTAATAATTGCTTTTTATTTTGTATTTAGTTGTGTCTATACTTACATCAGGTGTACCCATATTTCCATAGACATAATTTTTAATCCTGCTATCGTTTTTAACGTAATTAAGTGCTTCTTTTATCTGCTGTTTATTTTCATTGTTACTTTCACCAGAGGTTATTGTAACATTTGCTTTAGGTGTTCCAAACCACACATTGGTGTTTTGTTCCATCTTGGATATAGTTAAATTTAGATTGGCAAATAATATTATTAAAGCCATTGTTAATGCTAAATTTAAAGTAATATGCAGGGAAACCTTTTTGTATTTAAAAATGTCATTAATGGCAAGGGCAAGTGGGGATGAGTTATCTTTAATTAGTGACTTTGTAAGTTTCTTTCTTGAAGATGTCACTCCAACTGCAAGTGCTTTAACTGGAGAAATCTTATAGGTTTTTCTGATTACAAGGTACAAGTTTAATACTACTGCTATTGTAAATAATACTATTATTAAAGCAAGTTCGCTGTAATTAATAGTCACTGATTTAAAATTACCAATATATTTTAATACCTTAGAAGCTGTGTAGTTTATTATTGGTATAATAGCCAGTGCTCCTAGAGTGCTACTAATAAAGGCTATTATTGAATATCCGATAACATACATTTTAGTGATTTCTATATTCGTAAAACCTAATGCTTTGTAAACTCCAATAGATTTGTATTCCTTTAAAATACTGTTCCACATAATAAATCTTATTAGAAACAATGAGACGAATAATATAAGAATTGAAGCTAAAGTTGAAGCACCTCCAACCATGTCAATTGTTGAAGTTGAACCGGATATAAAAGTATCTTTATCTATGATATCACCAGTTTTTCCAATGCAAGGTTTCATATCTGTTTCTAAATTTTTTAAATTAATGCCTTTTTTAGGTTTAACAAAAATAAAATGAACTTTTGGATAGTCTAGGAAATTGCTTTTATCATTTTCATTAATGTATAAATAAGTATTTCCTATAGTAGAAGACGGTTGGGTTGAATCGTTAATTAGTGATGTAATTTTTAAGCTTACGGTTTTTCCTTTTTCTTTAAATTTCAGATAATCGCCAAGGGATAAATTATAATCGTTTGCGAATAATTGAGTTACCCAGATTTCTCCTTTATTAGGACAGCTAGTATTATTTAAAGTTTTTACTTTTGTGATTCCAAAAGGGATGTTATTTACACTACTTAAAGGATATATTCCATAATTTGATATATCTAGTTTTTTACCTTTGCTATATATATTATAGCTTGAAAAAAATGTATCTGATGAATAAGTGTTAGCTACTTTATTACTTTTTTTACACCAATTCAATACATCATTTTTAGCATTTGAGTTTTGTTCAAATATAAGCATATCATATAAACTTTCATTAGAATAATATTTGTTTACATAGTTATTTATTGAAGTTATTAATGATAAACTAGTTGTAAATATAAGCACAGATAGAAATATAAACATTCCAATTAAAAATCCTTGAAGCTTTTTCTTCTTTAATTTTTTAAACCACATATTTTCACTCCTTTCTTTAATTTTATATTACTTTAAAAAACTTAAAAAACTATAGTTAATTTCTTAATCAAATCTTACAATGTTAAAAAAATATTTTATTTTTGGATAAAAAGTTTATTTTTGGTTAATTTAAAAATGAAATAATCTTGCATGTAGGTTAACGTATCAATATAATATAATTATAATATATTGAAAGAGGTGGGCTAACTTTGGGGGAAAAAAATAAAAATATACAGCTTAATATAAGTGAGATAATAAAAAATCAAGAATTAGTCATTAATTTTAAACCAGTAGTGTCGATAATTAGAAAATCAATTATTGGACTTGAAGCATCACTTGTTGGTTTCCGTGGTAGTGATAATAAAATTATTTCTAGAGATATTATTAATGATAGTAATTTAAAAGGTGAAGAGTCAATAGAACTTGATAGACTATATAGAGATGAGTCTATGAAATATTTTACGAAAATTTATAATGATAACAAAGAAATGCTTCTTTTCCTTGATATAAACATATCAATAATAGATAAATATATAGGCTCTGGAATTTTAATGGATACTGTAAATAGTTACGGAATAAACCCAAGTAATGTAGTACTTGAAATTGTAGAAGAAAAAATTGAAGACCTAGATGCAATGCAGAGATTTATTAATTTTTACAGAAGCAGAGGTTTCTTAATTGCACTTAAGGATTTAGGTTCTGGATTTGCAAATCTTGATAGAATCTCATATGTAGAACCAGATATAATAAAAATAAATGGTGATATAACAAAAGATATATCAAGAAATTATTATAAGCAGGAAATATTTAAATCACTTTTAAATTTATCGAAGAAGGTTGGAGCACTTGTAATTGCAGAAGATGTTGATTCTGAAACTGAGGCAATGATGGTAATGGAACTCGGAACTGATATGATACAAGGGAAAGTATTCAGTGAACCAATGGCATCAGCTAAAGTCGCAATTTCACGAATCAAAGAGAAAATTGAAAAAATAGCAATTGACTATAAAGCGTATACTTCAGAAGAGATAAGTGCAAAAGAGGAAACGCACAAAGAATATGATAGAATAATAAATAACATTTTGGAAAAACTGCAAAAATTAAATCGACAGGGTTTTGATGATGTTATAGACAAAGCTGTAGAAGAATATTCAGTACTTGAATGCGTTTATATATTAGATAAAAATGGTAAGCAATTAACTGATACTGCTACTAGGTGTAGAAATATGCTTTCTCAAAAAGCACTTATCTTCCAGCCAGCTAAAAAAGGTGTAGATCATTCTCTTAAAAAATATTATTATTTCTTAAGAAGTATGGGATTAAGCAGATATATGTCAGAACCATATGTATCAATGGCTACAGGTAATCTATGTATGACAATATCATCTTCTTTTAAAGACAATAAAGGCAAAGAATATATTTTATGTATAGATTTTAATCCAGATTATATAAACATTTAAACAATGATTTAATGTACGAATAATCAATGATCAATTGAGGCTGGAATTGCTAGAAGTTTCTCGGGCTCCATAAAAAACTCTATTTAAGGATTTTTGTTGAATGATTAATGATTGTTTGTACAGATATCATTGCTTTTTTCTGTTACTTAAAAATAATAAGTTAGAAAAATTGTTTTAAGGAGGCATATATATATATGCGTGTTGGAATAGGATATGATGTACATAAATTAGTGGTAGATAGAAAATTAATACTAGGTGGTGTTGAAATTCCATATGAGAAAGGATTGCTTGGTCATTCAGATGCAGATGTTTTGCTTCATGCAATAATGGATAGTTTACTTGGAGCTGCAGCTTTAGGTGATATAGGAATTCATTTTCCAGACAGTGATCCTAAATATAAGGGAATAAGTAGTTTGAAATTGCTTGAAAAAGTAAGAAATCTTATAAATGAATCAGGTTACAAAATTTCAAATATTGATGCAACGATAATAGCACAGAGTCCTAAAATGGTTCCTTACATTGAAAAAATTAGGAAAAATATAGCTTCTTCGCTTAAAATTACAATTGAAGATGTAAATATAAAGGCAACGACAGAAGAAGGTCTTGGATTTACAGGTGAAAAAAAAGGCATATCCGCACAAGCAATATGTCTTTTACAATGATCAATTAATATAACCAATGTTCAATTGAGGAAAAAAGGTATAATAATTTAAACCTAAATTGAACATTGATTAATCATTATTTTTTTGTTATTTAAGTTTGTCCGCAAATTAAAAAATATCTTTCTTTTTAAGTATACGTTTACAATTATTTGGTGAATTAATATTTGATTCATTATAAATTGAACTGGAAAATATATTTCTCATAAAACTTTTTACGCTTTCAAAAGTAAACGTAGTTTTTTTGGCAGATATTTTCTTGTGAGTAAAATCAACATATATAATATTATTTTTCATAAAACTCACACCTTTCAAAATATATAATAGTAAAATAAGAATCTTATACTATTATAATACCACAATGAAAACGTTCTGTTAACAAAAAAATGAATAATTTTAGAAATATTTTGAAAAAAGGAATAATACGATAAATCTTATAAACAGGTTATCCACAAAACTGTGGATAATGTGCATAACTAAATAAAAATTATTTAGACAATGCTTAATTAAGGGTAAAAACTATAAAAATACACAGAGTATGCACAGATCAATTGTGGATAGTGTGCATAACTTTATTAATCATACAAAAAAATACAAATATTTTAACAAACAATATAGATAAATGTTCATAATTTTGATAAAATTAAAAATAGAATATAATATTTTTATATTGGAAAGGACAAAATAATGAGAAATGTTGAAAAAAAGATAATAGCTGTCAGCTTTTTTATTTTGGCAATTGTGGTCGTATGGGCAGTTGTAGTAAATATAAGTAAAGACAAGACAAGCTCTACAGCTAAAACTAAAATTATTAAAAGTGTAGATTATGTCAATAATACTAAGGAAGATGCTTCTAGTAGTAGTAAAGATCATAAAAGTGGTACAATGAAAAAAGCAGATGAAGGTATTCCTATAATTATGTATCACAGTATAAGTAATTTTACTGCATCTAGCTCGTTTGCAGCAATTAGAATAACAAAGGATAACTTCACAGCAGAAATGAAATACCTTAAAGATAATTCATTTCATACACTTACTATGGATGAAGCTTATGATTATATTGTAAATAATAAAGAAATACCAAAGAAATCTGTAATGATTACTTTTGATGATGGTTATGAAGATAATTACACTGAGGCTTATCCAATTTTAAAAAGTTATGGATTTAAAGCTACAGTATTTGTAGTTACAAGTGTTATAAATAGTGACCCTGGTTATTTGACTTCAGCTCAGCTTAGGGAAATGAGCAGTAATGGGATAGATATTGAAAGTGAAACAACAAAAGATATGAAGCTTACAGCCTTATCAAATGACCAGAGGATAAGTGCACTTAAAGATTCCAAGACTAATCTTGAAACGATTTTAGGAAAGAAAGTTGAGGGCATTTCATATCCTATGGGTATTTATGATGATAACACTGTTTTAGAAGCTAAAGATGCCGGATACAAATTAGGATTTACTAGAGATGGAAAATGGGCATATAAAAATAATGGACAATTTAAATTGAGTAGAATATACATAGATCCAAGCTATACTGAGAACCAATTTGAAAACAAAATTAATAGCAGTAATCAATAATTTGCAGAAGAAAGAAGTAATGATATGAATTTACATTCAAAGAAATTCAGAGGGATTGTTGTGCTAATAGTAATTTTTATAGTAGGTGCGTTATGCTATGGTGTAGTTACTAAAAATAATGCTAATAAAAAAAATGCTGCAGTTCAAAAGGTATTAAAAAATAAAAAGATTGTAAAAAAGGTGAAAAAAGATACCGAAGATAAAATTAGAACATTTAAGGGAGCAAATTTAATGTATAATGATAAGTCTGTTCCTGTACTTATGTATCACAGTGTCAATAACCTTGGAGCAGAAAATAACGCAGCAGTCGTACCTGTTGATCTTTTTAAAAAACAAATGCAGTATTTAAAGGATAATGGGTACACAACCCTTAGTCTTGATGAATTATATAATTTTATAAATAATAATAAGCCGGTACCAAAGAAGTCAGTAGTTTTAACTTTTGATGATGGATATGAGGATAGTTACACGAATGTTTATCCTGTTCTAAAAGCAATGAAATTTAGAGCAACGGTTTTTGTAATAACAGCACTTACAGATAAACCTGGGCCATATATAACATCTAAACAAATAAAAGAAATGGACGAAAATGGTATGAATATTGAGAGCCATACTGTTAACCACGATAAACTGGGAACTATTCCTAAAGACAAACAATATGAAACATTGGTTCAATCAAAACAAGCGCTAGAAAAGATATTAAAAAGAAAAGTAAAATATATAGCATATCCATTTGGAAGTTACAATCAATATACAGCTGATGAAGTAAAAAAAGCAGGATATTTAATGGCGTTTACTACTAATGCAGGCTGGGCTGGAAAGAGCACAGATATACTAATGCTAAATAGGGTTTTTGTAAATCCACTTAGAAATTTCAATCAGTATACTGAAAGATTAGTAAATCAAAATTATCCTCAGTAATAAAAAATAGACTGTTGCACTAAAAAGTGTAGCAGTCTATTTTTTATTGTGATTCACCATTGTTATTTATTTGTAAATAAAAATTTCTGTTTTTCACTGTCTTAGTAAAAACAGGTAGTTCTAAAGAATTACCTGAAATTAAAACGGATATTTCCTTAGCAGAATCTTTTTTAGATGTTGAGTTTATATAATTATTACTTTCGGCATCACTTAAAATAAGAGTAAGACCATCATCAATATTCTTATATTTAATATTTATTTCATTTAATATTTTTTGCCCTTTATAATTAAGTGAAGATGCAGATATTATTTTATTCCACCTATTTGTTGAGATGTTAATAGATGTATTGACATCGACAATTACAAAGCTAGTTGGAGTGAAGTATACATAAGAAAATCCAACAGTGAAAAGTATAAATGTTAAAATTATATATATAAGTATTGTCTTTATTTTTCTAAACTTCTTTGGAGCATGATTTTTTTTAAGGTTAGAGTCTATATTTTTTGATTTTTTATAGGAGTCTATTGGTATTAATTGTTTGTTATTAGACATTAATATCACCTGCAATATTTTTATAATAATTTTAATTTAAATTACTATTATTTTTATTAGTTTTAACTTCTACAAAAGGTGCATAAAATTCAAAAGTTTTTTCATGACCGCATTTAACGCAGCTGCACTCACATACATCAAAGGGCTTATTATTTATTAAAATAATTTCCAAATTGTCTGCTTCGTAGTCCCCTCCACAAATTTCGCAAGGAGTATTGTTTATAACTTTATATTCACTTTCAATATATTTCATTATGTCTGTTAATATCATAACATTCCTCCAATCTCCATTACTTAATCGATACAGAATGTATTATAACATAAATTTTTAATTTATTTCTTTAAGTTTTTAATTTTTTCATGTATTTCTTGTAAGGCTTTAATTTTAAATTTTGGCTTTAAATTTGGATATGCTTTAAATAGTCTTGAATAATTTGTTGCTGCTTTTTCAACTAGACTATCATAATTATCTGTCAATGATGATAGTTTTAATTGAACTTTTTTTAAGGAATCAAAATCTTCATTAGAAAGTTTGCTTTTAAGTTCTGATTCAAATTTTGAAGTAATATTAGATACTTTATAATTTATATTTTCAGCAATATTTTTTAATAAAGGCTCATGATTTGAAGACATATTTAGATTTTTTAAGGAGTCTATTTTTGAAATAATTTGTATACTTATATTTGAAATGTCAGAAAAAAGATGCTTTAATTTTATTAAAGAATTTAAGGTTACAATAACATCTATAATAAAATATGAAAATAAAATTAATAGAATCATTTTACCAATGTGAACTGGTATTAAGTTTACAATATACGCAATTACATGAGGATGAAAAAAAAGTATTAAAAATAAAGAGACAAACGTCCATATTATTGAAAATTTAAGACAAATTCTTCCGTTTAAATTGAATTTATTTTTTGAGTAATCCCACCATGTTGTAGAAAAAGCTTTTTCAAGTACGAAACCTGTAAAATATTCTATAGCGGATGGAATGATAAAACAGCTTATAACAAGTATAATACCAGCAGACTTAAAAGGATCAAGGAGTACTATTATTGAAAGAGCTCCAAATCCGTAAATAGGGCAGAAAGGTCCATTTAAAAAGCCTCTGTTTATGAATCCTCCCTTTTTTTTAGCCGCATAAAGAACTTCTAAAGACCACCCTAGAAAGGCATAAATTACAAAATAAAAAAATAAATAATAAAATTTTGAAAAGAATATAAGAAAAACATGCATAAAAATCCCATCCTTATGTATTTATTAATATAATTATTATATAAAAATAAATTAATAGCAAATATTATATATTTCAAATAATGTCATAATGTGAAAGAATACGATTAATTATGATAAAAAATATAACATGTTAACAAATGAAAAATTTGAAGTATAATTAAAGAGGCTAATATTTTTTATAATAAATTATATTTGAAATTATATTTTAATTAAGTATGGGAAGTGGAGACTGTGAATTACAGAAAAGTGTGCATCTTAATTATTGCACTTATTACAATCATTAGTATTACTGGCTGCAGTGATACAAGCAGCACAAAAAAAATCAATTCTTCAAGTAATTATAGTACAAGTAAAAAAGATACAAAGAAGGTAAAAAAGCAAGTAGCATCTTCAAGGGCTGTTTTAAAAGAAGGAGACAAGGGGGAAGATGTGAAAAAAGTCCAAAAAGAACTAAAAAGCTATGGATACAATGTAACAGCTGATGGAGATTTCGGAGATGAAACAGTATATGCAGTTATGGATTTTCAGCATAGACATGGACTTACAACAAATGGAATTATTCAAACTAATACGCTAACTGATTTAAAAAAGAAAGCTACATCTGATCTTATGTATAAACCTCAAGCACAATCAGTTTTGACATCAGGAGATACATCAGGTGTAGAAGGTATAGTTAATAATATAGATGTAAACAGTTATACAAATTATTATATATATGTGAGTGTTCAGCAGCAGACAGTATATATATTTAACGGAAGTAATCGTAAGTGGAAGCTTATAAATGAATTTCCATGTGCCTCAGGAACTTCAGGCACGCCAACAGTTACAGGTAATTTTTTCGTTGGAAATAAAGGACCTCAATTTGTAACACCAAATGGAATTATATGTAGATATTTCACTCAGATAAGTGGAAACTATCTATTCCATAGTGTATTGTTTGACAAAAATGGCAATATAGTAGATGGAACACTAGGTAATGATGTATCTCATGGTTGTGTAAGGCTTGCCCTTGAAAATGCCAAGTATATTTATGACAATGTGCCTATTGGTACTGGAATATGGATAAAATAATATAGAATAGAAATTTGGTGCTGCCACATTAACATAAAAAAATATGTTACTGTGGCAGCACTTTTTATGAAAATCAACAGAAAATTTTCGGCTTCGCCGAATAATTTACAATTAAAACAATAGACAATGCACTTTACCTATAAAAATTATTTATATTTTGTAATTTTAAATTAAGCATTGCTATATAAATAATTGAGGTGAGTTTTTTATGATAAATTATGTATGGTTTTTTATGATAGTATTTGGAATAATATTTGGAGTTGTAACTGGAAGAGGAGCAGCTACTTCTGTTGCAATTGTTGACTCAACTTCATATACAGTAAAATTTATAATTGAACTTTGTGGAATACTTTCGTTTTGGTGCGGAGTTATGAAAATAGCTGAAAAAAGTGGACTTACATATAAAGTATCCAAGCTATTAAAACCGATACTTAAATTTGTATTTAAAGAGAGTTCAAAGAATCCAAATGTAATGGCACCTATGATTATGAACTTAACATCAAATATGATGGGACTTTCTAATGCAGCTACACCTTTTGGAATAAAAACTATGGAGGAAATGGAAAAAGTAAATTTGAATAAGGGTACTGCAACTAATGATATGGCAAGATTTCTTGTATTAAATGCAACCTGCATACAATTTATACCTACTTCTGTTATGTCAATAAGAGCGGCTTGTGGTTCGACAAATCCAGGTGTAATCATATTGCCAGCCATAATTACTACTGCATTGTCTGCAGCTTTTGGTATTTTGTACTGTAGTATACTAGAAAAATATTTTTAGGTGGGGTTATTATGGATTATATAATAAAATCAATAATACCTATTATATTGGGAGCTATTATATGTTATGGGATGTTTAAAAAAGTAAAGGTATATGAGTGTTTTGTAGAAGGTGCAAAAGAGGGAATAACAATATGTATTAAAATATTTCCCTATCTTTTAGCAATGCTTGTGGCAATTGCAATCTTTAGAAAATCACGAGGAATGGATTATTTTATAATGCTTGTAAAACCAATAGCTTCAGTCATTGGTTTGCCACCAGAACTTGTTCCCCTTGCAGTTGTAAAGCCATTGTCAGGAAGTGGTTCTATGGGACTATTTGCAGAAATATTAAAGAAATATGGAACTGATACATACATAGGACTAGTTGCATCAATTATGATGGGGTCAACAGAAACAATATTTTATACTATAACAGTATATTTTGGTGCAATTAAAATAAAAAAAATAAGACATACTCTTATTGCAGCTATATTTGCAGATATAACTTCAATTGTTATAGCTGTAATAGTTGCTAAATTTATATAAATGGTAAATTTTGACCGTGAAAATGGATTATATTTGTGTATTTGTGTTATTATAAAATATATCATATGAAAAGCACGGGGTGAGTATTTTGCTTTTGTGGAAAGAACTTAAAGAGAAATGTAAAAAATGTGAAAAGTGTGATCTTTGTAAAAATAGAAATAATGTTGTATTTGGTCAGGGAAACATCAAATCAAAACTTATGTTTATTGGTGAAGCGCCAGGAAGGGACGAGGACAGGCTTGGCGAGCCATTTGTTGGTAGAGCTGGGCAGCTACTTACTAAGGCGTTAAGTGCACTTGATATTCAGAGGGAAAGAGATTATTATATTTGTAATATATGTAAATGTAGACCTGAAGGAAACAGAACGCCAAATGAAGAGGAAGCAAAGGCATGTCTTCCATATCTTAGGAATCAAGTTGCCATAGTTAAACCTAAGATAATAGTATGCTTAGGAGCTACTGCTATGAAATACGTAATGCAAGAAGCTCTTAAAAAAAGTGATATTTCTAGTGAAAGTGTAACTGAAAATTTTTCATATGCAATAAAAAGTGGAGTTATGAAAATAACTAGAGATAGAGGTAAATGGCTTACTATTAATAATTTTAAAATGATGTCAACTTTTCACCCAGCTGCATTACTTAGAGATGAAGCAAAAAAGAAATTATTTTGGGAAGATATTAAGATGGTAAAAAGTGAATTAGAACATACAAATATGGATAAGATTTAAATGGGAGTGTGAAGCTGGTGTTTGATATAAACGAGGAGACAATAAAATACTGGGCTGATAATAGAACCTATAAAGTAGCTGAAAAAATGTTTCAACATGGAAACGTTAAAAAGATAAATACAATGAGAAGTTACAATAGGGATTTCAAATTTACCGAAACCAAGGTGAATTCAACTGTAAAGGATGAAGGAGAAGAATTTTTAACCACAATAGTTTTTAATGATAAGACAGGTGTTACAAGTGTAAATTGTAAATGTGATGGATTTAGAAACTATTATTTAAATGAAAGAATTTGTCCTCATGTTGCAGCTTCAATGTTTAAATATGTAAGAGATAAGGGTAGTATAACTTCAATTAATGTACATTCTATGAAAGTACAAAAACTTTTAGACGAAATAAAATTAGGAATGATAAAAAAGAATGAACCTACTATAGCTTTAAACATGGAAGTTAAGTTTGAAAGTGGTTTATGGAGCAGTAGAGGTTCAAGCATAGAACTTAAAATTGGTGAGAAAAAATTATATGTTGTAAAAAATATGAAAGAATTTATAATGTCACTTATAACGAAAAATGGTGAAATTGAATTTGGAAAAGGCTTTACATTTAATCCATTAGTTCATTATTTTAATGAGGAAGACAATAAAATTATAGAATTTTTGAAAGAAATATATGAAGATGATAAGAGAAATTTAAGATTAAATCCAAATATAAATATAAATGACAGGGTGCTTTATGTGAAAAAAGCATACCTTACAGATATAAAGGTAAAAAGATTCTTCCAGTTAATTAAAGAAAGACCTATAAATTTCTTAATAAAAGGGCAAAATTACAAAGATGTTAAAATATCTTATGAAAATGTCCCTCTTGATTTTAATCTCATTGAAAAGGATGAGGTTATAAAGGTTATAAATGAAACTAAAATGCCATATCCACTTACGCAAGATGCAAGCTATTTATTTTATGAGGGAGTCATATATAAAATAAATGAAGATGAAAGAAGAATATTCATACCTTTTTATAATGCATTTTTAAGGGAAAAACAAAATTCTATAGAATTTGCAAAAGAGGATAGTGAAATTATAGCTTCTTACATACTGCCAGGGCTAAGAAAAATAAGCAGAAATATAAATATAGACAAAACTCTTGAGGATAGATTCTATGAGGAATCTCTTGTGCCTAAGATATATATTGACAGGTCTGACGATATGCTTATGGCAACAGTAAAATTCTGCTATGGGAAGATACAAATAAATCCTCTTAGAAAAGAACAGGTTAGGAATGGTGCGTCTATTCTTGTAAGAGATGTAGACACGGAACTGTCCATAGTAAATTTATTTAAAGGATATAAATTTCAAAAATATGGTGACGATTTTATAAATAACAATGAAGAAAATATATATGATTTTTTGTATGAGGGTATAGGTAAAATTCAAGATAAATGTGAGATATATTATTCCAGTGCTTTTAAGAATTTTAAAGTATATTCTCCATCAAGTTATATTGGAGGAATAAGACTTAATGATAGTGATCTTTTGGAGTTCAGTTTTAAAATTGAAGGTATTGATAAAAGTGAACTAAAAAATATATTTGAAGCTTTAAAACAGAAGAAAAAATATTACAGATTAAAAAAGGGAGGTATTGTACCTCTTAAAAATCAAGAATTAAATGATATAAATAGTATGATAAATTATCTTAATATAAGCCCTTCTCAACTAGAAAGGGATAATGTTATAGTGCCTAAATATAACTCTTTGTACATTGATGAGAAAATAAAAAATTTTAATATGGATTATTTTACTCAAAATAAAAGATTTAAAGATCTTGTTAATAATGTAAAAGATGTTCAAAAATCTGAATTTAATCTTCCTATTGAGCTTGAAAATATTATGAGAAAATATCAAAAAGTGGGATTTAAATGGCTTAAGTCCATGGCTGAATGTGGCTTTGGGGGAATACTTGCAGATGAGATGGGACTTGGAAAAACTATTCAGATAATAGCGCTTCTTGCATGTGAAAAATTAGAAAAGGCAGGACAAATAAGCATAGTAATAACGCCTACATCTTTAGTTTATAACTGGTATTTGGAAATACAAAAATTTTATCCAAAATTAAACGTACTCATTGTTAATGGGCAAAAACAGGAAAGAGCAGAATTAATAAAAAAATATCAAGATTATGACATTTTAATAACCTCATATCCACTTATAAGAAGAGATATAGACTATTACAATGATATTGATTTTAATTATTGTATTTTAGACGAAGCTCAGCAGATTAAAAATCCAAATTCAGTAAATGCAAAGTCTGTAAAAGAGATAACTGCAAGGAATTATTTCGCATTAACAGGAACACCAATAGAAAATTCATTAACTGAACTTTGGTCAATATTTGATTTTATTATGCCTGGATATTTATTTTCGCATACTAAGTTCGTTAAAAATTATGAAATGCCTATTATAAAATCAAGTGATAAAGGAGCATTGAAAGAATTAAACAATCATGTTAGACCCTTTATACTTAGAAGACTTAAAAGTGAGGTTATAAAAGAACTGCCTCCTAAAATTGAACATAAAGTTATAGTTGATATGAGCGATGAACAGAAAAAGATATATCTATCTTACCTGGAAAATGCAAAAAATGAAATTGATAAAAATATAAAGGAAAAAGGTTTTAATAGAAGTAAGCTCATTATTTTATCAGTGCTTACAAGACTGAGACAAATATGTTGTGATCCAAGTGTGTTTATAGATAATTATGAAGGCGAAAATGGGAAATTCATGGCGCTTGATGATATAATTGAAAATAGTATTTCATCAGACCATAGAATACTTTTGTTTTCACAATTTACCAGTGTTCTTAAAAATATAAGCTCACATCTTGATAGAAAGAAAATTGATCATATGTATTTTGATGGGCAGACTAAGATGGAAGAAAGAAGCAGAATGGTTAAGGAATTCAACGATGGGAAAGCAGTGGTATTCTTAATTTCATTAAAAGCTGGAGGAACAGGAATTAACCTTACAGGTGCTGATATAGTCATTCATTTTGATCCATGGTGGAATCCAGCTGTTGAAGAGCAGGCATCAGACAGAGCTCATAGAATAGGTCAAAAGAAAACTGTTGAAGTAATAAAACTCATAACAAGAGGAACAATAGAAGAAAAGATATATGAAATACAAGAAAAGAAGAAAAAAATTATAAATGATGTTATGAATATGGACAATATAGATGAATCCTTTATATTAAAAATGAACGAAGAAGATATAAAAAATATATTTAGTACTAAATAGAATTTTGTCAAATGTTGTATTGACAATAATAATCATATGTAATAATATACAAGTGAAAGTTAAAAACATTGATGGGAAGAGTAATGAATTTTTAAACCTAAAGAGAGCCGTGTTTTGGTGAAAATCGGTGGCGTATGAATTTATGAACATGGCCCCTGAGTTTGGTATCTGAAATGAAAGTAAGGTATCACGTAAGTACACGTTATAGTATGAAGTGATAAGTTATATTTAATGAGTCACTTATAGAGATTTCTGCTGTAAGGTAGGAATGAAATAGAGTGGTAAAGTGTTAATTCGCCTCTAAATAAAATTAAAATTTATTTAGAGGCTTTTTTTATTTATAAAACTGATTAGACGGAGGAATGAAACAATGAGTGAAAATAAAAAATTTTATATTACAACACCAATTTATTATCCATCAGCAAAACTTCATATAGGAAATACTTACACTACAGTTGCAGCAGATGCAATTGCAAGATTTAAAAGACTTACAGGTTATGATGTTATGTTTTTAACTGGAACAGATGAACATGGCCAAAAAATTCAGAAAAAAGCTCAAGAAAAAGGTGTTACACCTAAAGAATATGTAGATGTTATGGTAGCAGGAATAAAGGACTTATGGAAAAGTATGAATATAAGTTATGATAAATTTATAAGAACTACTGATGACTACCATGTAAAAGCAGTTCAAAAAATAGTTGAAAAGCTATATAAACAAGGGGATATATATAAAGGATATTATGAAGGTTGGTACTGTACACCTTGTGAATCATTCTGGACAGAAACACAACTTGTAGATGGTAAATGCCCTGATTGTGGAAGACCAGTTGAAAAGGAAAGAGAAGAAGCGTACTTCTTTAAATTCTCAAAGTATGCAGATAGACTTATAAAATATATAGAAGATCATCCTGATTTTATACAGCCTGAATCGAGAAAAAATGAAATGCTAAACAACTTCTTAAAACCAGGACTTGAAGATCTGTGTATTTCAAGAACCTCTTTTGATTGGGGAGTTCCAGTAACTTTTGATCCAAAGCACGTTGTTTATGTTTGGATAGATGCACTTTTAAACTATATAACAGCTCTTGGTTATACTAGTGAAAATGATGAGTTATATAAAAAATATTGGCCTTGTGATGTTCATCTTATTGGAAAAGACATATTAAGGTTCCATACAATATACTGGCCAATTTTACTTATGGCACTTGGTCTTGAACTTCCAAAGCAGGTATTTGGTCACGGTTGGCTTTTAGTTGATGGTGGTAAAATGTCTAAGTCAAAGGGAAATGTAGTTGACCCAGTAGTGCTTATAAATGAATTTGGAACAGATCCTGTAAGATATTATCTTCTTCATGAGATACCTTTTGGATCAGATGGACTTTTCAATAATGAAATATTTATTAAAAAGATAAATTCAGATCTTGCAAATGATCTTGGAAATCTTGTTTCAAGAACTGCTGCTATGGTTCAAAAATATTTTAATGGAGTTATACCAGAGCAGAAGGAAAAAGAGGGAGTTGACAGTGAACTTATAAATCTTGCGCTTGAAGCACCTAAAAAGGTTCAAAAAGAAATTGATAACTTAAAGATTCCAGAAGCACTAGATGAAATATGGAATTTAATAAGAAGATCAAATAAATATATAGATGAAACTACTCCATGGGTACTTGCAAAAGATGAAAGTAAAAAAGATAGACTGGGGACTGTACTTTATAATTTGCTTGAAAGTCTTAGAATAGTATCAACACTTTTATCTGCGTTCCTTCCAGAAACAAGTGAGAAGATAAATAAGCAGCTTAACATTACAGTATCAACTTGGGAAAGCCTAGAAAACTTTAATGGAACGAAAAGTGGGGAAAAGCTTGAAAAAGGCAGCCCAATTTTCCCAAGAATAGACGTTGATGAAAAACTTGAAGTCTTAAATAAAATAAGGGAAGAACAAAAGAAAACTATGGAAGAAAATAAATTTATACCAATTAAAGAAGAAATAACAATAGATGATTTTGATAAAATAGACTTGAGAGTTGCAAGAGTACTTGAATGTGAACCAGTAAAGAAATCCAATAAACTTTTGAAATTTAAGCTTGATATTGGTGGTGAACAAAGACAGGTAGTTTCAGGAATTGCAAAATACTATAAACCAGAAGATCTTATAGGTAAAGATGTTATACTTGTTGCAAACTTGAAACCAGTAAAATTAAGAGGGGAACTTTCACAGGGTATGATACTTGCAGCAGCAAATTCAGATGAAAGTAAACTATTTGTAGGAACAATTGATGGAGAACTTCCAGCAGGAAGCGACGTAAGATAACAAAATTTATGATCCTTGTGCAAACATTAATTTGTGCAGGGATCATTTTTTATGCTCTTTAAATACTAAATATGTTATTATAATAGTTAAATATTAATAAAATTGGGGCTAGTATTAAAATGTTTAACTTGATAAAGCAATAAAGCTATAGATTTTAATACTGTTTTTATGGAGGGATAAATATGACATATTCAAAGGTTAAATATGAAAACTTAAAAAAATTAAGTGAGTTAGTTTTTAAAAAGTTTGGATTTAGCAAGGAAGACAGTGAAACAATAACAGAAATTTTATTATTAGCAGATCTTTATGGAATTGAATCACATGGAATTCAAAGGTTATCAAAATATTATAATGAAATAAAAAATGGACTTATAGATGTTAATGCAAATATAAAAATAGTTAAAGAAACTCCTTTATCTGCAACTATAGATGGCAAGGCTGCTATGGGGCAACTTATTGGCAAAAAGGCAATGAACCTTGCAATTAAAAAAGCAAAAACATCAGGTATTGGTATGGTAGTAGTTAGAAACTCTAATCATTATGGAATTGCAGGCTATTATGCTAAAATGGCTGAAAAAGAAGGGCTTTTAGGAATATCTATGACTAATACCCCGGCTATTATAGTACCTACTTTTGGAAAAGAAGCTATGCTTGGAACAAATCCCATTGCTATATCCATGCCAGCTAAGCCATATCCATTTTTACTTGATATGGCAACAAGTGTGGCTACAAGGGGGAAAATTGAAGTTTATAATAAAAGGAAAGAACCATTGCCACTGGGTTTTGCATTAAATGCTGAGGGAGAGGACACAAGCAATCCAGAGGACATACTATATAACATTCCAAGAAAACTTGGAGGTGGACTGGTTCCACTTGGAGGTTCCAAGGAGTTAACAGGCGGACACAAGGGGTATGGACTTGCGCTTGCAGTTGAAATGTTTACTGCTATTTTATCTGGAGGATTTACAGCGGATAAGGTGAATTTTAATGGTGGAAAAGGTGGCTCAGGTACATGTCATTATTTTTTTGCAGTGGACTATGGAATGTTTGGTGATAAGGAAGAAATTGAAAAAAATTTATCGGAGTATTTGAATAAAATAAGAGAATCTAAGAAAGCAAAAGGAGCAACTAGAATATATACTCATGGTGAAAAAGAAGTTGAAGCCTATAATGATAAAATGAAAAATGGAATTCCTATGAATGACAGTACCCTTAAAGAAATAAGAGATATATGTGATTACTTTAGTATAAATTTTAGTGATTATATTAAGATATTATAATTATAGGTTAATAGCAATGAAGAGGGTGAAATAGTTAATGAATAGTATTCGCAGTATAGTATTTGATGCGTTAAAAAATATGAATATTTCATATGATGTTATTGAACATCCAGCAGTTTATACTGTAGATGAGATGGCTGAATTGAATATTGATGATAAAAATGAAATAGCTAAAAATCTATTTGTAAGAGATGACAAAAAGAAAAGATATTTTTTAATAGTTATTAAAAATAATAAGAAAGCTGATTTGAAAAAAATCAAAGAAGAATTAAATTGCAGAAGGCTTAGCTTTGCTTCGGAGCAGGATTTGGATAAATATATGAAATTAAGTAAAGGTTCTGTTACACCTTTTGGAGTATTGAATGATGCTGAATGTAAGGTTGAAGTTGTTTTTGATAAATATATACTATTATTTAAGCGGATAGGAGTTCATCCTAATGATAATACTGCAACAGTTTGGATTAGTCCTAAGGATTTAGAAGCTGTAATAAAGAATCATGGAAATAGTGTTAAATATATAGAAATTTAAGATTGGAGAAAAAATGAAAGTTGAGGAACTCATAAGTAACTATGGAAAATACATATATAACTATGCTCTTAAATTAACATGCCATCCAAGTGCAGCAGAAAAAATTAATAAAAACATTAAATTATAAAGAAAAAAATTATACTTTTGATTTAAATGTCAGAAAAAAGATCAATTATTTATATAAAAATATACCAGATAAAAAACCTTCGGATAGTTGGTATGAGAGTATTATTCAAACTTTAACGGAGAAAATTTAATTTTTTTTATTTAAATTCATAACTATTAGCTTTTATTTGCATCTATATATGTGAAAAGAAAAATATAGGAGGCTTTAGTTATGATGAATAAATATGATAATTTTTTTATGGCAGTGGACAATTTAGAAGAGGCAAGAAAGTATTATGAAAATATTTTAGATTTAAAATTAAAGTTTGATTTCTCAAATAAAGGTATGATTGCTTTTAATGTAGGTAATGAAGAACCAGCAATTATTTTAAAGGATAAAAATGTTTTTCAAAGTATAAAACCTACAATTTGGTTTGAAGTTGAAAATGTCCAAGCTGAATATAATAAGTTAAAAGATAAAGGTATTAATTTTCTATCAAAACCCTTCAAAATTGCTACAGGGATGGCAGTAGAATTTGAAGACCCATTTGGAAATAGGTTGGGCATAACAGATTATTTTAAATTAACACAAACTATATAGTAATAATAGTTTTTAACTAATTTTATTTTTAGAAATAGAAAGCTATACCTTAGAATGATTTAAAATAATTCAAGGATAGCTTTTTATATGTGCCATTTTGTTATAAAATATTTAAAGCTTATAAATTTTCATTTTTATCAATAAAATCTAATACTGCATTTATGGCCGGCTCACGATATTTACCTCTAAAACCATGATCTGCACCTTCCATAATATTTAAAGTACTATTCTTATATACTTTGTGATATCTTATACTAGCAATCATATTTACAATTTTATCTTGATTTCCATGAATTAGATAAACTGGTCCAATATATTGTTTAACAGTTTCACATATTCTAATATTGCCTTGCCATCTTCAATTTCATTTTCCACTGTCATGTCCATTAAATTACCACTACTTTCACCAAGTCCATTAAAGTCAAATCGAACGCTTGCGATATTTCTATCTAATAATTTATGGGCCAATATATATAGTATAGAATTATTATCCATTCCTTTGTTAGATGTGAATCCATGCATTAAAATAACTATTGGACACTTTGAAATGTTTTTAGGTTTTTCTAATATTCCTTTTAAAATTATTTGATCTCTTTTTATACTAATATTCATTGCATACCTCCAAATCATACATAGTTAATAATAAATATTTTATAAAAATTATAATACCTTATTTTATAATTAGCAATTTACAGTACATTAGAAGTATATTAATTATTTTTTTAAAGTGACGTGGCAAATATCCCCATTAGCGTGGTTACTATTATAAATATAATCATGCCCATAATGCAAAGGACTATTCCAGAAGTAGCCAGAGAATCCCCTTTTATTATGGTTTCTGATTTTGAAATTTTCACTTTTGTTTTTATTCCTATTATAATTCCAATTATACAAAAGAATATTCCAAAAAAATTTAATATAGGTACAAAGCTAAGTATTAGACCAACGATACCCACAACTAATGTGGCTATTGCCATATCATCATTTTTCATGAATAACCACCTCTTAGGATTTATATAAATATAATAATATATTATGCAAGTTTTCTGCTTGTGAGTATTATTTTATAAAAAAAAGAGAGGTAATATATGTTAAACGAAATTTTGAAAATAATAAGAACGGAAAGTTACGTTATGACTTTTGCAGCGAATTATATGGTTTTGGCAATATCATTTTGCAAATTGTCTATAAAAGCTAATATAGAAGATCAATGGTTGGCATTTGTACCTGTTGTTCAAATTATACTTTTTCTGCACATAATAGATAGAAGTGGATGGTATATATTGCTACTTATAATTCCAATAGTAAACATAATTTTAATGGAAGTGTGGTTTTCAGAATTATATAGTTTTTTCAGGGTAAATATTATATGGATAGTTGTATCTCTTGCAATTTATCCAATTAATTGTATGTATATGATTTACATGTCTTATTCACCTAAAATAAAATATCTAAGTAAAAATTAAAGTTAAAAGCTCCTATAAAATAAAGAAATAAACTCTATTTTTATAGGAGCTTTTGAAGTGCGATTTATTGATTAGAATTTTGAAATCAGTATTAATATATGTTAAAGCTTAAGCCTTTTTAACATTAACAGCCTGATCGCCTTTTTGACCTTGAGTTAAATCAAATTCAACTTTTTCTCCTTCTTCTAATGTTTTAAATCCTTCCTCTTCAATTCCTGAAAAGTGGACGAATACATCATTTCCCTCTTCAGTTGTAATGAAACCAAAACCTTTTTGAGAATTAAACCATTTTACGGTGCCTAACATAAAAAAACCTCCTGAACAACTAAATATGAAAATCAACATTAAAGATCTTCTATAAGTATATTAACCAATGAATTGTAAAATTATACGGCAGCTTTTTAAATATAAGTGGAAATGTTATAATTATAAATAAAAATTAATTATGTTAAAATGTTTAAAATTGGAGATGTTTTTATGATATTTGATTCACACGCTCATTACGATGATGAATCTTTTGAGGCTGACAGGGAAAATGTTATTGAAGATTTAAGAAAAAATGATATTATTGGAGTGCTTAATTGTGGAGCATCACTTAAAGGAGCTAGAGATTCTGTTAAGCTTTCAAATAAATATGATTTTTTTTATGCTGCAGTTGGAATCCATCCGGAATTTGCAGATATACTGAATGATAAGGTTATAGATGAACTTGAAATGATGGTAAAGAATAATAAAAAAGTAAAGGCAATAGGTGAAATAGGACTTGATTATCATTCATCAGAAAATCCTGAACACGAGGTTCAAAAAAAAGCTTTTATAAGACAAATGGAACTTGCACAGAAATTAAATCTTCCTGTTGTAATTCATGATAGAGATGCACATGGAGATACTTTAAGTATAATAAAGCAATTTCCAAAGGTAATTGGTACAATTCACTGTTTTTCGGGAAGTGTTGAATTTGAAAGAGAATGTGTTAAATTAGGTTATTATATAGGTTTTACAGGCGTTGTAACATTTAAAAATGCAAAGAAAGCTGTGGAAGTTGCAAAAGATGTACCTATGGATAGAATACTTCTTGAAACCGATTGTCCGTACATGGCACCAGAGCCAAATAGGGGGAAGAGAAATAGATCTGAATATATAGAATATACGGCAAAGAAAATAGCAGATATCCGAAGGGATATACCAATAAATGTAAAAAATCAAGCTATACGAAATACAGCCAAGTTGCTAAATATAGATATATAGTGTAGTATGTGAAACATAAACTTATTGATTAACCAATAAGTATTAATACTTTCATAATTTATAATATTTTTGCAAATCTAATCATACAATTTAATATGAATCCTATTAAATCTCCATACACCTAAAAGTTAAAATCAAAATTAGTAATACAGCTATCATATATTTTTTATTGTTTATGCATATACTGCATTTAAGATTTTAACTAAAAAATGGCAGGAATTTGACATTGCTGTATACTTATAGTTATAATGTTAAAGACTCTTGCTCAGGAGGGGATTAGGATGTTGCAAAAAATGAAAAGTAATCTTACAAAAGTAAAGAATTATTTTTCAAGAGGTCCTATTGTAGCTCTCGCTATAGTACTTACAGTATTTATAATACTAGGAATTACTGTTTATTCAGTAAATAATAGAAAAGTTATAACGGTTTCCATTGACGGAAAGAAGACACAAATTGTTTCTTATGATAATACTGTAAAAGATGCGTTAGAGCACAATAAGATAGAACTGGGACCCAAGGACAAGGTTGAACCTAGTGTAAATACAAAAGTTGAAAATGGACAAAAAATTAATATAAAAAGAGCAGTAGGTTTAGTAATATTTTTAAGTGGAAAAAAATTAAAAATTAAGTCCGCAGAAAATTCAGTTGGAGCAGTGCTAAAATCCGAGCATATAGCGTTAAATCAATTTGATAGGATAAAACCTTCAAAAAATTCATCTGTAAAAAAGAATATGAAAATTTCAATTACAAGAGTTAATATTAAAAGTTTTACAGAGACGCAGCCAATAGCTTTCAATACCATTATTCAAAAAGATGATAGTATTGCAAATGATCAAAATCAAGTTGTTCAGCAGGGTTCAGCAGGAACCAAGGAGGTAAAGATACAAGCCACTTACGAAGACGGAAAAGAAGTTTCAAGGAATGAAGTAAGTGAGGTAGTAAAAAATGCACCTGTAAATGCAGTAGTAAAACAGGGAACGCTTGACTCTCTAGAGGTAAATCGTGGTTCAAAGATACTTTATAAGTCAAAAATTAATGTACTTGCCACAGGTTACACAAGTAATTTCGGATTTGGAATAACTGCTACAGGAGCTAGAACGGTTAGAGATACCGGTGGATATAGTTCTGTATCTGTAGATCCAAGAGTAATTCCATTAGGTACAAAGCTTTACATTCCAGGATATGGATATGGAATAGCACAAGATACTGGTGGACTTATAAAGGGAAACCGAGTAGATTTATTTTATAACAGTGAAAGTGACTGTTATAAATGGGGCGCTAAAAGCGTCGATGTGTACATTTTAAAATAGGAGTCTTTTAAGACTCCTTTTTTATTTTACTTAAAAAACTTATGATATAATCTATATATAATTATAGGAACACTGTGGAGGGAAAAATGATAAAGGAAGTAATAGTTGTAGAAGGAAAAGATGATGTCTCCGCTATAAAAAGAGCTGTTGATGCAGATGTTATAGCAGTTGGAGGTTTTGGAATAAATAAAAAAGTTATTGATAAAATAATAGATGCACAGAAAAGAAGAGGGGTAATTGTTTTTACAGATCCTGATTTTGCAGGTGAAAAAATTAGAAGAATAATAACTAAAAGGGTTAAAGGTGTTAAGCATGCAAGAATTACTCAAGTAGAAGGAATAAAAGATGATGATATTGGAGTTGAAAATGCATCTCCAAAAGCTATTAAAAGAGCACTTAACAAGGCAAGAGTTGAAAAAATTGAGCCAAATAAAATTTTTGATGTTCAAGATATGATATTCTTTAAATTAATTGCAGATAAAGAGGCAAGAAAAAGAAGAGATGCCGTTGGAAGGCAGCTAGGCATAGGATATGCTAATTCAGCACAATTTTTAAACAGACTAAATAACTTTGGGATAACCAAAGAAGAACTAGTAGAAGCTGTGAAGATATCAGAAAAGGAGCTTTAAAATGGAAGAAGTAAATACAAAAAGTATAGTAAAAAAATATGGCTTCAAATTTACAAAGAGCCTCGGACAGAATTTTTTAATTGATGATGGGGTACTTACTGACATTGTAGAAAGTGCACATATATCAAAGGATGATTACATAATTGAAATAGGTCCAGGAGTTGGAACTCTTACAAAATTACTTCTATCTTCTGCAAAGACAGTTTGTTCTATAGAAATTGATAATAAACTAATACCAATTTTAGATGAGGAATTATCTGAGTTTACTAATTTCAGACTCATCAATGCAGATGCTCTTAAAATTGATTTTAATGAATTAGTAAAGGAAGAAGACTCTGTTAAAGTTGTTGCTAATCTTCCGTATTACGTAACTACACCTATAATAACTAAAATGCTTTTATCTGGTTATAATTTTAAATCACTGACAATTATGATACAAAAGGAAGTAGCACAGAGAATGGCAGGAAAGCCTTCAACAAAAGAATATGGTTCGCTGTCACTTCTCGTTCAATATTACTGTGATGTAACTGTAGTTAGAAAAGTTTCTAGAGAATGCTTCATTCCAAAGCCTAAAGTGGAGTCAATGGTTATAAGATTAGATAGATTACACAGTCCAAGAGTTAGAGTAAGTGACGAAAAATTATTTTTCTCTATAATAAGAAATTCTTTTAACATGAGAAGAAAAACATTGTGGAATTCACTTAAATTTTTAAATATAAATAAAGAGGATTATGAAAATATATTTTTAAAGGCAGGGATAGATCCTAAAAGAAGAGGAGAAACTTTGTCTATAGAAGAATTTGCAAAATTAGCAGAAGAAGTATTTACTTATACACAAAATTAAAAATAGTAACATTTTTAATGAAATCTCTCATATATTATATTGTATAAATATTATGGGGGTACAGAGAACTTGAGTCAAAGAAAAAATTACAGCAGATATTTTATAATACTCCAGGAAGATGAAAAAGGATATGGTCTATCATCTGACAAAACGCCAACAGGTTATGCAAAGTTAGAAGTGAAAAACGGAAAGTGCAAGGTCACGTTTTATGTGCAAAATTTAAAAGGGGAAATGAAACCATATTATATTACGCTTATTTGCAATAAAAGAGATGAAAAAAAGCTGATTAGACTTGGACAGCTTAACATAGACAATGCAGGAAGAGCAGAGGTGTCAAAAGAATTTGATTCGAATGATATTGCAGGAAGCGGAATAGGTGTTTCTAAGATTGGCGGCGCAGCAGTTGTTAAATTTGACAATTTAAATGTAAGAGGAATTTTAAGTGGCTTTACAAGTGCAGAGATACCTAAGGAATGGGAAAGGTATGCGTTAGTTAATATAGAAGATGATAGAAAAACTGAGAAAAAAGAAAAGGAAAAACAAACAAAGGAAAAGTTAGAAAAGGAAAAGTTAGAAAAGGAAAAGTTAGAAAAAGAAAAATTAGAAAAGGAAAAAGAAGTTAAAGCACAAGCATCTAAGAAAAAGGAACAGGAAAAGAAAAAAGTAGAAGAGGATGTTAAGGACTTTGATAAATACGAAAGTGAAGTAGAGAAATTTGCTTTTGAAAAAAGAAACGAAGAAGAAAAAGAAAATAAAACTAAAGAAGAAAGCAAAAACACAAAACAAGAAGATAAATTAGAACGAATTAAAAAAGAAGAATTACAAAAACCAAAAATAAACAAAAATGAAGAAAGATTAAATAATGAGATTATTAGTGAAGGCAAAGCAACACTTAAAAAGTGTGCAGTGGAAAAGCCAAATATAGAAAATACAGAGCTAGAGCATAGAGACTTTTTTAAAGACATTGTAGAAGGGTTAGATGAATTTGATGATTATTTCCCTGAAATAAATAGGTCTAAATGGTATGCTGTTAACGTATATTCAATTGACGATATGTATAGAGCAGATACTTATAATAAGTATGCAACAATATATTATCCAATGATAAATTATTATCCTTATATCATAAAATATAATCATTATATTATGGGATATAAATTTGACAGAAACGGTAAGGTAAAATATGTTATGTACGGTATACCAGGCACTAAAAATGAATGTGATCAACCATTTGGTGGAAAGTATGGATTCGTAAGTTTTGCAAAGACAGGGAAGGGCGAAGATAAAGAATTAGGTTATTGGCTTCTATTCTATGATTTTGCAAGATCAGTTGTAGTAATTCCAAAAGATAAATGAGGTTTTTTATACATCGGTATAAGTAAAATGACAAATGTGATTTTTATTTATACCGTTTTATCTTTTTTGAATTTAGTAATATATTAAAGGAGAAATTTATGAGGCTATTAGTAGTAGAACGGAAAAAAATTGGAGTAATATTTGTACTTATTGGGCTTATGATATTTATTTTTTGTATAGGACTTAAATTGGACAACAAAATGAGATCAGTAGCTTTTATCCAAAGTAATTTAGGTGCACTTAAAGAATATAATATTAATGAGTACAAAATAAATTATAAACTTCCAGATAAATGGAGTACGAACATAGAAAATTTTGTTGGGCAGGGAGTAGTATATCATAATAATTTTCAATCTAATGATGGAAACATAAATGGTTTTGTACAGGCATGGAAGTATAGCGGTGACTTAGAAAAATTTATTAATTCTAATACATCAAAATTAGATAAAAAATCACAGAACTTTAAAATTTCAGGTATAAACATAAATGACAGCGAAGCGTACAGTGTTACCTACAGAATGAATTATAAAAATAATACGTTCAATGCATTTGAATATTTTATCAAAGAGGATGATGTTTTTATAAGATTTGCTTTTTATGTTAAGGATAAGGGAATGAATGTAAATACAAAATCCGTTTTAAAGGCAATAGTAGAGACTATAAATAAAGAATAATATTGATTGTAATAAAGATAAGACGTATAATAAATTAGTGTCGAATAAATCCATAGACTCTATACAAAAGGAGAGGTCTTAGTGAAAAAAAACAACTTAATTATTATATGTCTTTTTTTAATTGTCTCTGTAATGTTCTCAGGATGTACTAAATTGAACACTATTCAAGTTAAACTAGGACTTAAAAACAACGATTTCGATTATATGAAGAATGGAAAAGTAAATGAGATTGTAATACAAAATAAAAGGGACAGTGGATATAAATTTATTGTCACTAATGCTACTGCAATATCTGAAATATATGACATATTGTCAAGTGCAAAAATAGCTGATACAAAATCTTCACTTAATCCAGATTATACTATATATATATATGAAAATGATAATTCAGTGAAAAAATTTAACTATGTGGTAGGAATTGATAAAAAAGATGGTGGAAATTTCTATTCAAATAGCAAAAATTATATTATAACAAATAGATTGGACACTCAAATTTTAAGTCAATTTAATGATGAGAGAACGCCAAAGGATTTTAATAAAATATATTATACATTAATAAGTGAATGTATAGATAAATACAGGGCTTCTGGTAATAATAAAGCAATAGGTATAGATATTAACGATGATGTAACTGTTCAAAAATATATCTTTTCATCAGAATTAGATGATTTTGAAAAGTCGCTTCCATCAAATGTAACTGTTTTAAATAATCCTAATGATCCATGTGATGTAAAGGAAACTGTTACAACTGAGGGATTTAAAAGAGGGGCATTTAAATATGGTGGACAATCCTATACAGATAGCTATATTTATAAGGCGATTGTAGATTTTTATGATAACAACACAAAAAGTGATAAGAAATATTATGTTGTTGGAATAAATCAAAATGACTATTGGAATATAAGTATAAGTGAAACTAAAAGTAGTGACTTTTAATTAGATAGAATATGAGGGTGAGAAAATGGGAAGTTTAAATAGTAAGGGGATTACAAAAGTAAAACCTCAATATGGTAATGTGAAAAATATTATAGGTGTTATAAGTGGAAAAGGTGGAGTTGGAAAGTCAACAGTTACTGGGATATTGGCTGTAAAACTACAACAGTTAGGATATAAAGTAGGTATTTTGGATGCCGATATTACAGGACCATCCATACCAAGGCTATTCGGCATAAATGAGAAGAGAGCTAAGATGGAATCTTTAGATGGAGCCAAGGTTAAATTTGAACCTGTTCTTACTAAACTAGGAATAAAGGTTATGTCTCTTAATCTACTTATTGAAAACGAGGATCAGCCTGTAATTTGGAGAGGACCTGTAATAAATCGAGTTTTAAATCAAATGTATGGCGATACAAATTGGGGAGAATTGGATTATCTACTAATAGATATGCCACCAGGTACAGGAGATATAGCTCTTACTGTTATGCAGAATATTCCAGTAAAAGATATGGTAGTTGTTTCTACACCTCAAGATATGGTTTCCGTTATAGTTAAAAAAGTTGTTACTATGATTAAAAAAATGGATATATCAATTTTAGGTGTAGTTGAAAATATGTCATATATAAAATGCAATAATTGTGGTGAAAAAATAAAGGTATTTAGTAAAAAATCAGCAGAAAGTGAAGCAGAATATTTAGGAATTCCTCTTATAAAGGAAATGCCAATTGATATTGAATTAAGCGAAAATCTTCAAAATGGTACATTAGAGAAGTACATTGAAGAAAATGAGGATTATGAAAATATGATTGATGGTATAAAACAAAAATAGAGGTATATTTTTATAGGTGCTAATTTGTTAAAAAATGACCATAAATATTAACATAAATTCAGAAATAACAATTTAAAGTGCCATTAATTGATAAAAACATAAACTTTTTATGCCAAGGCATAATACTATTGATTTAATTATAATAAGGCTATATAATCATTATAATATTTAAATTAGTGATGACAGGAAGAGTACATGTTATTGGATTTTAAGAGAATCTGGGAATGGTGTAATCCAGGTATGAAGATTTTATGGAAGAACATCCTTGAGCAGTTAATCGAAAATTCTTAAAGAATTAGTAGGCTTAGACGGTTACCTACCGTTAAAAAGGCAGGGTATCGACATATTTTGTCTGTACCTGTGAGAGATGACATTAATTGTTAAGTAGGATGGTACCACGAATTTATAACCCGTTCCTATATCGAAAGATATAGGAATGGGTTTTGTTTTTTAGAAAATTTTTTTAGGGAGGCTGATTTATTTGAAAAACTTATATGTAAATGATGTATTTGATTTAGAGGATGGAACAGAAGTTGAATTAAAAGGATGGGTACATAAAATATATGATTTGGGTAAAATAAGCTTTATAAAGCTTAGAGATAAAACTGGAATTATTCAGGTTGTAATTGATGAAAGCTTAAATGTTAAGTTAAGACTTGAAATGTGCATAAGCGTAAAGGGTAAAAAGGTAAAAAATGAAAAAGCACCTGGTGGAATAGAAGTACAGGTTGAAGAAATAGAGATACTAGGCAACACATACTATGATAAATTACCTTTTGCCATAAATTCAGGGAAAATAAATGCTGCACTTGAAACTCAATTGGATCACAGAACTATAAGTTTAAGAGCACCTAAGATACTTGCAGCATTTAAGGTTCAAGAAAAAATTGCAGATGCTTTTAGAGATTATTTAGTAGAAAATAAGTTTACAGAAGTGTATACTCCAAAGATAATTGCAGCTGGAACTGAAGGCGGAAGTGAACTTTTCACAGTTGACTATTTTGACCACAGAGCTTTTCTTGCACAGAGTCCACAATTTTATAAACAGATGATGGTTGGTTCTGGATTTGAGAGAATATTTGAAATAGGTCATGCATACAGAGCAGAGCTTCACAACACTTATAGACATTTAAATGAATATGTGAGTCTTGATCTTGAAATGGCATTTATAAAAGATGAATTTGAAATCATGAACCTTGAAGAAGGATTTATAAACTATCTTTTCAAATATCTTAAAAAAGAATGCAAAAAAGAACTTGAAATGTATAAAATTGAACTTCCAGATAAAGTTGAAATACCAAGAATAACACTTTTTGATGCACAGGATATACTTTTTAAAGAATATGGCAAAAGATCACCTAAGGGAAATATAGATGCAGAAGGCGAAAAATTATTTTGCAAATATGTAAAAGAAAAATACAACAGTGATTTTGTATTTTTAACTAAGTATCCAGCTGCAAAAAGACCTATGTATACAATGCCTGATGATGAGGTAGAAGGCGGAACAAAGAGCTTTGATCTTATATATAATGGACTTGAAATCACAACTGGTGGACAGAGAATACATGATTACAAGCAGCTTGTTGCTAACATAGATAAAATGGGATTTAAAACTGAAGAATTTGAATTCTACACTGAAAACTTTAAATATGGAATGCCACCTCATGGAGGTCTTGCAATTGGACTTGAAAGACTTACAATGAAGATTTTAGGACTTGAAAACATAAGAGAAGCATCACTTCTTCCAAGAGACATGAAGAGAATAACTCCATAAATAATAGCACATAAAAGGAGAGGATATAAATGGAGAAAGTAAATACTGATGATGTTAAATACATTGCGAAGCTTGCTAAACTTAGATTTACAGAAGATGAAACTAAAAAATTAGCAGGGGAATTTGAATCAATATTAACTCATTTTAAAACAATAGATGATTTGGATTTAAGTGATATTGATTTAAATTCATATGAGGAAGTTAATACTGAATTTAGAAAAGATGATCCAGAAGTTTTTGAGGATAAGAAAAAACTTATGCAGAATGTAAAGAGTCTTAGGGGTACTGCAATTCAAGTTCCTAAGATAATTGAATAATTAACTTGGAGGTGAGAAAACTTTGGATATAGGAGAAATGTCTGTTAGACAACTTAGAGATGGTATAAGAAACGGAGATTTTACATCAGAAAAAGTTGTAAGATTTTATATTGATAGAATAAAAAGTGAAGATGATAAGATAAATGCATTTTTAACTGTATGTGAAAAAAGTGCAATTGAAAGCGCAAAAAAAGTAGATGAGAAGATAAAAAATGGAGAAAAAATAGGTAAGCTTGCAGGTGTACCTATTGCAATAAAAGATAACATTTGTACTGATGGAATAAAGACTACATGTGCATCTAAAATGCTATATGATTTTGTACCACCATATGATGCTACGGTTATAAAAAAGCTCATTGAAGAAGATGCAGTTATTATAGGAAAAACTAATATGGATGAATTTGCAATGGGATCTTCCACTGAAAATTCAGCATTTAAAGTTACAAAGAATCCAAGAGATTTACAGAGAGTTCCAGGTGGTTCTTCAGGTGGATCCGCAGCAGCAGTAGCAGGAGGTCTTGCACCAGTTTCACTTGGATCTGATACAGGTGGTTCAATAAGACAGCCAGCAGCTTTTTGCGGCGTAGTTGGACTTAAACCAACTTATGGACTTGTATCAAGATTTGGACTTATTGCTTTTGGATCTTCACTTGACCAAATTGGACCTTTTGGAAACAATGTAGATGATTGTGCACTTGCACTTGAAGTAATAGCTGGAACTGATTTAAAGGACAATACAAGTTATAAACACATTGAAAGTACTGACTACACATCAAACATAGATGATGGTGTAGAGGGCATGAAAATAGGTGTGCCAAAGGAATTCTTTGGAGAGGGACTTGATCCTGAAATAAAAGCTGAAATTTTAGAGAGTATTGAAAAATTAAAGGGAAAAGGTGCTGTTGTTGAAGAGATATCTCTTCCAAGTACTAAGGCAGGACTTTCAGCTTATTATATAATATCTTCAGCAGAAGCAAGTTCAAACCTTGCAAGATTTGATGGAATTAGATATGGGTATAGACCAAAGGAATTTGACGATGTATATGAGCTTATGGAAAAGAGCAGAACTGAGGCTTTTGGAGACGAAGTTAAGAGAAGAATAATGCTTGGTACCTATGCATTATCATCAGGATATTATGATGCCTATTATAAAAGGGCACTTAAATTAAAGAAAAAAATAACGGCAGAATTTAAGAGCGTATTTGAAAAATATGATGCAATAATAAGCCCGGTATCACCAGTTCTTCCATTTAAATGTGGTGAAAAGAAGAGCAATCCTCTTGAGATGTATTTAGCAGATATATACACTGTAAATATAAATTTAGCAGGAATACCTGCAATTTCAATGCCATGTGGAAAGAGTAAAAGTGGCCTTCCAATAGCACTGCAAATAATTGGACCGCATTTTGGAGAAAGTAAAATATTAAAAGCAGCTAAATCTCTTGAAAAAGCGCTTAAAGAAAGATAGATATTTTACTAAAGAAAGGGGGAAGGCAGCAATTGCTGCGTTCATATGAGTTATGAAACTATAATAGGTTTAGAAGTACATGCTGAGCTAAATACAAAAACTAAGATATTTTGTAACTGCTCAACAAAATTTGGAGCTAAGCCAAATGAAAATACATGTCCTGTATGTATGGGACTACCAGGAACACTTCCTGTTTTAAATGAGGAAGTTGTACACTTAGCTGTTAAAGCAGGTACTGCACTAAACTGTAAAATAAATAAATTAAATAAAATGGATAGAAAAAACTATTTCTATCCTGATCTACCAAAAGCATATCAGATATCACAGTTGGATCTTCCAATCTGTGGCAGTGGTAATGTTGAAATTGAAACTGATGATGGAAAAAAGAATATAAGACTAAATAGAATTCACATTGAAGAAGATGCAGGAAAGCTTGTACATCTTGAATATGAGCCTTATTCTCTTATAGATTATAACCGTGTTGGTGTACCTCTTGTAGAAATAGTAAGTGAACCAGATATGCGTTCACCAAAGGAAGCTGTAACATATTTGAAGACACTTAAAGCTGTCCTTCAGTATGCAGGAATTTCAGATTGTAAGATGGAAGAAGGATCACTGAGATGTGATGCTAATATATCCCTTAGAAAAGTGGGCCAAGAGGAATATAACACAAAAGTTGAAATAAAGAACATAAACTCTTTTAGAGAACTTCAAAAAGCTCTTGAAAAGGAAGAAAAAAGACAAAAAGAACTCTATGACTACGGAGAAGAATTTAGAATAAAGCAGGAAACAAGAAGATGGGATGCTGGAAAAGGAAAGACAGTAACTATGAGAACAAAGGAAGATGCCAATGATTACAGGTATTTCCCTGAACCAGATGTACTCCCAATAGTTATAAAAGATGAACTAATTGACGGCGTGAAGAAAGAAATGCCAGAGCTCCCAGAAGAGAGAAGAAATAGATTCATAAAGGATTATGGTCTGACAGAAAAAGAAGTTGAAATACTTATAGACGATGTATTCTTAAGTAATTATTATGAAAAACTCGTGAAACTTGGGGCAGATAAAAAAAGTGCATGCAATTGGGTCCTTACTGATATGCTTAGAATTTCAAAAGAAAAAGAAGTTGATTTTAAAAACATGCCAGTAAAACCAGAAGATACTGCTAGTCTTCTAAAGATGATTGCAGGAAAGAAACTTAATGTAACAACTGCTAAGACTGTTTTTGAGGAGATGTTTAACACTGGTAAACATCCAGAGGAAATAGTAAAGGCTAAAGGTCTTGGTCAAATTAGTGATGCAGGGGCTATTGAAGATATAGTACTAGAAGTATTGTCTTCTAATGAAAAATCAATTGAGGACTACAAGGCAGGTAAAGAACAGGCACTTGGATACCTTGTTGGTCAGGTAATGAAAAAGAGTAGGGGCAAGGCAAATCCTACAATGGCAAAGGAAATACTAAAAGAAAAGATAAAATAAAGTAGTAAGATATTGCATAAAATGAAAGGTGTACTGATGAAAAGGTCAGTGCACCTTTTTGTATTATATGTCTTGTTCAAGGCCGTTTTCAGTAAAAGTAATGGATTATAAGCAATGTGCATATTATTTATAAATATAAAATATAATGGTGTTATCACGTTATATAACAAATATGGTTTGTAAAAAAAGTATGCTTTAAAAAATACATTTATTATTGATGAATACAGTAATTATGAATAGTGGAAATTTTATCAAATAATTTTGCGTATTTTAAATTTTAAATAAAATTAACATAATTCATAATATTTCAAATTATAGTTTTAAAACATGAAAATAATAGGAGTAAAGCCTTATATATTAAGACTTTACTCCTATTTAATTAGTCCTTGATAAAAAGCACTTTTGGGAGTTAAAATGCAAATTATGTCGAATTTTGATATATTATACGGTAAAGCATCACAAAAAAACATCGATAAATTAAAGTCCTGTTATATATTCTAAAATAAGCATAAAACTACTTGATTTTTAGTATACAATAGGATTCTTATAAAAAAACATATACAAGGAGGAAATGAAATTGATAAGATTATTTAAAAACTTGAAGGTAATGTATAAGTTGATTTTATGTTTTGGAATAATAATTATGGTTATCATAACAAATGCAATTATGAGTTATCAAAAGATGACAGAGGTTAACTATAATCTAAATATGATATATTCTAAAAGTTTGATGAAATTGTCAATAGTACAAGATATCAGAGCACATATGGCTGATTTAACTTCCGGATCGCTTATTTTAGTTAATCCTGATAGAAAAGCTGTTGTTGATAAAACAATTTCAGATATGAATGGTTTAATAGAAAAGGATAATGAACTTACTACAAAATATGAAGTGCTAATTAATGATGAAAATGATAGAAAGATATTTGTTCAATATTCACAAAGGCTTAATGACTACAATAATGCAAAAAATAAATTTTTTGAAATAGCAAAAACTGGGGATTACAATGCTATTAAAAATCAATTTGTTATTTTTGATGGTTATAGAGCTAAAATAAATGATTTACTTGATGAAGAAATAACATATAATCAGAAAATTGCAAAGTTAAAATATGAAGATAGTCAGATACAATATAAGAATGCGCTTCTTATTACAGTTGTACTTGCCATAGTTGCTATTGTGTTAAGCATTCTATTTTCATATTTACTAATAAAAAATATTGATGATGCATTAAAGAAGATTAAGCAATTTGCTGGAAGAATTGCAAAATTTAATTTTTCAAATAGAATAAACATATCAGGTAAAGATGAGTTCGGAGAGACATCAGTATCACTAAATGAAGCACAAAGTAATGTAGTTAATTTATTAAAGAACATAAGTGATGGTTCAGATGAATTGAAGTCAGATAGTGAAGAATTATCTTTAACGTCAAATGAACTTATGACCAAAATGGAAAATATGAATACTGCCTGCAAATCTATCGAGGTAACTATAGAGGAAAATAGTGCGGCTTCAGAGGAAATAACAGCATCTATTGAAGAGATAAATTCGGCAGTAAATGAATTGGCGCAAAGGGCATCAATGGCAAGAAATGTAGCAAATAAAGCGAAAGGTAATGCTCAAAATGTTCAAGAAAAAGGGAAAATTGCTGCAGATACTACTGAAAATTTATATAAAGAAAAAAGAGAAGCAATACTTAATGCTATTGAGAAAGGCAAGATTGTTAATAAAATAAAAGATATGTCAATAGCGATTGAAAGTATAGCAGATCAAACAAATTTACTTGCACTAAATGCAGCTATTGAAGCAGCAAGAGCAGGAGAAAATGGTAAAGGTTTTGCAGTTGTGGCAGATGAAGTAAGAAAGCTAGCAGAACAATCAAAAACTGCAGTAAGTAATATTAATGAAGATATAGGGAAAATTGATGAAGCCTTTGGTAATATTTCCTCAGGCAGTAATGATATTTTAGTGTTTATAAACGAAAAAGTAATACCAGAATTTAATAGTTTTGTTGAAGGTGGAGATTACTACTATAAGGATGCAGATTATATTAATAAATTATCTGAAGAACTAGCTTCAACCTTAGAAGAATTTTCAGCAACCATAGGTGAAATAAGTGAAGCAGCTCAAAATGTAGCACACAATGAACAAAAATCTTCAGAAAAAGTTGAGGCTATAGGAAATATTGTTGAAGATACTACAAAAGTAGCACTTAATATATCAACAACATCACAAAATCAAGCAGAGCTATCTGAAGGGTTATATGGGATAGTACGTAAATTTAAAATATAAATTTAAAGGGTATTGTCTTAGTACATAATTTATGCAAGAGGTGTAGTAAAAAGTTGAAGGTTATAAAAGTAATGATTCAGGTAAAATATCATGTTAGGTAGAAAAGAAAACATTAAGTGATTTGTATAGCCTACTGGAATAGCTACTCCAAAAGATAAAAAAGTATTTCAAACCGACAATTTAAGCATTATTTTGTAATATATCCACAATTATGTAAAAATAAAATGAAAAGGCCTCACTTGCAATAGTTACGGAAGACTGTACCATAAGTGAAGGAGAACCTTATTAAGATTTAATAAAAACTATTAGAAAATACTTATCATATAAAAATCAATATGATAAGTATTTTTTTAATTATATCAAGGGATGTTTTATTAAATAATAAAAATGTTGAATGATATTTTTCATTTAATATTTTTATGCATAATCTAAAAAGTAATTCTATTGATGCATAGAGTAAAATGTAAGGTAAATCGATGGTAGAATATTTTCCAAGGAATTATAATGGCAATATAAATTAGGAAAGAAGTGACAATTATATGCCAGTATTAAAAGTGGAAAATTTGAAAAAGACTTATTCAGCAAAAAATGGTGGAAATAGATCTGAAGCATTAAGTGGGGTAAGTTTCCAAGTGGAAAAAGGAGAATTTGTTGGAATCATGGGACCTTCAGGAGCAGGAAAATCAACACTTCTAAATATTATAGCCACAATAGATGAAGCAACCTCTGGAAGTGTGGTAATTGGGAAACAAAATATTAACATGATGAATAGTGAAGAATTAGCAATTTTTCGCGGATAGACCCCCTCAAATGGGAATAATTCATTCAAATTCTTGATAATTCTTAGAATTTCATATTGATATGGCACTGATTTTCAGTACCATATCAATATTATTATAATCTAACAACTAAGTTTTCTT
>JAQUXS010000087.1 GCA_028692255.1 Clostridium sp.
TTGTAAATGCATCTGCAATTTTTCTTGCTATTCTCGCTCCATTTAAATTTATTTCTTGTATCTTAGACTGCATTTCATAGTCACCTTGAGATATGCTGTTGCTATTAAAAGTATTAGTTTCTATTATATCGGCTCCTGCTTTTAAATACTCACTATGTATGTTTTTTATTATTTCGGGATTAGTTATATTTAAAATATCATTATTTCCCTTTTGATTAACATTACATTTAAGCTTTCCTCTGTAATCTTCCTCTGTAAGTTTAAATTTCTGAATACTAGTGCCCATAGCACCATCAAGAATTAATATTCGCTTTTTTAATAAATCTTTAATATTACTCTCCATAAATAACCCCCTATATAAAATAAAGCCACTTCCAAATACCAAAGGAAGCAGCTCAAACATTCAAATGCTGTCATCCTTATCTTTCAGGCTACACCGCCTGCAGGAATTAACACCATGCATTCAAATGAAAAATGCTGGTTGTCGGGTTTCATAGGGCCAGTCCCTCCGCCTCTCTAGATAAGTTTTAATTGGCTTTATTATATTCTTTGTAAATACTAATGTCAACATGTATATTTGCATTAAGTATTTACATAAACAAATATTTTGCGACAATTTATGTAAAGGTTTTGATTATTTGCATAACCTTGCAATTTATTTTTTAAAAAACTATAATTGTGTTAAAATATACATACAATTATATTAATAACCCAACAAAGGAGAAATTCTATGAATTCAAACAAACACAAATTTATAAGCATACGATACAAACTTTCCGCAATTATGATTTTAATTTGCATGATACCTATTATTTTACTTGGAACTGTGTCTTATTATAAGTCATATGATATTCTTAATGAAAAACTGCACACAACTACCCAGCAAACTTTACACGAAGTTAATACAGGCATAGATAATTATCTTGTATCTTTATCATCAGATACAACATTATTAAGTAATGATTATGATATTCAAAATTATATTTCGCATCCTGAATTCAAGCAGTACGCTATGAGTTTAATGCAAGAAATTAAAAACAGTAACAGCTCCATAATAGATTGTTTTTATGGTGATACAAATAAAACCACACTTATATATCCAGAAGAAAATCTTCCTGCTGGCTTTGATCCAACTTCAAGACCTTGGTATAAACAAGCTTTAGAAAAAAAGGGACAAGTTGCTTTTAGTCCAGTATATAAAGATGCTGTAACTGGCAAAACTATAATATCAATATCAAGAGCTGTTTACAATAACAACACTATAGTGGGAGTTGTAGGAATTGATGTTGATTTAAATTCTTTAAGTACTAAACTTTCACATTCCAAAGTAGGAAATACAGGCGACATTTTCTTAACTTCAAGCAATGGAACTATGATTGCAAATAAGGATAAAACCCTAATAGGAAATAACAAAATTAAAGGAACAAGTATTTGGAGTACAGTAACTTCAAAACCAAGTGGCTTTGCAAAAATAAAATTTAATGGAAAATCAATATTTATTTCTTATGACACAAATAAAATTTCAGGTTGGAAACTAATAGCACAGATGGACGAAAAAGAACTTTTAAATGACACTAATTCAATTAAATATTTAACTTTAGCGTTTATAATTATAATGGCAATCTTTGCAAGTTTAATTGCTAATTTTATATCTAAATTTTTAAGTAAACACATAAAAAAATTAGAGGATGCTTTTGAAAAAGCTTCAGGTGGAGATTTCTCAGTTTCTGTTAACATATCTTCAAATGACGAATTTGAACTTCTTGGGAACAACTGCAATAGTATGTTTAAAGAAATTAAAGGCCTTGTTTCAAAAATCAAGAATTCTGCTGAAACAATTACTGATGCATCAGTTTCAATAAAAAAGATGTCTTCAGAAACTGATCACGCTACAGGAGATGTAGCAACTGCTATAGATCAACTAGCTCAAGGTGCAACTTCACAATCTGAAAATATAAGTAAAAGTGCTGATGCCTTTGAACATCTTTCATCAAAAATTGACAACATAAAAAAACTAACTGAAAATATAAATAAAATTTCTAAAAATACAAAAGAATTTACAAATGAAGGTTCTAAAATAATGACTATCCTTACTGAAAAAACAAATTCAGTAGATACTTCTACAAAAAAGGTTAGTTCCGTTATAAATGAAATGACTGAATCAACGAAACAAATTGGTGTTATTACAGATACAATAGACAGTATTTCAGAGCAGACAAATCTTCTTGCTCTTAATGCCGCTATAGAAGCTGCAAGAGCTGGAGAAGCTGGTAAGGGATTTTCAGTAGTTGCTGAAGAAATAAGACAACTTGCAGAACAATCCACAAATTCTACAACTGAAATACAAAAATTAATAGAAACAATTAAGTCTAGAACAGAAGACGCCGCTATTTCAATTGCTTCTTCCACAGGAATAGTTGAAGATCAATCACAATCAGTTGTACAGACAAAAGATATATTCGAAAAAATATCCAAATCTTTAAATGAATTAGTAGCTGGTATATCTTCTATTGACACTGCAATAATCAACACTAAGGAAAATAAAGATGATATATCTGAAAAAATTCAAAATATATCCGCAATTGCAGAAGAATCCTCAGCAAGCACAGAAGAAATTTCAGCTACAATGGACGAATTTAATTCCTCTGCAGAAAACTTAAAAGAAGTTGTTGAAAAATTGGACATCGAAATAGCTAAATTTAAACTAGAGTAATTTATTTAAACTTAACTTTATAACAAAAGTGCCTAATCTTAGTACATGCAGTATATATTTACTGCATACCTAGATTAGGCACTCTTTCTATAATTTAATAAACTTTTGCAATCATTGAAGCTATACAGTAACAGAGTATAGATTCTGATCCCTCATTCAAATTGACCCCATTTTGTGTAATACCATCAAAGCATCCATGTGTCTCACTATCAATCAGGCTTATTCCTTTTGAATTTGTACCTTTGTACCATTCAAAACAAGTTTTTGCCATATCTAAATATTTGTTATTGTGAGTTATATCAAAAGCTTTTACAAGTGCCACTAAAGTTGTACATGCTTCAACTGGCTGCTCATCATAGGCCGCTGACTCTTTTCCTTTTTTTAACCATCCACTACAACCTATAGGTTTAAAATAATTATATTTAAAAGTTTCTTCACATAAGAAATCAAGACTTTCTAGTCCAATTTGTAAATATTGCTTATTCCCTGTAATTTCATAACTGCAAAGCATAGCATTTGACATTACAGCATTACAATAAGTAATTTCATTTTCAAACCAATGCCAATTTTTATCGCTACATTTTTCATAAGCTATTTTAAGTGAATCAGCAAAATCCATTATAATTTTCTTTGAAACTTCATCTCTGCAATTTGAAAGACCAACTATACAATAAGATTTTGACCTTAAAAATTCAATTTTGCTGCAATTTTTAATAGCTTTTTTTAATAAAACATATGCTGAACGTTTTACAGCTAAGGGAACACACTCATTTTTCAATGCAAAACCAAGTGCCATTATACACCTTCCAAAACAATCGGGAGATCCCTCTTTTTCAGAAAAATTTCTGTTGTAATCCATAAAATTTTTAAATTTTCCATTTTCATTTTGGGCATATATCAAAAAAGACATATACGTATAAATTAATTTTTCATATTTTTTATCATGATAAGCATCATACAGCATAATCGCTGCTATAAGTCCCCTTGCATTGTCATCTGTTGTATATCCCATTGATGGATCAGGGACACCCCTTAATGAATGCTGAAATATACCTGTATCGTCTGTCATTCTTAAAAGATGCGAATCATTCCATTTTAAATTATCATTCATATTACCATAGTCCTTTTTTCACTATTTTTCGATATGACGTCATCAAATAACGCTACATATTTAAGCGCCACATTAGGCCACATCATATTTTGCCCAACTTTATAAGTACGCTGTTCCATTTTCCTCTTTTCACAAGGATTTTCAATTATATAATTTATAGCTTCTGCAATTGATTTTGAATCTTCAAATTTTGAAAGAAGTCCTTTACCATCTTTAAGCATTTCAACTGCATAATTGTAAGGCGTTGAAACTACAACCCTGCCATATCCAATAGCATAAGACAAGGTTCCACTTACTGCCTGCTCTTTGCCTATATATGGAGTCATGTATATGTCTGAAAGCTTTAGATACTCAACTATCTCATGTTTTGTAAGGTATTTATTATCGAAACATACATTTTTATTTATTCCAAATTCATCTACCATTTTAATGAGTTTGTCTCTGTAAGCTTCTCCATATTCTTTTTTTATATTAGGATGAGTCTGCCCAAGAATCATATAAAGTACATCTGGATGTTTTTTTTGCACCTCATTTATAGCTTCTATGCCATATTCCAATCCCTTACTTGGTCCAAGCAAGCCAAATGTACTCACAATTGTTCTATTTTGAAGTCCATATTTTTCTTTAAGCTGCTGCCTTGCAGCTGTTTTTATATATGGAACGCCATGGTTTATAACAACAATTTTTTCTCCTTTTACTCCATATACATTTTCTAAAATTTTTAATGAATTATTAGACATAGTAACAACTTTACTAGCTTTCTCACCAATTCTTTTAAGTATTTCTCCCTGCTTATAATTTGGTTTCTCAAGTACAGTATGAAGAGTAACTATAAATGGAATCTTAAGATTATCAATTAGTGAAAGAATATACTCTCCAAATTGTCCCCCAAATATACCATATTCATGTTCAACTACAAGAAGATCAAATTCACTATTATTTATTTTCTGTGCAGCTTTTACATAAGACTCCCTGTCGTTTTGATCTATTTTAAAACATACTCTTTTGGAATAGTCATAATTGTCGCCATCACTCATTGCAATTATTCTAGGAGTATTAATTTTTTTAGTTTTATCTAATTCATTCACAATATCTTGAGTAAATGTTGCTATTCCACATGCTCTTGGTGGGTAAGTACTTAGAAAAGCTATATTAGGCATATTTAAATTCATATTATTATCTCCCTTTTTATATAACCATTTTCCCATTGTTCTCCTCAGTACAAATAGTATTTGTACATTTATTTTCACCTTGAAGTATACATTTTGAAGTTATAATACTTCCGTTTATTATATTATTATTTCCTATAAAAACGTTGTTCCAAACTAAACTATTATATATTTTGCTATTTTGTCCAACCTTACAATTACTTCCTATAACAGTATTTGGTCCAATATCACAGTAGTCTCCTATACTTACGTTATCTCCTATATACACAGGTCCAAGTATATTAGCCGTACTTTTTATATTTATATTTTTGCCTTTTATTATTCCGTGATTTGAAAAGTTCAGTCCATCTATTCTATATTTACCTTCCAAAATATCCCTATGTACTCTAAGGTACTTTGCTGGTGTTCCAATATCCATCCAATACGAACTTTCACCATATATTGAAATTTTATAATGTTTTTTTAAAAGTGTTGGAAAAGTATCTCTCTCAATAGAAATAACTTTATCACTTGCAATTTCATCTAGTACTTTAGGTTCAAATATATATACTCCTGCATTAATATAATGTGATTTAATTTCATCTTTTTTAGGTTTTTCTTTGAATGAAGTTACGTAATTATCTTTGTCATATTCAATAACTCCGTACATTGAAGGGTCTTTTACTCTTGTTACTGCTATAGTTGCATCAGCTGACTTTTCTTTATGATAATTAATTAATTTTTTATAATCAATCTCATCTATAATATCTGAATTAAATATAAGAAAACTATCGTCAAAATATTTTTCTGCGTTTTTAATTGCACCACCTGTTCCAAGTGGAATATCCTCTTTTACATAGTGAATCTTCACGCCAAATTTGCTTCCATCACCAAAATACTGCTTTATTTCATATGGTTTATAATGAACACTTAATACAAATTCCTTTATTCCATATTTTTTAAGCTTCATAATATTTCTTTCTAAAAGCGGTTTGCCCATAATTGGAACCATTGGTTTAGGTGTTTTATCTGTAAGCGGTTTAAGTCTTGTCCCGAATCCTCCTGCTAAAAATAATGCTTTCATATTCTTTCACTCCTTTTAAACACTTAACTAATAATAAATGAATGCATTTTAACTACGGTTTTGGACAGTGTTTAACATAATCTATGAGCTTGCTCATTGAGGCTGTTGCCAGTGCGATACATGTATCAGCTCCACCATAATACATCTTTACTTCATCTTTTTCCTTATCCCATATCCATCCACATGGGAATACAATATCTCTTACATCTCCTTCTCTTTCATACAATTCTCTTGGGCCAAATATCCATTCATCGCTTCTTCTTAAAACTTTAAATGGATTATTACGATCAAGAAGCGCAATCCCTAGTCTGTAAATTCCTCCTGAAATAGTCTGCTTAACACCATGATATAATATAAGCCATCCATCTTCCGTTTCAAGCGGCTGAGCAGTAATTCCTATTTTATTAGCATCCCACCATCCACCTTTTCTTGCATGAATAAGAACATTATTATCGCCCCAATATTCAAAATCTTCTGATCTTGAAATCCATATGTGAGCCCCTGGTTCTTTTTTCACTCCAATTGGCCTATGAATTAAAAGCCATTTACCATTAAATCTTCTTGGAAAAAGTGCTGCATCTTTATCCTCAGGCGACATTATAGATCCCATTTTTTCAAAATTTACAAAATCTTTTGTAAATGCAAGTGAAACTAATGGACCTGCCTTTGAAAATGAAGTATACGTTATTGCCCATTTAGAAAGTTCTTCAATCCACGTTATCCTTGGATCTTCTATTCCCCATTTTTCTTCCGGAAACTTTTCTGGTTCTGGAAACATAGTTGGTTTTTTATCTATATTCCAATTAGTTATTCCATCTTCGCTTATTGCCTTTGTAAGATGGGAAATACCTCTTTTATCCTCAACTCTTGCAAGCATTAAAACCTTTCCTTTATACATGGTCACTGCTGGATTAAAAACAGTGTTTACATCATATGGCCAATCCTTAGATGTGAGAATAGGATTGCCAGGATATCTTTTGAAGAGTTCATTGCATTTCTCTGTCATAATATAAACCTCCTTTAATCAATCCACAATAAAAATATTTTATTACACTTATCTTGTTAGCACTCGGAGCTAATGATTGCTAACAATTCTATTCTATATCTAAACAATATTTGAAACAATTGCCATTAAATTTCATATGCATTAGAATATGACCATATTTTATCAATATATTTGAAATAGTCTAAAAATTCGTAAACATTCTTTAATATAATTCATAAAATTAACTTATACAAATAAAATTTAAACATAACAGCAAATTATAAGAAAAAAAACATACATGGATTTGATTTACACAAACCATATACGTTCCCTATTATTACAATGATCAATGCTCAATGTATGTTGATGTTAATGGCAAGTAATTTTGATGAAATTTCGGCAAACTATTTTGATGAATTTTTTCCAATTGTATTTTATCAAAATATTGATTGCCTATGTTCAAGCCTATAACTTTTTCCAGTCATATTAATAAGTTCGCACTTATAAAAAATCCTATCAAGGACTGCCGTAGTTAAAGCAGGATCACCCAATAATTCTACCCAATCTTCAAAACCTTTATTAGACGTGATTATAAGTGAAGCCTGTTCATGAAGTGATGATATTAATTGAAAGAAAAGATTTGCTTCGTCTCTTGTTATTGGAAGGTAACCAAGTTCGTCAATTATGACAAGGCTTGAAGATAGAATCCTGTTAATTTTACACTTACTTTTTCTTGATATTTCTTGAGTCTTTAGTGCATGCATAAGCTTATCCATGCTAACAAAACTAACTTTATAGCCTGCTTCTACGGCTTTGTATCCTAGAGATATGGCTAAGTGTGTTTTACCAACGCCCGGTGGGCCTAGAAAAATAAGATTGTACATCCTATCTATCCACTCTAGTTCCACAAGCCTATTAACCTGTTTTTGTGTTATAGATTTTTGAAATTTAAAATCAAAATCTTCAATATTTCTTACTATGGGAAAGCCTGCATAAGCAAGTCTTCGTTCTTGTGCTTTCTTGTCTTTTAAATTAACTTCGTTTTCAAGTATAGATAGTAGAAAATCTTGATAGGATATGTTATCAATCTCCGCTTTTTGAATAACTTCATTAACATTTAATTTCAAATAGTTGAGATTTAAATTTTTACCATAGTCCTTTATTAATTCTAACTTTTCCATCCCTTTTATCCTCCTTCAAAGCATTGCTATATTCACTTATATTTCTTATTTCAGGCGTTAAGCCTTTATACTTTGATGGAACAGCTATATTACTAAATATAACATTAGTATTACTTTTACTAGTGTTTTTTACCGTTAGGTATTCAAGTGTTTCTTTGAACATACCCGCACTCCATAATTTTCTTAAAACACAATAATTTATTGCTTCTTCGATAATATTAGTTTCATAAGAAGGTGTGGTGTTTATAATTAATCCAAATTGATCTCTACAATATCTTGATTTCTCTTTTCTTATATTATCTAACAGTACTTTAGCAGTATCTGTTTTATTTAGAGCAGCAAATGCTATCGCATACACTTTATCAATGGAATTATGTAAATTTCTTTCAGGATGAATTATTGAAACTAAATCTCCTTGTTTTGTGCTAATTTTATGGACTACTATTACCTCACCAGTTTCAGCATCAATTATATCTATTTTATTATCTTTAACCAATATATTAACTTGTTTACCAGGAGAATAAGTACCTTTGGGAACTTGGTATCTACTTTGTTTGTATAAAACTATGTTGTTTTTTCGCACACTATAAGTTAAAGTATTAGTAGGTGGATTTTTACCAAAGAGTTGTTTTACTGGCAGTAGGTGTTCCTTTTCGAGAGTAAACACTTCTGCTGGTATCTTCTTTGTTGTTTGATGTTTCTTTCCATTCCCAGTCCTATCAAGCCACTTCAAGGAGTCTTCGTTGAAAGATTCAATGTCTACAAAAGTTCTGTTTACCGCAAAGTTATATTTTGCATATTTTACTACAGCTTCAATTTTCCCCTTGCTTTGAGGATCAAAACCTCTACAAAGTCTAATGTTGTATTTCATGATATCTATATAGTTCTGAAAACCTTCGGTATAAATAATATCCCCAAAATTCTCTGAAACAGCAAGTGTTCGATCTTGATCATATACTATTTCTTTAGGCATACCACCAAAATATTCAAAAGCTCTATTGTGAGCATCAATGAATGACATAGTATTAAATGGCTTGTCTGACCATAGTATATATTTAAATCTTGAATGGGATAAAACCATTGCAAAACAATATACTTTAACTTTAGTTCCGTCTAGTTTCTTAAGCCAAATTTGCCCCATATCAACTTGTGATTGAAAGCCGATAGGCATTTCTGGGACTTCCTCAAACTGTCTTATTACCACTGCCTTCGGCAAATCATATTGCTTCCTAAGAGTAGAAATATAATGTCTCAATGAACGTTCTCTAAAATCCACTTCTCCATATCTTTCTCTTATCCAATCAAGCACTTGTGCAGCAGATATATCTCTGAAATCTGTTATCCATTCTAAAATTTCAGATCTATATTTGTCAATTTTTTTAGACCTGCTTTTACTTTGATTGATTAACATGGCATATTCATCATTGGACATGTTCCAATATTTATTTACAGTGTTATATCCAATATTTAATGCTCGTTTAACTTGTGACTTATTTAAGCCCATTTCTTTATATTGTTTAATTTCTACAAACAAATTCCATCCCTTCAACTTTCCATCCTCCTCTGTAAAAATATATCTCTAATTTTAACAGAAGATAGATTATTATCATATTAAACTGGAAAATGTTCACCCTTTTTGTTTGCCGAAATCTTACCCTTTTAGTTTACCATTAACAGTTGAATTGCACTGCAATTCTTTAAACTTAGAAAAACCCTTTTTAACTCTTAAAAAGGGTTTTTCTTGTTAATCTTTAATCTTTTGTTCTTTGATCTTTTGTTTTTTGTTTTTTGTTTTTTGATTGATCATTGATCATTCGTTCATTGATCATTGTCCTTTGTCCTTTATTGATCATTCGTTCATTCGTACATTGATCATTGTCCTTTGTCCTTTATTGATCATTCGTTCATTCGTACATTGATCATTGTCCTTTGTCCTTTATTGATCATTCGTTCATTCGTACATTGATCATTATTCTTTATTTCAATGATCAATTGTCAATACTCAATGATCATTGTATGTTGAATTGCACTGCAATTCTTAAACTTAGTTGAAACCTTTTTAACTCTTAAAAAGTTTTTCTCTTGTTACTCTTTAATCTTTGGCTCTTTAATCTTTTGATCTTTTGTTTTTTGTTTTTTATTGATCATTGTT
>JAQUXS010000010.1 GCA_028692255.1 Clostridium sp.
ATTGCAGATGCATTTACAAAAGGGAATCCGCTAAAGCCTCGTTTGGTTGCAGGGTCAGTGGGACCAACAAACACATCAGCATCTTTCTCACCGGATGTTGAAAACCCTGGATATAGAAATATAAGTTTTGATGAACTTAGGGATGCTTATAGTGAGCAGATGGATGCACTTTTAAAGGGAGGAGTGGATTTATTTATTATTGAAACAATTTTTGACGCACTTAATGCAAGAGCAGCATTATATGCAGCAGAGGATGTTTTTGAAAAGAATAAAAAAACTCTTCCAATAATAATATCAGGTACTATAGCAGATAAAAGCGGAAGAATACTTTCAGGTCAGACACTTGAAGCTTTTGCTTCCACTGTTGAGGACGACAATGTAATAGCTATAGGACTTAACTGTTCTTTTGGAGCAAAAGAACTTGTACCATTTATAAAATATCTTTCTAAAACTCAAAGTAAATATGTAAGCTTTTATCCTAATGCAGGACTTCCAAATTCTTTTGGTGAATATGACGAGAAACCAGAAGAAACAGCAGCAATTGTAAAGGAATTAGCACAGGAAGGCAATTTAAATATTGTTGGAGGTTGCTGCGGTACAACACCTGAACATATAAGAGAAATTGCAAGAGCCTTAGAGGATATAAAACCAAGAAAAATACCAAAAATAAATCAAGAAACAGTATACTGTGGCCTTGAGCCAGTTAAAATAAATACAGAAAATAATTTCGTAAATATAGGTGAGAGGACAAATGTAGCAGGTTCAGCTAGATTTGCAAGATTAATAAGAGAAAAGAAATATGAAGAAGCTCTTACAGTTGCAAAAGATCAAGTACAAAATGGAGCTCAGATTATAGATATAAATTTTGATGATGCACTTCTTGATTCAAAGGTTGAAATGGAGAAGTTTTTAAAACTTCTTGCAAGCGAACCAGAAATATCAAAGGTTCCTATAATGATTGATTCTTCAAATTTTGATGTCATTAAAGCTGGATTAAAGTCAATTCAGGGAAAATCTATTGTGAATTCAATAAGTTTAAAAAATGGTGAAGATGAATTTATAAAAGAAGCTAAAATAATAAAAAAATTTGGAGCAGGAGTTGTTATCATGGCCTTTGATGAAAAAGGTCAGGCAGATAATTATGAGAAAAAAATAGATATATGTAAAAGGGCATACGATATACTTGTAAATAAAGTTAAATTTGAGCCTCAAAATATAATATTTGATCCTAATATTCTTTCTATTGCAACGGGAATGAAAGAACATGATAACTATGCAGTGGATTATATAAAAGCAGTTAAGTGGATAAAACAAAATTTACCTTATGCAAAGGTCAGTGGAGGGGTAAGTAATCTTTCATTTTCTTTTAGAGGAAATAATGTTATAAGGGAAGCAATGCATTCAGTTTTTTTATATCATGCTATAAAAGCAGGAATGGATATGGGAATTGTAAATCCAGGAATGATTCAGATTTATGATGAAATAGATAGTGAACTTCTAAAAAAGGTTGAAGACGTTGTTCTTAATAAAAGTAGTGATGCAGGAGAAGAATTGATTGAATTTGCACAAAGTTTTAAAGGCTCCATAAAAGAAGAAAATCAAAACAAAGATTTGTGGAGAAATGATGAGTGTGCACAAAGGCTTAAACATGCTATTGTAAAGGGAATATCTGAATATATAGATGAAGATATTAAAGAAGCTAGAGAAAAATATGACAGAGCACTTGAAATTATAGAAGGTCCTTTAATGGACGGAATGAAAGTTGTAGGAAAGCTTTTTTCAGAGGGTAAAATGTTTTTACCACAAGTTGTAAAAAGTGCAAGGGTAATGAAGAAAGCAGTGTCATATTTACTTCCATACATAGAAGAAGAAAAAGGTAATGAAAGTGCAAGTGCAGGTAAAGTTGTCTTTGCAACAGTAAAAGGAGATGTACATGATATAGGTAAAAATATTGTGTCTGTAGTACTTGCCTGTAATAATTTTCATGTTATAGATCTTGGAGTAATGGTGCCGGCAGAGCACATTATTAAAACTGCAAAAGAAGAAAAGGCAGATATAATAGCACTAAGTGGGTTAATAACACCTTCTCTTGAAGAAATGTCAAATGTTGCGAAAGAGATGGAAGAACAAAATTTAAGAATTCCTCTTATGATTGGAGGAGCAACTACATCTAAAACGCATACGGCTTTAAAGATAGCACCTAAATATTCACAAGGGGTTGTTTATACATCTGATGCCTCCAAAGCAGTTGAAGCAGCTAAAATACTTATGGATAAGGGAAAGAGAAAAAAATATTTAGAAGATACAGAAATAGACTATGAAAAGATAAGAGAAAGTTTTAAAAATGGTAAAAGAGAAATTGTGCCTTTAGATTATGCAAGAGAGCATGGGTTAAAAAAAGATTGGAAGGATAGTAAAATTGATATACCAAATTTTATTGGGGTAAAAAAGCTTTTAAACTTTCCAATTGGGAAACTTAGAAAGTATATTGATTGGACATTCTTCTTTATAGCTTGGGACATGGGAATGGTTTATCCAAAAATTATGGATGATCCAAGGTATGGTGAAGAAGCCAAAAAACTTTATCATGATGCAAATAAAATGCTTGATTTAATTGAAGAAAAACAAATACTTAAAGCAAATGCTGCTTTTGGAATATTTAAAGCTAATTCAAATGGTGACAACTTAGAATTGTACAATAAAGATGATGTTGTAACTTTTAATATGTTAAGACAGCAGGAAAAGAAAAAAGAAAATGTATTTAAGAGTTTGTCTGACTATGTTGCCCCAAAAGAAAGCAAAGTTACAGATTATGCAGGTGGATTTATAACTACAGCTGGCATTGGTGTAAAGGAATATTCAGAAAAGTTAAAAGCAGAAGGTGACGAATATGGAAGCACCATGCTTGCAATCCTTGCTGACAGGTTAGCAGAAGCTTTCTCTGAGTATTTACACTTAAAGGTAAGGGAAAAATACTGGGGATATGATAAAAATAAAAATCTAGGTTTACAGGATATTTTAAAAGGAAAGTATAGAGGAATAAGACCTGCTTTTGGCTATTCGTGTCTTAGAGATCATGCAGAAAAGGTTAAATTATTTAACCTTCTTGATAAAAATAATGAACTCAAAATTAAGCTTACAGATAGCTACATGATGTATCCTACTTCAAGTACATGTGGACTTTATTTTGCCAGTGAAGATGCTAAATATTTTGATATAAATAAGATAAGTAGAGAACAGTTTTTAGATTATGCAAGTAGAAATGGAAAATCAAATATAGAAATTAAAAAGATGTTAAGTACTATTTTGTAAAAGAGAAAAGCCTTGAACCTATTGTTCGAGGCTTTTCTCTTTTACATTAGAGATGATTAAGGTAACAAAACCTAGTACATGTCATATATTATAAATGCGGAATAATTTGAAAGGTGAAATATATGATGATTGTTATTTTGCTAATTGCATTTGTAAGCAACCTGGACAATTTTGCTGTAGGGGTTTCTTATGGTGCTAGAAAGATATTCATACCTTTTAAGGCAAACTTTATAATTGCTATTATTACAGGACTTGGAACACTCATTTCAATGATTTTAGGAAAATTTATATCAAATATATTTACAACATCTGAGGCAAACTTTTTAGGAGGTTTAGTCATTGTACTAGTTGGAGTATGGATTTTCGCTAAAGAGCTTATTGATTTGCTAAAAAAGAAAAAAGGCATTAATGAATGTGAAGAAAAAAATATAGATAGAAATATACAAGATTATGGGCTTATAAGAGAAATACCAAGAATACTTGAAAACCCATTTTTAGCTGATAATGATTTTTCAGGCTATATAAGTATGAGAGAAAGTGTAGTGCTTGGATCTGCACTTGCTATAAACAATATGGCAAATGGTATTGGAGCAGGACTTGCAGGACTAAATCCAATAGCAACAGCTTTATCAGCATTTGTTATAAGCCTAATATTTGTCTGGATAGGGATAAAACTAGGGCACGATTATATATACAATTTTCTTGGAAAAATTTCAGGACCAATTGCAGGGATTATACTTATAATATTGGGGATATATGAGATGTTTTGCTAGGAGTAACATAGAAAAGTAAATAATAAAAGCCAAATTAGAATGCATGAATAGATAATACATTCTAATTTGGCTTTTAAAGGTTATTCATTATTATATTCTTATCTTTAGTATTCTCGTTGAATTTAAAACAGCTATAATTGTAACTCCAACATCTGCAAATACAGCTTCCCACATAGTTGCATAGCCTAGAGCACCAAGTAAAAGAACTATGATTTTTATACCAATTGCAAATATTAAATTTTCAGTAACTATTTTTCTTGTATTTTTTGCAATTTTGAAAAGTGGAAAAAGCTTTGAAGGCTCATCATTCATAATTACAATGTCAGAGGCTTCAATGGCAGCTTCTGATCCAAGGCCTCCCATAGCAATTCCAATATCAGCTCTTGAAAGTACAGGAGCATCATTTATGCCATCACCAACAAAGACAATTTTGCCACTTTTAGGATCACTATATAGTTTTTCAAGTATACTTACTTTATCACTTGGGAGCAGTTCAGAAAAAACACTATCAACACCTAAGATATTAGCAGCATTTTTAGCAGCAGCTTTGGTATCACCAGTAAGCATAACTACATTTCTTATTCCAAGTTTTTTTAGCGATTCTATTGTAAATTTTGCATCAGTTTTTACTTCATCAGATATTACAACATAGCCTGCGTATTTATTGTTAATTGCAACATGTATTATAGTCCCAGCATCATCATTTTTTTCAAATTCGATATTTTCGTCTATCATGAGTTTAGAGTTTCCAGCAAGAACTTTTAAATCATTAACCGTAGCACTTATGCCGTGACCAGATATTTCTTTATAGTCCTTTATAGTATCCTTTTTTAAATCTTTTCCCCAAAAATCCAGAATGGATTTTGCTATAGGGTGATTTGAAAAGCTTTCAATGCAAGCTAAATATTCAATTAGAACATTTTCTTCAATTCCATTTTTAGGGCATATCTTTGAAACCTTAAAAACACCTTGTGTAAGTGTTCCAGTTTTATCAAATACAACTGTTTTTGCTTCATTTAAAGCTTCAAGGTAATTGCTTCCTTTTATTAAAATGCCGTTCTTTGATGCACATCCAATTCCACTAAAAAAGCCAAGAGGTATTGATATTACAAGAGCACAAGGGCAGGATATTACTAGAAATACAAGTGCTCTATAAAGCCATACGGAAAAGGGAGCTTTGAATAAAAAAGTAGGAATTACAAAAAGTAAAACTGCAAGCAAGGTAACAATAGGGGTATATACTTTAGCAAACTTTGTTATAAAATTTTCTGCCTTAGCTTTACGTGAGCTAGCATTTTGAACCATATCAAGTATTTTTGAAATGGATGAGTTCTTAAAATTTTTCAGAACATTTATTGTTAGAACTCCATTTGCATTTATAAAACCACTTAAAGCAGCATCACCAAAAGATAAATTTCTTGGAATTGATTCACCTGTAAGTGCTGATGTGTCTACAAGAGAAGAACCTTCTACAACTGTTCCATCAAGAGGAATTTTCTCACCAGGTTTTACAACAATAGTATCACCAACTGTAACATCCTCTGGCCTCACTTTTTTTATTGTATTTTCTACTTTTAAATTAGCGTAATCAGGCTTTAAGGCCAAAAGGTTTGTTATAGATTTTTTTGAATTTGAAGTTGCTTTATCTTCTAAAAATTCTCCTATTTGATAGAAGAGCATAACTGCAATAGCTTCAGGATACTGCTTTATTAAAAATGCCCCAACAGTTGCTAGGCTCATTAAAAAGTTTTCATCGAAAAAATCACCTTTGGCTATATTTTTAATTGAATTAATTAGTACCTCTGATCCAATTAGAATGAATGAACATAAAAATAATAAAAATTTTAAATATGATGAGTCATTTAGAAAAAATGTAATGATGTAGAGTATAGCTCCTAGTATAAGAAAAATAGAATCTTTTTTTATATATTTATTCATTAGAAATCCCCCTTTTCTTTAAAATATGCAGTACACTTTGGGCATGATATAAGTAAAATTCAATTGAACATATGCACATATATTCATATGTATATGTTCAATATATACTTATAATTAAATTTAGTCAATAATTTAGTGAAAATATTTAAGAAAAGAAGAGAAAAAAATATCAACATTAAAACCTTATTAATTAATCATTGCTTTTTTTAATTGAGAATTGATCAATGCTCAATGATCAATTCTCAATGTATGTTGAATTGCAACGCAATTCTTAAACTTAGTTAAAACCTTTTTTTAACTCTGAAAGAGTTTTTTCCTTGTTAATCTTTAATCTTTAATCTTTTGCTCTTTGTTTTTAATTGATCATTGATCATTCGTCCATTGATCATTGTTTTTTCATTGATCATTGTCTTTACTTTTTTAAAATTGACAATTGATCATTCGTACATTGATCATTGCTTCATCGTGGTTCCTTTACTAACATAGCTTCTAAAGGAGGAGTTTGACCGGGATTTCCTATTGCGTAAATTGTGTAATAGGTGTCTGGTGAAAGTGACAAGTTTGGAACTGAAAGCACAGAAGTATTGGTTCCAGAAAGTAGAACGTTAAAAGAGTAAGTTCCAGCTGGAATGCAAGCATAATCTGTTATGTCTTGATAACCTACATTTGTAAAAATTTTATTCCCGTTTTGAAGTGCTACATCAACTTTAGGGGCATTTTTTGAAAGATGTATAAATCTTATGCATGCTCTCCCAAAAGTAGGAGCTTCTACTGGTTCTGGAATAGTGTAGAGGGATATATTATTTGGTTCTCCAACAATAGCTATATTGAATATAGTGTTTTCAGGAATATAAACTTTTGTATCCAAAATTGGATTTGTAGTTTCACCTGTTGGATAAATTTTTATGTTGTAGTTACCTGGAACAGTAGGTATATATTTTGTTATATCTTTATAAGAGAGATTTCCTATAAGCTTTGTTCCATTTATATATATGTCTAATGGAACTGAATTTGGTACTGCGTTAAAAAATCTTATATAAGAGGAGGTAGCTTGGGCTTGATTTTCAGCTCTATATAAGCTTTTTGGGTCAATAGTGTAAGGACGATAGAACATATTCTAAATCTCCTAAATATTTTTAATCAATAATATAATATGTATTAATTTTTAGAATGTGTACTTTATTTATTAATTAAAATCTTTATTTATTGGAAATAATATATTATAATATATACAAACGAATAATAAGCGGATATGATACATAAATGTTCGTAAAATAGTAAGGAGAGTTTAAATGAACAGTAAGGTTAGGAGAATATTTGTAGAAAAGAAAAGCGGATTTGATGTGGAAGCTTCTGAATTATTTCACGATATAAAGGAAAATCTCAATATAAGGGGACTTAAAAGTGTCAGAATAATAAACCGTTATGATGTGAGTGAAATAACGGATGAAGAATGGGAAGATGCTAAAAAAATCATATTTTCAGAACCTGTAGTTGATAATATATATGAAGAAAATTTAGAAATAGATGAAGGAAGTGCTGCTTTTGCAATGGAATATCTTCCAGGACAATATGATCAAAGGGCAGATTCAGCAATGCAGTGCATTAGAATATTGTCTCAAAATGAAAAATCAAATGTTGTAAGTGCTAAAGTTTATGTTCTTATTGGAAAGATATCAGAAGCAGAACTTGAAAAGATAAAAAAATATTGCATAAATCCTGTTGATTCAAGAGAGGCAGCTTTTGAAAAGCCAGATAGTCTAGAAAGTGAAGCAAATATTCCGGATGATGTTAAAATATTAGATGGTTTTAATGAAAAATCAAAAGATGAACTTGAAGAGTTTAGAAGCTCTGAGGGACTTGCAATGAGTTTTGAAGACTTATATTTTTGTCAAGAATATTTTAAAAATACAGAAAAGAGAGATCCAAGTTACACTGAAATTAAAGTCATTGATACATATTGGTCTGATCACTGCAGACATAATACTTTTGCAACAGAATTAAAAAATGTTGAATTTCAAAATGGAAAGTACAATGACAAGATAAAAAATGTCTATGATGATTATTTAAATGTTAGAAAAGATATATACAAGGATAAAAAAAGAGAAGTTTGTCTTATGGATTTAGCTCTAATGGCAATGAAAGAAATTAAGAAAAATGGCAAACTTAAAGATCTTGATGCCTCAGAAGAAATAAATGCCTGCAGCGTTGAAACCGAGATTGAAGTTAATGGCAAAAAGGAAAAATGGCTTGTTATGTTTAAAAACGAAACTCATAATCACCCTACAGAAATAGAACCTTTTGGTGGTGCAGCTACATGTATTGGCGGATGTATAAGAGACCCTCTTTCAGGAAGAAGTTATGTATACCAAGCAATGAGAGTAACAGGAAGTGCTGATCCTAGAAGAAAAATAGAGGACACTATAAAGGGAAGACTTCCTCAGAGAAAAATAACAGTTGGTGCTGCTAAGGGATACAGTTCATATGGAAATCAGATTGGTCTTGCAACAGGAGAGGTAACTGAAGTTTATCATGAAAATTATGCAGCAAAGAGAATGGAAATAGGAGCAGTTATAGCCGCAGCTCCAAAAGAAAATGTAGTTAGAAAGAGACCTGTAAAGGGAGATATAGTAATACTTTTAGGTGGAAAAACAGGTAGGGATGGTTGTGGTGGCGCAACAGGATCTTCAAAGGAACATGATGAAAAGTCACTTGCAAGCTGCGGTGCAGAAGTTCAAAAGGGAAATGCACCAACTGAAAGAAAGATACAGAGACTTTTTAGAAATAAAGAGGCAAGTACACTTATAAAGAGATGCAATGATTTTGGAGCAGGTGGAGTTTCAGTTGCTATAGGAGAACTAAGTGATGGATTAGATGTAAATCTTGACCTTGTTACAAAGAAATATGAAGGCCTTAACGGAACAGAACTTGCAATTTCAGAGTCACAGGAAAGAATGGCAGTAGTAGTTTCAAAGGAAGATGCAGATAAATTTATAGAACTTTCACTATCTGAAAATGTTGAAGCAACAAAGGTTGCAGTAGTTACAGACAGCGGAAGGCTTAAATTAAAGTGGAAAGATAAATGTATTGTAAATCTAAGCAGAGAATTCTTAGATACAAATGGTGTAAGACAAAAGATAGATGTATACGTAAAAAATCCAGAAGAAAAAGAAAATTATTTTAATATAGATGAAAACATTAAAGATGTAAAAGATAAAATTGAAAATACATTAGAAGATTTAAATGTATGCAGTCAAAAGGGTCTTGCTGAAAGATTTGATAGCACTATTGGTGCATCAACAATACTTATGCCTTTTGGAGGTAAATATCAGATGACGCCACAGGACGTTATGGCAGCGAAACTTCCTGTTATGAACGGAGATACTGATACTGCAACACTTATGAGCTATGGGTTTGATCCTAATCTTTCATCCTGGAGTCCTTTCCATGGAGCATTATATGCAGTTGTAGAATCTGTATCAAAAATAGTAGCTAAAGGTGGAGCGTTCAGTGATATAAGACTTACTTTCCAGGAGTATTTTGAAAGTCTTGAAAAAGATCCTGAAAGATGGGGAAAACCATTTGCATCACTACTAGGAGCATTTTATGCACAGAGAGTTCTTGAAATACCAGCAATAGGCGGAAAAGATAGTATGTCAGGTACATTTAAAGATATTGATGCGCCTCCAACACTTGTAAGTTTTGCTGTTGATATAGTGGATTCAAATGTCATTATTTCACAGGAATTAAAAGAAGAGAACAGTCATATTGTAGTTATTCCAGTGCTAAGAGATGAAAATGAACTTCCAGATTTCAATGCATTAAAGAATGCATATAGAAAAGTAACAGAGCTTATAAAGGATAAAAAAGTACTTTCATCTTCTACAGTAAGATGTGGAGGCTTAATAGAAGCTATTAGTAAAATGTCATTTGGAAACAAAATAGGTGTAACTATAAATGCAAATGTAGATGAAAAAGTGCTACTTTCACCTGAAATTGGGTCTATAGTTCTTGAAATACCTGAAGGTGAAAACATAAATGACATGTTAGAAGATGTTAAATTCTTCAGTGTTGGATCAACTAACAATAAAAAAGATATAATATACAAAGATATACGAATTTCAATAGATGAACTAATTGAAAAATGGCAGGAGCCTTTGGAAAAAATATTTCCACAAAATGCCCAGCCAAAATTTAAAGAAATGTATACAAAAGAATGTTCAATTAGAAATACAAAATCACCAATTATAAAGATTGCAAAGCCAAAAGTATTTATCCCTGTTTTCCCTGGAACAAACTGTGAATATGATTCAAAAAAAGCTTTTGAAAAAGCAGGAGCTGAATCTAGTGTTATGGTTCTTAAAAATTTAAATTCAGATCTTTTTAAAGAGTCAGTTGATAAAATGGCAGAGGAGATAGATAAATCTCAGATTGTTATGCTTCCAGGTGGATTTAGTGCAGGAGATGAACCTGATGGATCAGGAAAGTTTATAGCTGCAGTTCTTAGAAATCCAAAAGTTTCAGAAAGCATTATGAAGCTTTTAAAACAAAGAGATGGACTTATTCTTGGAATTTGCAATGGCTTCCAGGCACTTATAAAATTAGGTCTTGTACCATTTGGGGAAATAAGAGATATTGATGAGAAATGTCCAACACTTACTTATAATACAATAGGAAGACATGTTTCTAAAATGGTAAACACAAAGATTGTTTCTGTAAAGTCACCATGGCTTAATGGAGTTAATGTGAATGATATTCATACAGTACCTGTTTCACATGGAGAAGGAAGATTTGTTGGAGATGCAGCATTAATTAAAAAGTTATTTGACAATGGTCAAGTAGCAACTCAATATGTTGATTTTAATGGCAATCCAACTTATGATATAGAATTTAATCCAAATGGATCAATGTTTGCAGTTGAAGGAATAACTAGCCCAGATGGAAGAGTATTTGGAAAGATGGGACATAGTGAGAGAAGAGGACACAATGTTTCTATAAATGTTCCAGGAAACAAGGATCAAAAAATATTTGAATCTGGTGTGAATTATTTTAAATAATAGACAAAACAGTTAAAAAAACGAATGAAAGCATCAAATAAAGTATTAAATATACGTCAATGCACGAATATTAAATGAAAAAAGTAACATATTACATTGACTTTTTTCTGAGCTAATGATAATATTTAAATTACGATTGTTAATAAAATAAAATTAAATAATATCCGTATAATCTTGAAAATATGGTTCAAGAGTTTCTATAAGAAGGCCGTAAATCTTCTTACTATGGGTAAATTTGTTTAAAGAGTTAAATCATCATACTTGACTCTATAAATTGGCGGCTCTTCCTATATGAATTTACTCATGTTTAGAAAAAGAGTCGCTATTTTTTTAAGGAGGAATTTTAATGAAAGTAGCAATTATTTTTGGCAGTAAGTCAGATGTAGATAAAATGAAAGGTGCTGCAAATGTGCTTAAAGAATTTGGTGTTGAGTACAGTGCACATATTTTATCAGCTCATAGAGTTCCAGAAAAATTAGGAGAGGTTATTAAAGAACTTGAAAGCGAAAATTATGAATGTATAATTTCAGGAGCTGGACTTGCAGCACATCTTCCAGGCGTAATAGCTTCAAGAACTACAATTCCCGTTATAGGAGTTCCTATAAATGCAGCATTTAATGGAATGGATTCACTTTTGTCAATAGTACAGATGCCAAAGTCAATTCCTGTTGCAACAGTTGGCCTAAATAACAGTTATAATGCAGGAATGCTTGCAGTAGAAATATTGGCTTTAAAATATCCAGAGCTTAAAGAAAAATTAATTAAATTTAGAAAAGATATGAAAGAAAAATTCATAAAAGATAATGAAGAGGGAGTGGAACTATAATGACAGAAAAAAGAGAACAATTATATGAAGGAAAAGCAAAAAAGGTTTATGCAACTGATAAAGATGATGAGGTTATTGTTTATTACAAAGATGATGCGACAGCTTTTAACGGAGTAAAAAAAGGACATATTGATGATAAAGGTATTTTAAACAATAAAATAACTTCAATGCTTTTTGAATTAATAGAAAAACACGGAATAAAAACTCATTTAATCAAGACACTAAATGATAGAGAAGAGCTTTGCAAAAAAGTTGAAATAGTTCCACTTGAAGTAATAGTTAGAAATGTAGCAGCAGGAAGCATGGCAAAAAGACTTGGATTAGAAGAAGGTTCACCACTTAAAACAACTGTATTTGAAATATCATATAAAAATGATGATTACAATGATCCATTAATAAATGACACTCATGCAGTTGCAATAGGTTTAACAACTTTTGATGAACTTAAAGATATATATGCAAAAACTGCAAAGATAAATGAAATATTAAAAGAATTCTTCTTAAAACAGGGAATTAAGTTAATTGATTTTAAGATTGAATTTGGAAGATACAATGGTGAGATACTTCTTGCAGACGAAATATCCCCAGATACTTGTAGACTTTGGGATGCAAAGACAAATGAAAAACTTGACAAGGATAGATTTAGAAGAGATCTTGGAAATGTTAAAGAAGCCTATGTTGAAATATTAAAAAGAATAGAAGGAAAGTAAAATAGAGAAAGGAAAGTTCGCTGTGATAGATTTTGAGCAAGATAAATTAAAAGAAGAATGCGGAGTTTTCGGTATTTTTTCCAAAAACAATATAGACGTATCGCATATAACTTATTATGGGCTTTATGCTCTTCAACATAGAGGGCAAGAAAGTGCTGGAATTGCAGTAAGTAATAATGGAAAACTAGATGTTTATAAAGATATGGGGCTTGTATCTGATGTGTTTGATAATGAAAAACTAAATTCACTTACAGGGAATGCTGCTATAGGCCATGTGAGATATTCTACTACAGGTGGAAGTAATGCTATAAATGCTCAACCTCTTTTAAGTAATTTTAAACTTGGATCTATTGCCATTGCACATAATGGTAATCTTGTAAATGCAGATGTTATAAGAGAACTTTTACAGGATTGTGGAACTATGTTTCAAACTTCTATTGACACTGAAGTTATTTTAAATCTTATTGCTAAAAGTGCAAAAAAAGGTATTGAAAGAGCAGTGGTTGACTCGATGCAGGCAGTTAAAGGTTCTTATGCAATTGTAATTTTAACTGAGCATAAATTAATAGGAGTTAGAGATCCCAATGGTATAAGACCTCTGTGTATAGGAAAAATCGATGATAGTTATATAATGTGTTCTGAAAGTTGTGCACTAGATGCAGTAGGGGCTGAATTCGTAAGGGATGTAAACCCAGGTGAAATTGTAATAATAGATAATGATGGTATTAGAAGTATTAATTTTGCTGAAAAAACAAAATGTGAAACATGTTCTTTTGAATACATTTATTTTGCAAGACCAGACAGTGTAATAGATGGAATAAGTGTTTATAATGCAAGGGAAAATGCAGGAGAAATGCTTTATAAAGAATCACCAGTAGAAGCGGATATAGTAATAGGAGTTCCAGATTCAGGTATGCCAGCAGCTGTAGGCTATGCAAAAGCTTCAGGGATACCTTATGGAATAGGGCTTATAAAAAACAAATATGTAGGTAGAACTTTTATAGCTCCAACTCAAGAACTTAGAGAAAAAGCTGTATCTGTAAAATTAAATCCTCTTAAAGTAAACATTGAGGGGAAAAGAGTTGTAATTGTAGATGATTCTATAGTAAGAGGAACAACAAGTAAAAAACTTGTGGATCTATTAAGAAATGCAGGAGCAAAAGAGATACATTTTAGAGTATCTTCTCCTATTGTTAAATATCCATGCTACTTTGGTATAGATATTTCTTATAGAAAAGAACTTATAGGTTCACATATGTCGATAGAGGAAATACGCGATTTTATTGGGGCAGACAGTCTTGGATATTTAAGTGTAGAATCGCTTTTAAAAACACTTGGCAGGAATAAGAAATTCTGTTTAGGATGTTTTAAAGGAGTTTACCCAGTTTCAGCACCTATGGAAACTGATAAAGATAGATTTGAAGAGTAATATTTTGAAGGGTTGTGTATCTATGATATCTTATAAAGATGCTGGAGTAAATATAAAAGAGGGCTATGAAACAGTAAGCAAAATAAAATCCTATGCAAAGGAAACTTATACAGATGGAGTTTTAAATAATCTTGGAAGTTTTGCTGGAATGTTTGCAATGGGAAAATATAAAGAACCAATATTAGTTTCAGGTACTGATGGTGTTGGTACAAAACTTGCTATTGCATTTAAAATGAAAAAATATGATACTGTAGGCATTGACTGCGTTGCAATGTGTGTTAATGATATATTGTGTCACGGTGCAAAACCAATATTTTTTCTTGATTATATGGCTTGTAGCAATCTTGATTCCAATACGGCATCTCTTTTAGTAAAGGGAGTTGCAGATGGATGCAAAATGGCAGGTGCTGCCTTAATCGGTGGAGAGACAGCAGAAATGCCAGGCTTTTATAAAGAAGGGGACTATGACATAGCGGGTTTTTCAGTTGGAGTTGTTGAAAAAGATGAAATCATTGATGGAAGTCAAATTGAAGATGGAAATGTACTTATAGGAATAGCTTCTTCAGGGGTTCACAGCAATGGTTTTTCACTTGTAAGAAAATTAGTAAAGGATATGGATGTTGATTTTAATGGCAAGAAAATTGGGGAAGTTCTTTTAGAACCAACTAAAATTTATGTTAAACCTATCCAAAAGCTTATGGAAAAGTTTAACATAAAAGGAATGGCACATATAACAGGCGGCGGATTTTATGAAAATGTGCCAAGGATGTTTAAAGAAGATCATAAGGCAGTAATAAATAAAAATAGTTATAAACTTCCTGAGATATTTAAATACTTAATGTCATGTGGAGTTACTGAAGAGGACATGTACAATACTTTTAATATGGGTATAGGTTTTGTATTATGTGTAGATAAAAAAGATAGTGAAGGTATAATCGATGAGCTTAAAGGTATGGGAGAAACAGCTTATGAAATTGGTCATGTAGAAGCAGGAGGCCGCGGAGTATGTTTAAAATAGCAGTACTTATCTCAGGAGGCGGAACTAATCTTCAGTCTATAATTGATAAAGTAAATTCTGGATATATAAACTGCAAAATTGAAATAGTAATAAGTGATAATGAAACTGCATTTGGAATTAAGAGAGCAGAGAAAAATAATATAGACACATTAACACTATCCAAAAAGGAATATGGGAAGGGCCTCTCTAATGAAATTTTAAAAGAAGTAAATAATAGAGAGGTAGATTTAATTGTTACAGCAGGTTTTCTTTCAATATTAAATGGAGATCTTATAAGAGAATACAAGAATAGAATAATAAATATTCATCCATCTCTTATACCTTCTTTTTGTGGGAAGGGAATGTACGGAATTCATGTTCACGAAGCTGCACTTAAATATGGTGTTAAGGTTTCAGGATGTACTGTACACTTTATAGATGAAGGAACAGATACAGGCCCAATAATAATACAGAAATCTGCACCTGTATATTCTGAGGATACCCCAGAAGAACTTCAAAAGAGAGTTCTTGTAAGGGAGCATGAGGCACTGCCAGAGGCAATAAAACTTATTGCAGATGGAAAAGTTGAAGTTAAAGATAGAAGAGTAATTATAAAATAGTTTTATGGAGGAATAGAAATGATAAAGAGAGCAATAATAAGTGTTTTCAATAAAGATAACATTTTAGAACTTGCAAAATTCCTTAGAGAAAAGGACGTTGAAATAATATCTACAGGCGGAACTTATAAATACCTTAAAAATAATGGAATAGAAGTAACAGAAGTATCCGAAATAACAAATTTTCCAGAAATGCTTGATGGAAGAGTTAAGACACTTCATCCTAAAATACACGGCGGTATACTTGCAATAAGAGATAATAAAGAACATATGAAAACTCTTAAAGAGCATAATATAAAACCAATTGATATGGTTATAGTAAATTTATATCCTTTTCTTGAAAAAGTTAAAGAGGATATTACTTTTCAAGAAAAAATAGAATTTATAGATATTGGCGGTCCTACAATGATAAGAGCTGCTGCAAAGAATTTTAAAGATGTTACTGTTTTAACAGACGTTAATGATTATAAAAAAGTTATGTCTGAAATTGATGAGACAGGTGACGTGGATTATGAGTTTAAGAAACATTTAGCAGGTAAAGTTTTTAAACTTATGTCTTCATATGATGCTGCAGTTTCAAAATTTATGCTTGGAGAATAATAAGCTAAGCATAGTAAACTTTATGCCAAGGGAAGTGGATTGATTGAAAGTACTTATTATTGGAAGCGGCGGAAGAGAACATGCCATAGCTTATAAAGTATCTCTTAACAGTGATGTTACTGATATATACTGTGCTCCGGGAAATGGTGGCACTGCTCTTGAAAACAAATGTAAAAATGTTGATTTAAACACTACAGAAGAACTTTTAGATTTTGCAGTTAAAAATAAAATTGATCTTACAATAGTTGGACCTGAGGCTAATCTTGTAGAAGGCATAGTAGATGTTTTTAAAGCAAAAGAACTTAAAATATTTGGACCAGCTAAAAGTGCTGCACAGCTTGAGGGAAGTAAGGCATTTTCAAAAGAATTTATGAAAAAGTATGGCGTTAAAACTGCTGAATATGAAACTTTTGAAGATATAAATGCAGCAATGGATTATGTAAAAACAGCAAAATATCCGCTTGTTGTAAAGGCTGATGGACTTGCAGCAGGCAAGGGTGTTATTATATGCAATTCACTAGAAGAAGCACAAAATGCTCTTAATGAATTAATGGTTTTAGATATTTTTAAAGGTTCAGGTAAAAAAGTTGTAATAGAAGAATTTTTAGATGGAGTGGAAGCTTCAATTCTTTCTGTTACAGATGGAAATGTTATTTTGCCATTTATATCATCAAAGGATCATAAACAGATATTTGATGAAGACAAGGGGCCTAATACTGGTGGAATGGGTGCAATAGCTCCAAATCCATATTGCACAGAGGAAGTTTTAAAGGAATTCTCAGAGAACATATTAAAGCCAACTTTAATAGGAATACAGAAAGAAAATATGGATTACTGTGGGATAATCTTTTTTGGACTTATGATAACTAAAAAGGGAGTATACCTTTTAGAATATAATGTAAGACTTGGAGATCCAGAAACACAAGCAGTGCTTTCACTTATGCACAGCGATTTTACAGAGCTTATATTAAATGCTATTGATGGCAAGCTAAGTGAAACTAAAATTGTTTGGGAAAACAAAAGTGCATGTTGTATTGTAGCTGCTTCAAAGGGATATCCAATAAAGTATGATACAGGTAAAGCTATTACTTTTGATAATCCAAAATCTAAAGTTTTTGCAGCAGGCGTTAAAGAAGAAAATGGAGTGCTAAAAACTTCCGGCGGAAGGGTACTAGCACTTGTAAATACTGCAGAAACACTAGAAGAGGCTATTAAAGATACATATGCTGATATTAAAAATGTAAAATTTGATGGAATGTACTATAGACATGATATAGGAACGTTATACAGATAATATGAAACAAAAATACCCTCCTGTCACTAATATGATGGAAGGGTATTTTTTACTTAAAATTTGATTAATATGGTTATAAATTAATATATTTACATTTTGCCTACTATGTGATACAATATAGTTAAGCTAACTTGTATGACATAATAGTGAGGCGATAGTATTGAATAGCAAATCTGAATTTTTAAAGGGAACTTTAGAGGGATGTATACTCAAAATAATTAATGACAATAAAGAGGTTTATGGATATGAAATAACTGAAAAATTAAAAGTTTATGGATTAAATGAAGTAAGTGAAGGAACCATATATCCACTTCTTTTACGTTTGGAAAAATCAAGACTTTTAAATTCGACTAAAAAAGAATCTCCCTATGGTCCAAAAAGAAAATATTACACTCTATCTACTGATGGGAAAAAAGAACTTAATGAATTTTATAACAATTGGATAAATCTTAAGGATAGTATCGATAAAGTATTTATGAATTATAGAGGTGATTTGTAATGAATGAAGTAGATAAAATGATACGTGAAAATTATGAAATGAGTAAAAAATTAAATGAAGAAAATCAAAAAATATATACGGATATTGTATGTTATATTAGGGTAAGCTCATTTAATTCAAAAGAAAAGGAAGAAGTTATATCAGACATATTAGAAATGTTTTTAAGGTATCAAAGTGAAGACAAACCCGTTGAGTCAGCAATAGGGCATGATTATAAAGCTTTTTGTGATTCAATTGTAGAATCGTCACACAGTAAATTTTCTATTGATACCATAAAAGAAAATGTGAACATTATAATAAATGGAATCTTTATTCTCTTAAGTATAGATTTTGTTCTTAATTATATACCTAATTTAATTAAAACAAGAAGTGTAATAAATTATCATATAAACTTATCTACTATAATAGTGAGTTCAATAACAATGATATCAGCTTATGGCATAGTAAAGTACATTGGAAAAACTAGTTTTAAATACTCAAGTAAAAAGTTGTCAAAATTGCAAAAGTTTTTATTTGGTGCTTCCTTTGCTGCATTTAGTTTATGTCTTGGATTTATATCATACTTTTTAAAAGGTCACACTATTTTTTCTTTAAATGCTTACATTATGTTTGGTGTATTAGCTATTTATTGGATGTATATTTTAATAAAACCAATCATATGAAAACTTTTAAAGAGCACAATATGAGGCTGCCACAGGCGTATATTTTTGTGCTAATGTGGCAGTTCCTTTTTTTCTTTTAAGGATAGATGGTCTTTAATTAAATATTGTATAAATAATTTAACTTGCGGCAACATATAATAATTTTTCTTGCACAAAATATAAGTGCTGCGACAAAATGGTGTCCCATCTGAAAAATATAAGTTTTTAACATAACCATTAAAGTTTTCTAAGCAGATTTTTGGGAGAATACCCCATCCTAAGCCATACTTAGCCATTTCGAGGGAAGTATCAATATTGTCAATCCAAAGTTTCGTACTGTCAACAGATATGCCATTTTCAAAAAGCCAAGTCTCAATTTTTCCTTGTGAAATGGAATCAGTAGTTCTACCAATGTATGAGTAAGAATCAAGGGATAAATTTGCATTTTCATTACTGCATATGAGACACATAGGTTCAGTATCTAATAGTATGGTACGCTCGTCCCACTTATAATCTCCACGTATGATAGCTATAGAAAATTCATCCTTTTTAAGTCTACTATATAAATTTTGGCTATGATCAGTAATTATATTAACATCAACATTTGGGAATGCCTCTGTATAATTTTTTAAAACCTTAGGAAGTCGGTATCGTGCATAATTTAATGAAACTCCTACAGATAAACTTCCACCTATAAAGTTATGGCTAGAGGATACGTGCTCATTCATCTGTTTTAAAGTATTTACTACAGTTCTAATATAAGGAATTATGCTTTCTCCTAAGGGAGTAAATAGGACTCCTTTTTTAGAACGAATAAGCAAATCGGCACCTAAATATTTTTCTATTTTTTTAATTCTCTTTGTTAGAGCAGGTTGAGTGATAAATAATTTTTCAGCTGTTTTTGTAATGTTTTTTAATTTATATAGTGCCAAAATTAGTTTATAATCTTTTTCATCCATAATTAATAATCCTTTATCCATTACTTTTAGTTATGATTATTTATAAAATAATATCATTATACATTATAAATTATAACATATATAATGTTACTAAATACTTTTGAGAAATTTTTAAGCTATAAGGAGTTAAAATGATTAATAAAAATAAGATTGAAAATAAATTTAAATCAGATACTTTCACAATTACCAAACTGTTTTTTGCATGGGCAAAGATTGGGCTAATATCATTTGGTGGTGGTGCCACTACTCAATATCTTATTCAAGAAGAATTTATTTATAAGAATAAATGGATAACAGAGAAAGAATATGCTAATATCATCGGAATGTGTCAAATAACACCTGGTATAAATATTATTGCATATACAATACTTATAGGAAAAAAGTTAGCTGGTGGCATAGGAATAATTGTATCTTTATTAGGACTTATTTTGCCTAGTGTATCGGTGACAATTACACTTACTACAATTTATAAGTCTATTAGCAAGTCATTAAAAGTGCATGCTGCTCTTCATACAGTATTTGCTGCTATTTTTGGTATATCTTTGGCTACAAATTGGAGAAATGTACAACCTATTATTACAAAAAACTATAAACGAGGACACATGATTTTTGCTATAACACTTACAATAATGCTAGGTAGTGGAGCTATTTATATACTTTTTAATCCATCTGTAATTGTATTATATATTATAGGTGGTTTATGTGGAGCCACTGCTTATTGGTACATTGACAAGAGAGAGATGGAGGTAAATAAATGAGCTGGATTATATTTTTTTGGACAGTACTTAAATCAGTTTTATTCTCTTCAGGAGGTTATGGTCCCTTGCCTAGTTTGCACTCTGACTTTATAAAATACAGATGGGCAGGTCAAAAACAATTTACTGAATCCTTAGCAATTGGACAAATTGCCCCTGGACCTAATGGACTTTGGGTTGTCAGTTTATGCTATCTAGTTGCTGGATTACGTGGAGCACTAATAGCGTGTATAGCTCTACTATTGCCACCACTATTAATTTTAATTGTTCAGAGATGTTATAATCGTATTGCTAGTTATCCTGCCACACAAGGATTGCTTGATAGTGTAGTTGTTGTTATAGCTAGCTTTAGTGTAATAGTTGTATTTAAAATATTTGTGAGCAATGGCATTGATGCAGAAACACTTACCATTGCAGCTGTAAGTACTGCATTGGCAATATCAAGACGTGTATCTACAAATGTTATATTAATAGTTTCAGCCTTAGTGGGTGTAATATTTTAATGGGTATATACGAAAAAATTGTTATATATTTATAATTACTTTAAATTTCCATATTAATACCATTAATTTTAAGCCACTCTTTTGATTTATTGTAAGTTGGTATTATTGTGCCTACAAGATTCCAAAAATCTTTTGAATGATTTTTGAAAGGCATATGGCACATTTCGTGTACAACAATGTAGTCAATAACGGTTTCTTTTGCCATAGAGCATCTGTAATTAAATAATAGGTCATTATAATATGTACAGCTTGCCCATCGCCTTTTTTGTTCCTTTACTTTTATATTCCTTGGATGTGTATCAAAGTATTTTTGAAAATAGTTCACTTTTGCAGTGACTTTTTCCATAGTTTTTTGTCTATATAATTTTTCTATGCTGTTTCTTATGAGTTTAGGTTCCGCGGATTTAACAGTTACTATTAGCTTATTGTTTTCAATATAAGCTTCTTTTAGCATATTTGAAATTTCAACTTTAAGTTCAATTTCTGATCCTAAGTATAAAAATTTTTCGCCAGATGTATATTTGTGCGCTGGTTTTATATCCATATTTTTAAAGAGTGTAAGTTTTTTTAATATCCAAGGTGCTTTATTTTTTACTGCTGAGATAATAGTATCACTGCTAATACCAAAGGGTGCTTTTACAGTTATTTTACCCGCTGGTTCTATAGATATTTGCATTGTTTTTCTTTTAGAATAAATCAGTTCAAATTCTATATTGGTTCCTGCATATATAAAATTTAACTTCATAATATTAATTCAGGTCATTTAGAGCTTCAGTAATTTCTTCTCTTGAAAGATTACCACGCTCTAAATCATCGTTTTGTTTTTTTAAAAGTTCGTTGTAAAATGTAAGTAGTCTTTCCTTTGCCCATGTGCTTTCATCATTATTATTACTTTGCGTAATTTCATATGTAATATCTTCAGCCTTTGAATAAGCACCTGAAATTTCATAGTAATCAATAACGTCCTTTTTTAGTTCAAAAGGTAGGTGGAATTTTTCAAGAGAAATCATTATAGATTCCATAACTTTAGAACTTCCTTTTAGTTCGCATTCAAGATCTAATTTCTTTATTGTTAAAATTAGATTAAAGGCTTTAGTGTATTTAAAATAAGCATCATCATATTTTTTCTCATCAAAGAATATATTTGCTTCTTCATATAGAAGGGCTGAAGCTACAAGGCAGTAGTTTCCATCTATTTTGCCATTCTTTTTTAAAAGTTCAAGTACGTCAGATTGCCTCATTGAATTAATTATTTTCGAACTTAAACCTAGAAATTTCTTAAATCCTGAATCTATAATATTAAGTTTATCTGTATGTAAATTTTTAACATCGCCTATTTCTTTTATTAAAGAATGAAACTCATCTGAAAGCTTGCTTTTGTAATCATCTTTTATCAAGTGTAACACCTCTTTTATGCATTTTTAAATATCTTACAAATAGTCTATAATATTATTATAATGAATGTTTAAAGTTTTTAAAGTAAATATACAAAAATATGTTATAATTATATGATTTTAAATAAATGCAAGATCGGAGAAGTGATTACATGGAAAGATTACTTATTCTAGATAGCAATAGTCTTATGAACAGAGCTTTTTATGCTCTTCCACCGTTAACTAATTCTAGTGGATTAAATACAAATGCTATTTACGGATTTTTAAATATGCTTTTTAAAATGAGAGATGAAATAAAGCCTAATTATATTGTTGCAACTTTTGATAAAAAAGCTCCAACTTTTAGACACAAGGAGTATAAAGATTACAAGGCAGGAAGAAAGAAAATGCCACTAGAACTTGCAGAGCAGTTTCCTGTAGTGAAGGAAATACTGGAGAAACTTGCTATAAATATATTTGAGATAGATGGATTTGAAGCTGATGATTTAATGGGAACATTAGCTTCCTCTGCAAAGAAGAAGGGTATAGAAGTTTATATAGTTACAGGGGACAGAGATGCGCTTCAACTGGCAGATGACAATGTAAAAATAGTTATAAATAAAAAAGGCATGACTGAAAAAGAAATATATGATAAGAATAGAATGATTTCAGAATACGGCGTAACACCTACACAGTTTATAGATGTAAAGGGGCTTATGGGAGATAAATCAGACAATATCCCAGGGGTTCCTGGTGTTGGAGAAAAAACTGCATTTAAGCTTATAAAGCAATATAAAAGTGTTGAAAATGTGCTTATGAATATTGATGAGATAAATGGAAAGAAATTAAAAGAAAATTTAATGGAATACAGGGAGCAGGCAATCTTTAGTAAAAAGCTTGCAACTATCTTAACAGAGGTTCCAATCGAAATTGACTTTGATTCTATAAAATCAAAAGAAGAATATGATTTTGTTGGTGTTAAAAAATTATTTGAAGAACTTCAATTTAATAGACTTTTAGATAGACTTAAGTTAAATTCTGAAATTGAAAATATACCAGAAAAAGAAATAGAAGTAAAGTCTAAAAATATATATAAATTAAGTGATTTTGAAAAATTAATAGACTCCTTAGAGGATATTATTTATGTTACGTTTAAAATAAACGATGAAAATGTATATTCAAAAATGAAAATAGAAAATATATACATAAACTTCAAAGAAGAAAATTATGTAGTCTCTTTTGATGATATATTTCAGGAAAATAGTAAAAAAACTATTGAACTAACTAAGAAATTATTCGAAAATGATTCTGTGAAAAAGGTTATACATGATTCAAAACCGGTTTATACAGTACTTAGTAAAATGGGGATAGAGCTTAAAGGTTTATTATTTGATACAAAGGTTGCAGCATATCTTGCAGACTCTTCAATAGGTAAATATGAATTATATGAAGTTATATTTCAGATACTTAATGTGAATATAAAAGAAGATGACGAGAATAGAAATATAAAAGAACTAAACTTTTTGAAACAAATATACGATTATCTTAAAGATAAAATTGTAAGTCTAAAAATGGAAAAACTTTTATATGAAGTTGAGCAGCCGCTTATTAAAGTATTATCTTCTATGGAAAAAAGAGGATTCAAAGTTCATAGAGAAAGACTTGAAGAACTTGGAAAAAAATTCAGTGAAAACATAAACAAAGAACAAGGTGAAATATATGAAATGGCAGGGGAAGAATTTAATATAAGTTCACCAAAGCAGCTTGGGAAAATACTATTTGAAAAACTGGATTTGCCTGTTATCAAGAAAACAAAAACTGGTTATTCAACTAATGCTGAAGTGCTTGAAAAATTAAATGATAAGCACCCTATAATTGAAAAAATAGTATATTATAGGCAGCTTACAAAATTGTATTCTACTTATGTTGAAGGTCTTAAAAATGTAATTGATACTGATGGAAGAATTCATTCAAGTTTTAATCAGACAGTTACAACTACAGGAAGGCTCTCAAGTACAGAACCAAATCTTCAGAATATACCTATAAAATATGAAATGGGAAGAGAAATAAGGAAAGTATTTATTGCAGATGAAGAAAACTGCAGCATAGTTTCTGCGGATTATTCACAAATAGAACTTAGGGTGCTTGCACATATTGCTGGTGATGAAAATTTAATAAATGCCTTTAAACATCACAGTGATATTCATGCTAAAACTGCATCAGAGGTGTTTAATGTGCCTATAGAAAATGTTACAAAATTAATGAGAAGCAATGCTAAAGCGGTAAACTTTGGGATAGTATATGGTATAGGTGACTTTAGTCTTGCAAAAGATCTTAAGATTTCAAGAAAAGAAGCAAAGCAGTATATTGACACTTATTTTGAAAGATATCCAAAGGTAAAAGAGTATCTTGACAATATAGTAGAAGAAGCTAAAAAAGAAAAAAGTGTTAAAACAATAATGAATAGAAGAAGAGAAATACCTGAAATAAATGCGAGAAATAAGATTGTTGCTTCTTTTGGAAAAAGACTTGCAATGAATTCACCAATACAGGGAAGTGCTGCAGACATTATAAAGCTTGCTATGGTTAAGGTTTATAACAAGCTAGAGGAAGAAAATTTAAAATCAACAATAATACTTCAAGTGCATGATGAACTTATTTTAAATGTTTATGAGGATGAAATAACCAAGGTTAAGGAAATAGTAAAATACGAGATGGAAAATGCAGTTAAGTTAAATGTACCGCTTATTGTTGATATAAATGAGGGTAAAACATGGTATGATGCAAAATAATAAAAGAATTGGGAGTTGATTATATGTTATGTGTGGGACTCACTGGTGGAATAGGCACAGGTAAAAGTACTGTATCTGGCATTTTAAAAGAGAAGTCAATTAATGTAATAGATGCTGATGATATTTCAAGAAAGATATATGACATATATCCAAATTTACTCAAGGAGATAGAGAATGAATTTGGTGGGGAATATTTTAATGAGGATGGTTCATTAAATAGAAGAAAACTTGGAGATCACATATTTACAAGTGAAGTTTACAGAAAAAACCTTGAAAAGATAGTTATGCCCAGTATTAAAAGAGAGATAAAAAAACATATAAAATTATGTGAAGAAGTTAATGAGAAAATATGTGTTATTGACGCACCTACGTTGATTGAAAATGGATTAAGTAGAGATATGGATATAAATATACTTGTATGGGTTGATGAGAAAACTCAAATTGACAGGGTAATGAAGCGCGATAATATGACACGAGAGCAAGTTACTCAGAGGATAAAGGCTCAAATGTCCGTGGATAAAAAGAAGAAATACGTTGATTTTATAATTGATACAAGTAAAGAAATAGAAAACACACAAAGACAGATAGATAAAATTATAGCAGCTTTAAAAGTTTTGTAGGAGGACATAATTTTGAAAAAAGGCATAGGTATTTTTTTGCTTATAATTATAGTAATTTTATTGGCATTAAATGTAAAAAACATAGCAAGACATTTTTACCCCATTAAGTATTCTAATTATGTGTATGAATATTCAAGTAAATATAAACTAGATCCATATTTTGTTGCAGCTGTAATAAAAACTGAAAGCAATTTTAATTGTTATGCAAAGTCAAATAAAGATGCCTATGGTCTTATGCAGATTACAAGTACTACAGGCAATTGGTCTGCAGGGAAGATGGGGTATGAAAGTTTTGATGCAAGTAAACTTTATGATCCTGAATTTAATATAAGTATGGGGTGCTGGTATTTGAGTGATTTAAGGGATGAATTTAAAAATCTTGATCTTGTTGCTGCAGCTTATAATGGAGGCAGGGGTAATGTAAGACAGTGGCTTAAAAGTTCAAAACATTCTAGTGATGGAAAAAATCTTCATTATATACCATTTCCGGAAACAGATAAATATGTTAAAAAAATTAAAGTATACTATAATTTATATAAATGGCTGTACAATGGACAATAAAAAAATCTACTCATAAAAAGAGTAGATTTTTTTTATTGGTGCAGGTGACGGGACTTGAACCCGTACGTCAATTGACACACGCCCCTCAAACGTGCCTGTCTGCCTATTCCAGCACACCTGCTTGTTTATAAAAATTACAATAAAATTATATCACATGAAATGAATTTTTACAAGACAAAATTTGCAAATTGAAATAGTTATATTTTTTTAAAAAAAATGTCGTAATATGATAAAATATATGTGTTAAAGTTACATATATTTTATTTAACACAAACTTCAATAATATTAAAATATACCATAAATATATAAAAATTATGTTCAAACTTGTTTTATATAGTAAAATTATACTAAAAATGTTATAATATAAATATGAAAATACAAAAATATTTATAATAAGTATAATTTATCCTTTTAAACAATGAGTAAAAAATATATATTATTATTTGTCTTTAATAGGAGGAAATATGAAAGAAACGCATATGGAATGTAAAATAAATCATAGAGTTTTTATAATTGTTAAAAATGATAAAGTTATTAAATGCAGTGATGCGTTTATAAATTTGACACAGTATCCAAAAAAATCTTTTATAAATAAAACTATAAAAGATTTATGTAAATTACTAAAGATAAATTCTAAAAGTGAATTAAAGAATATGTCTTATGAACATAGTTATTATATGTTTAAAAAAGACTGTAAACCTATAGAAATTATTATAGAAAAAAAAGAAGCAAAAGATGAGACAATATTTTATTTTGATTATAATAAAACATCATGGTTAGATGACAAATTTGAATTTGTAAAGCAAATTTATTCAGATAGTAGAAAATGCATTGCAATATTTAGTTATCCAGATTGTAGACTTTTAGTAAGCAACCAGAGATTTCTTAATGTATTAGGTAAACCTTTTGATAAAAAAGAAGTTAGTAGTGGTGAAAAGGTAGATGATATTGTAAGAGGATATTGTGGAAGCCGTCTTCAAGATAAGGTGAAAATGAATGTCTTAAAGGCAGGAAAGCCTATTAAATTGAATAAACAATTGTATATTACAAGACATATTGGTCAATAGATATTACCCCTGTTAAGCTAAAAGGTAAAATGAAATATATTTTTTTAATGGCCTATAATATTACTAAAAAAATTAATGGCAAGATGACTATTAAAAATCAGAGCAAAATAATTCATCAGCAGGAGAAGGAACTTAAAGCAATTGTAGAAAATACTCCTACAGGTATATGTGTTATTCATAAAAATAAAGAATTGATAAACTTATCGAAAAATAAAAAGCATTGGTATGACTTGTTCAAAGTACCAGAGGATAATAAATATTATAATCAGCGTGAATATTATAGTGAAAAAAATAAATTGATTTCAAAAAAAACATTACCTATTTCCTATTTTTATGATGAAAATAATTCTGCTTTAAGGGAAGTGGTTTTAAAAGATGGTGATAAAAGAACTTATTATAATATAAGTTGGACTCCAGTAAAAAATAAAAATGATAATTTTATTATGGGTATAATAACTACCAATAATATAACTCCTGAAGTTATGAAAATGAAGAATCTAAAAAAAATAATGGAAATGCATGAAGACTTTTTTTCGTTTATTACACATGAGTTTAAAACTCCAATTACAACAATTAATTCAACAATACAGCTTATGCAACTTTTGTGTAAGAATGAAATGACAGATAATCTTTCAAAAGGAATAAAAACGATAAAGAGAAGTACATATCAGGAAATGAGGCTTGTAAATAATCTTCTTGATATTACAAGAGCGGAAGTTGGGTATTTAAAGGTTATAAAAAGAAATAATAACATTATAGAAATGACAAAAGAAATTATTGAATCAATTTTACCTTTTGCAAAATTAAAAAATATAGATGTTCAATTTAAATCAACTGTTAAAGAAAAAATTATTTCTATTGACGATGAGAAATATGAACGTGTACTTTTAAATCTTCTTTCAAATGCTATAAAATTTACCCCTCATGGTAAGCAAATTAGAGTTGCTTTTTTAGAAGATAATAAAAATGTATATATTAAAGTCATAGATGAAGGACCTGGAATTCCAGAAGAAAAGAGAAAGTTGATTTTTGATCGATTTGGTCAGGTTGGAAATTCCTATACAAGAAAATCTGAAGGTACAGGAATAGGATTATATCTTGTAAAAATTCTTTTAGATGCTATGGGGGGCAGCATTGATTTTCAAAATAATGAAGGTGATGGTTCCACTTTTACTATACAAATGCCAAATGTAAAAATGTTAAAAGAGGAAGAAAAAGAAAACAATGCTGAATTTATGGATGATCATCTTTCTAAAGCTTTAAATATAGAATTTTCAAATGTATATTTAGATAAATAAAAATAGTCTGCATAAATTTTTGATAATATTAAAAATTTATGCAGACTATTTTGTCACAAAAATGTTTACAATTTGATGCAATTGAACTATTATGAAGTTGTAGAAATTATTGTTAATGGAGGTGCCCATATGGAAAAATATAATTTTTTTAAAGATTTTAAGGATAATGTAATTCATCAGTATGAAGATTGTGAAGCATATAGATTATTGTGTACAAGCCAATTGTACAATCCGTGCAAAGAATTAAAAACTGAAGAAGATATGGAAAAAGTACCTTTTGTTGCAACGACACTTTTTAAAAAATCAGTTAAAATGTATTCAAAACTTTTAAGAACTAATCCAAAAAATTTGGAAAAATGGACTGTATCAAGCAGTACAAGTGGAGATCCAAGTATTGTAGGAAGAAGTCGAGAGGACATTCTTCAAATAAAAAAATTTGTTCAACTTCAACATAATGTCTTTAACATGAATAGTGAATATAATTGCGTTTTTTATCCACAGCCTGAAGTTATGAGAAAATATAAAAGTATTAAAATATTGAATAAACCAACTGAATCATATATAGGAAATTTACTTAACATATTTTCCTTTAGTGAAAATACAAATTTCTTGCTTCATCCATGTGAGGATAAATTTTCAGTAGATATGAAAAAGTTTACAGAGTTTATAACAACTCATAATGGGAAAAATGATAATTTAGCTTTAAGGGGATCTACTTTGCTTATTTATAATGCCGTTGAATATTTAAAGAACAAAATTAAGCCTTTAAATCTTGGAAATAATGCAATAGTTCATACTGGCGGCGGCGGCTGGGACGGAAAAAAGGGGAGTATAAATATAGGTATAAAAATAGAAAGATATAAATTTGTAGAAGAAGTTTCAGATTTTCTTGGCATACCACAGGAAAATTTTATTGATACTTATTCATTTACAGAGAATAGTTTCCCTATAACAGGGCATTATTCAAGAAAATACAAGGATTATTTGTTTCATGTACCTAACTGGGGAAGAGTTATTATAAGAGATGTAAAAACTTTAAAACCTGTTCATAACGAAGGGGAAAAGGGCTTTATTCAAATGCTAAATGCTTATGGCACATCTTCTTTTGCTGGAGCTTCAATAATGGTAGACGATATGGCACAAATAGTTTCAGAAAAAAGATGTCCAGAATGTAATGAAGACGCAATGACTATAAAAATTATAGGTAGAGTAAAAGGAGCAGAAGCTAAGGGCTGTGGAGCTACTTTAAATGTAAAGGAGGCAGTTTAGTAATATGGAAGAACAATATATATCAGAAAATAAGTCCACTGAAGAAGAGATAAATAAATTAAAACTTGAGTATAGTTTAAGTAGATCAGACATTGAAAAAGAAATAAAAAGGCTTAAAGGAAATAAAATTAAAGTACATGATATTCCAACCAAGAAAACTATAGACATTTTAGATAGATGTGCAAAACTATGGTTAGATAGGGATTATTCAAATAAACACATTAGAGTCCTTTCAAAGCTCACAAATCAAAGTTTTGAATTGGTAGCATATGAACTAGAAGGTGTTATTCAAATGCTACTTAAAGAAAATATCGAAAAAACAATAACTGAGGAACTTGGAAATATAGAAATAATGGACAAATGGATAGATACAAGTTACGGAAAAGAACATAGGCAGCCAAGGGGACTTGTATTTCATAATGTTTCAGGTAATGCTTTTGTAGTTATAGTTATGAGTATAGCCATGGGACTTTTATCAAAAAATTGCAATTTAGTAAAGGTTTCTAAAGATGAACCTTATTTTGCATATGCTTTTTATAAAAGTCTTTGTGAAATAGATGAAAGCATAAAGGATAGGTTATCTATTGTATATTTTCAAAGTAGTGATGCCAAAATGTACGAAACTATAGTAAAGAATAGTGATTGTGTTGTTCATTGGGGTGGAGAACATTCTTTAGACTTTATGAAAGATCTATGTGCAAAGTATAATGCTCATCTAATTTCGCATGGAGCAAAGGTAAGTTTTGAAGTGATAGATGAAACTAATGACTTACTGGAGACTAGCAAAGCTGTTTCAAAGGATATTGTACTTTGGGAACAAAAAGCTTGTTTGTCTCCTAGAATAGTTTTTGTAAACAAAGATATAGATATTGTAGATTTTGGTAAAAAGATTGCTCAATCTCTAAAAATTTTAGATAAAAAACTTCCTAAAGCATATTTAAGTCCATGGAATTCTGTTAAAACAATCCAGGATAGACAATATTGCATTCTTAAATATGGAATAGGGAAAGATGAAAAAATAAAGGTTTATTCTTCCTTTAATTCCGACTACACTGTTATTCTCAGTAAAAAATTACCTGACAAAGAAGATCTTGATAGATGTTTTTATAGATTCATTTTCGTATGTCCATACAGTGATAAGAATGAAGTTTATGAATATGTAAATAAAAATCTTAAGAAATATCTTCAAACCATGGGGTACAGTGGAAATGATAGAAATTTTATAGAAAAAATGACTCTTCTAGGTTTAAGTATAGTTACAAAACCTGGAGATATGTCAATGCATTATCCAGGAACGTCTCATGATGGGATAAGTAATTTAAATGAAATGACATACCTTGTAAGCAGTCAAATATGTACAGATAATGTTACAGCTTGATAAATAAAAATATAAAAGCATAAATCAAATTTATTATTTCCACAGTTAAGGGCAGTATGTTATAATGACTTATAGTTTTTAACGTAAAGCTAATATGGCTTTGAAAATTTTAAATTTGAATAAAGGACGGTAAACTAATGTTAAGTACAACCAATGTAAGCTTGAGCTACGGTGGAAGAAAATTATTTGAAGATGTAACTATAAAATTTAATTCAGGTAATTGCTATGGAGTAATTGGTGCCAATGGTGCAGGAAAATCTACTTTTCTTAAAATATTATCAAGAGAAATAGAGCCTAATACTGGAGAAGTTAATTTAACAACAGGTGAAAGACTTGCTGTTTTGAAGCAGGATCATTTTAAGTTTGATGAATTTGAAGTTTTGAAAACAGTAATAATGGGATATCCTAAATTATATAAAATTATGATGGAGAAGGATGCATTATATGCAAAAGAAGATTTCTCAGATGAAGATGGAATAAAAGCATCAGAACTTGAGGGAGAATTTGCAGAACTTAATGGTTGGGATGCAGAAACAGATGCAGCTGCATTGTTAATTGGTCTTGGAATACCTACAGATGAGCACAGCAAAATGATGAGCGAACTAAGTACACCTGAGAAGGTAAGAGTGCTTCTTGCACAGGCACTTTTTGGGCATCCAGATGTTCTTTTGCTTGATGAGCCTACAAACCATTTAGATGTTGAATCTATAAATTGGCTTGAAGAATTTTTAATAAATTTTGAGGGAACAGTTATAGTTGTATCACATGATAGACATTTTTTAAATGATGTTTGTACACATATGGCAGATGTTGATTATGGAAAGATACAATTATATGTGGGAAATTATGACTTTTGGTATGAGTCAAGCCAGTTAGCATTAAAAATGGCAAAAGATCAAAATAAGAAAAAAGAAGAGAAGATAAAAGAACTACAGACATTTATAGCTAGGTTTAGTTCTAATGCATCTAAAGCAAAACAAGCAACATCAAGAAAGAAGCTTTTGGATAAAATAGATTTAGATGATATAAAGCCATCTACAAGGAGATATCCTTTCGTTGGTTTTAAAGCAGAAAGAGAAGCAGGAAATGATATTTTGACTGTGGAAAATATAAGTGCAACTGTAGATGGAGTGAAGGTATTAAATAATGTCAGTTTCATAGTTAATAAAGATGATAAAATAGCATTTGTTGGTGAAAGTGAAATAGCTAAAACAACTTTGTTTAAAATATTAATGGGTGAAATTCAGCCAGATAGTGGATCATTTAAATTTGGAATAACCATTACAAATTCATATTTCCCAAAGGACAATTCAAAATATTTTAATGATGTTGATTTGAGTTTAGTTGATTGGCTTAGACAGTTTTCAGAGGATAAAACAGAGAGCTTTATTAGAGGATTTTTAGGCAGAATGCTTTTCTCTGGAGAAGAAGCACTTAAAAATGCAAATGTTTTATCAGGAGGAGAAAAAGTTAGATGTATGCTATCTAAAATGATGTTAAGTGAAGCAAATATGCTTATATTAGATGAACCTACAAATCACCTTGACCTTGAGTCAATTACAGCACTAAACAATGGGCTTATTGATTTTAAAGGAAATGTAATGTTTGTTTCACAGGATTATGAATTCATGAATACAATTGCAAATAGAATAATTGAGATAACTAAAGATGGAATAATAGATAGAAAAATGACATTTGATGAGTATCTTGAAAGTAAAAAATAACACTGCATTATGCAGTGTTATTTTTATGTTTAAATCTTAAATTTAAGTACCATTTCATTTAATTTCTGAGCAAGTTCAGCTTGACTTTGAGCAGTTTTTGCAACTTGTTCAATTCCTTGAACAGTTTCATTTATACTCATTTTTATAGATGCTGCTTGTTCTGAAGAATTTTGAGCTGATTTAGCCATATTTTCAGTGGCCATGTTTACTTGACTAACTGTTGCTGTAAGCTCTTCAGTCATTGCAGCTATTTCTTCAGATGTTTTTGCTATAAAATCTGCATCGTCATAGTATTGATTCCCTAAATTTGAAAAGGATGTTAGTTGAGTGTGTACATCACTACGGATAAAGTCAAGTATATCTTCGCCGTTTGATGACATTTTTTCAAAAGCTACTTGTACTTTTGAAATAGTATCTTTAATTCCATTAACATCTTCAGCAGATTGTTCTGCGAGTTTCCTAACTTCTTCAGCAACAACGGCAAATCCTTTACCTTGTTCGCCAGCTCTTGCTGCTTCTATTGCTGCATTAAGTGCTAAAAGATTTGTCTGCTCGGCTATGCTGGCAATAGTCTCTGCCATAACGGATATATCTTTTACAACTTTACCATCTTCAATGGCTTTTAATGAAGTTTTTCTCTTTTCTTCATATATATTTTGAGTTTTATTTATAGATTCATTGCTATTTTTTTGGGCATTAGAAGCTTTTTGTTTAGAAGAAACTGAACTGTTACTGCTATCAGAAGCCTTTTCAGAAAGAGTGCTAACACTTGAATTAACTTCTTGCATTGATGCTGTAATTTCTTCTGAAGTGGCACTAGTTTCTTGAACACCATCTGCTATAGTGCTTACAGAGTCGTTTATTTGCTGAGTTTTTGATGATAATTCTTCAACTGTTGCTGAAAGTTCCTCGCTTGCAGCACTCATGTCCTGTGAATTTTCCGTTATAAGAGTAACAAGTTTTTTAATATTATCCTGTGCTTTTACAAGAGACTTTCCAGCTTGTCCAAATTCATCTTTTCTGTCAAAGGAATAACTATTGCTAAGATCAAAGTTTTCAAGATCATTAGCCATTTTTAACATTTTGTTTAATGATTTGCTTATATCAGAAGACATAACTAAGCCAATTGAAATAGCAAGAACTAAACCTACAACATCTAATATTATTATAATTTTACTGCTTGAAGCAAATACTGCTTGGTTTTCATCATTTGAAGTCTTTGCATCATTTGTATCTGCTTTTATAAGAGTTTCTAGAGTGTTAAGCATGGCATTTCTTCCAGAAGATGAAGATTTATATAATTCTTTGGCTTCATCAAATTTACCACTACTGATTAAGCCTAATATTTTAGTTCTTTGAATTCTATCTGCTGCTAACTGACTTTTAAATATAGGCCAATATTTTTTGTCAGTAGAATTCATTGTGCATTTTTCATAAGTAGCTACAGCTTTATTTGTATTATTTTTTATGGTAGCTATAGTTGCTAATTGTTCAGAACGAGTTTGAGCATCTTGCATTAAAATTAAAGATAGTGTGGTTGATTTAATATCATTTGTGTTGTTTTTAATATCTTTAAGTGTAGAAACACTAGTTAATTTATTTGTGTACATGTTTTCTGAATTTGCAGCTACTTTTTTTAATGATAAACTGCCTATAGTTCCAACTATTACGATAAATAAAGATACAATTATAAAAGATGTTACCAATTTTATTTTAGCATTGGTGTTTTTTAAAATGTTCATTATATTTCCCCCTAAATGTAGTATGTATAAACGATTGTAAAGTTCCTTGCTTTTAGTGCTTGGAAATTTGAAAGTTATATCAAAAAGAAATTTTTCCACTAAATGTTGAATATATATAATCATCAAACAATATAAGCATGGAAATCTTCTTTATGATCAAATAAAAAAACAAATACATTTTGGCATACTATTAAAGCCACTATTCTTGTAAATGGTTTATGAATCATTAGACATAATGATTTCAACTACACTCAACTAATGGATTTTAAAAACAGTGCTACCACTGAAAATACAAAAAATTAATAAAATTAAAAAAACTTAATATTTAATATTATAATATTAAAATAATTCTAAACAATTTATAACATAAATATAACACTTAGCTTACAAAAATACAATAATTATGTCTGCTTTTGTCGAATGATAAATGAGCAAAATATGTAAATACCAATATTTTTAAAACAAATTGTTAATTATTCTAAATAGTACTGTGTACTAACATTTCAATGGTATAATGTAATTGAGGCATTATTATATTACATAGCCATTAAGGCAGAATGGAGATAAATTTCATGGAATTAAAAGAAAAAAAATTAGTTAATAGAAACAAAAAAACAAAAAGTACTATTTTTTTGTATTGTGCAGCTGTAGTTGTAGCACTTATAGGTATAGCACTATTAATAAATAATATTGTATTAGTTAAGAAAACTATAAGTCAGTATGTAGCACAAGGATATTCAGCTTCAACTGTTATGCAATCAATGTTATATTCAACGCTATTACCAGATATATTTAACTCAATTGGTATTTATGGTGGAATAGCTGCTGCATTATTTGGAATTGGTAAAATTAATGATAAGATTTCATTAGCTGCTTTGGATACAAAGGAAGATCCTTCAAAAGAAGTTGCCGTTTCAACAAATGATGAAGAAAATATTGAAAAAAAAGAAACTGAAGATAATAAAGAAGATGAAATTTCAAAGTAATTAAGTAGAAAATAGGCTGCCCCATTAACATAAAGTAATATGTTAATGGGGCAGTGCTTTTTGTTTAACTTAAGTTAGTAAAAATTCATTGGGCAAAAGAAATATGGATTATTAGATCTATAATTTTTGAAAAATGGTTGCACTTTAAAATAAAAATTGAGTCGTTCATCTACAATGGACCAGTTGATGTTTTTTATAAATATGTCAATATACTTTTTCCTATCTATACCAAAATCTAAAAAATAGGCATGTTCATACACATCCATAACAAGCAGAGGAATATATGTCCATATTGAACCTACATCATGTGCATCTGATCCTATTATATGAAGTCTATTATCTTCAGGACTAAATACTAAAACAGTCCAACCCCTCATGGATAATCCAACTTTCCTAAAATAGTTATAAAAATTTTCAAAGCTTAAAAAGTCTTGCATTATAAGTTTTGAAATCATATTTGGAGACCCTTTATATTTACCCGTTATATTTTGAAAATATAGTTCGTGAAGTTTTACACCATTTATAGCATAAGTTTCACCAAGTTTTAAACTTCTCATAGCACTGTAAGTTGAATTTCCCTCTCCGTATTTATTTGCATCCACAGGCATGTTCCATATTTCATTTAATTTATTTATATATCCTTTATATAGGGTATAATGTTCTTCAAGTTGTTTTGGAGTTATAGAAGAAACAGTGGAAAAATCATAAGATTTAGCTTGTATGTTGTTCATAATATATCCTTTCATTAATTATATATTAATAGTTTATTTTTTGTGTATTCAAAATGTTAAAAATATTTAAAAAATGTATTGACAGTATTGTGTCTTACATGTTATTATTTTTTTAAATTAATAAATCCATTGACAAGGATTAGTAGCAATTATGTCTAATTTAAAGAGAGCTGGGGATGGTGTGATCCTAGTATTTTGACTTTTGGTGAATGGACCTTGTAGGAGTAAAACGAAATTCTTTATGAAGAGTAGTGGTTAACGTGTACCTCACGTTATAGGGGTTAGAGTATGATTGTACTTGAAAAAGAGGTGTGTTTTACTTACACAATTTAGGTGGTACCGCGGAATTGTCTCCGTCCTGATATTTATTTCAGGACGGAGTTTTTATTTTATAAACAAGAAATTATAAATTTAAATTATTTAGGGGGAATTACATTATGAATATTAGAAAACTAACTACTAACGGATTGCTTTTAGCAATAGGAGCATTACTTCATCAAATAACACCGGCAATTTTTTTTGGTATGAAGCCAGACTTTTCACTTATAATGCTTTTTGTAATACTTATGTATAATGAAGATTATAAAACATGCATAAGTGCAGGAATAATTGCAGGAATTCTAGCTGCTGCAACAACTACATTTCCAGGTGGACAGATTCCAAATGTAATTGATAAGATTATAACAACTAATATTATGTTCTTTGCAATAAAATTAGTTGGAAATTCAATCAATAAGCAAGTTAAAATGATTCTTACTACTTTAATTGGAACTTTTATCAGTGGTACTGTATTTTTAACTTCTGCACTTATTCTTGCAGGACTTCCAGCAAGCTTTGAAATTTTATTTTTGTCAGTTGTGTTGCCTGCTTGTATAGTAAATACAATTATGGCCATGATTGTATTTAACTCTCTGAATATTGCAATGAGAGGAAGAACTACAATATAAATTAATTTGTAACAAAAAGAATCGGCATTCATTGTCGATTCTTTTTTAGTATAAATTTTAATGTTTCAAAATAATATAGTTAAGGGAACAGTTATAATTACATTACTAATTTTAATGGGGGATGAGAAAATGAGATATACAAGGTATGATTTAAAAAGGAAAAAGAGAAATAATGGAGTGCTTATTTTAATTTTTGCATTAATAATTATTAGTGCTATATTAATTGGAACAGCTATGTCAAAAGTTATCTTTAGGTATGGAAAAGGTTCTTACAATAATGCAGTTTCAAATAATAATAGTAGTGTTGTGTACAAGTATACGTTTTTTCAGTGTGGATTGTTTTCAAAAAAAGAAAATGCAGATGCACTTGTTAAATCACTTGAAAATGTGGCCAAGATGGTTGAAGTTCCTGATAATGGGAAGATAAGGGTTATAACAGGTATATATAAAAATGGTAGCAATTCATATAATGCAATGGTAAAAACATTTAAAAATAACTCAACAAGTTATAAGAATATAGATTATACATTTAAAAGTGATAAATGTAATGATGAGATAGCAGCCATTATAAATGCAAATTTACAAATTATAGATAGATCAAGCCAAAGTGGAGTAGAAAATGTTAAAACCAAATCTCTAAAAAAATGGACAAGTAATTTGGAAAAAATAGATAGTACTTATAAAAACAGTAAGAATTTAAATGATTTAAAAGCTTACATTGGTAAAATGGCAAACACATATAACGGTAATAATATAGATGACAATATAACTTTTTTGTTTAATGAGTTAAAAAAGGTAAAAGAATAATAACTTCATTAAATTTTGAATAAAATTCTAATTTATGGCAATGAATTAGAAATGTGTATATTAGTGTATTTATAGTGCTACATACAATTAAAAACAAAGTAAAAAAAAATTATTAATAAGTTGTGAAATACTTGTTTAACTCTATATTAAATGATAAACTATATTAGATGTATAAAGAATATGGGGGATATGGTAATATGATAGGGAAAAATTCGAAGTATTTCATATTTCTTATTGTTTTAGGGGGATTAGGAGGAACTGTAGTTGGAGATTTAGTGGGTACTCGTTTTGATAAGCTTGCTTTCTTAAAGAGTGCGTATACAATAGGAACTTATAAACCCCTTATTTTGGATTTGAAAATAATGAGTTTGACATTTGGAGTAAACATTAGTATCAACATAATGACTATAATAGGTATAATATTGGCAATACTGTTAAGTAAGAAACATTAGGAAGTGGAAGCATATGAACTTTATTTTAGCATCTGGTTCTCCTAGAAGAGTTGAGCTTTTTAAAAGAATCGTAGATAAATTCAGCATTATTGTAAGTGAATTTGACGAAAAAAAAGTTAAATTTAATGGAGATGTATCTGAATATGTTAAAACACTTGCAGCGTCAAAAGCTAAAAAAGTAGCCCAAAAGCAATCATTGCGAAAATACAAGAATAGTGATTCTATTATAATAGGCTTTGATACTGTTGTGTCAATTAATAATATGGTGCTTGGAAAGCCAAAAGATGAAAAAAGTGCATTTGAAATGCTTAAAATGTTGAGTGGAAAAGAGCATACAGTATACACTGGAATTGCAATTTTAAACTTAAATACTAATAAAATAAAGTGTGATTATGCATGTACTAAAGTAAGGTTTTCTAATTTATCCGATGAAATGATATTAAAATACATTCATTCAGAAGAATATAAAGATAAAGCTGGGGCGTACGCTATTCAAGGTAAAGCTTCAGTATTTGTTGAATCAATAGAGGGTTGTTTTTATAATGTTGTAGGTTTGCCACTTAATAAGCTTAATAAAATGTTTGGGGAGATGGGGATAAATTTATAGCGAGGTGTATTAATGAATAATTCACTAAAAATTTTCGATTTTCCCCAAAATGAGAGACCACGAGAAAGAATGTTTAGATATGGTGCAAAGGTTCTGTCAAATTGTGAACTTTTGGCTATTATTCTTAGAACAGGAACTTCTAAAGAAAATGTCCTAGATATTTCCAATAGACTTTTGGTTAAGGGTGGAGGTCTCAATGGCGTTTTAAAACTTGATTTTAATGAACTCATAGAAGTAAGAGGAATAGGAGAAGCTAAAGCAATGCAAATCATTGCATTGGGGGAGCTTTTAAAAAGGGTTAAGACATATAAATCAGGAGACAACTATAAAATTACTAAACCCTATGATGCTGCACAGCTTGTTATGCAGGAAATGAAAAATTACAATAGAGAGAGATTGCGAGTTATTTTGCTTAATACAAAGAATGTAGTCATTCGAATATCTGATATTTCTGTGGGAAATTTAAATTCTTCAATAGTTCATCCGAGAGAAGTATTTAGTGAGGCTATTTTATGGCATAGTGCCGCAATTATAATATGTCATAATCACCCATCAGGAGATCCTACACCTAGTAATGAAGATATCAATATTACAGCCAGACTTAAAGAGTGTGGAAAAATAATTGGAATTGATGTTTTAGACCATATTATTATAGGTGACGGTGTTTATGTTAGCTTTAAAGAAAAAGGAATTTATTGATATTGAAAGGAGAAATTTTTAATGGGATTTTTTGGTATATCCAAAGACATGGGTATAGATTTAGGAACAGCTAATACTTTAGTTTACGTAAAGGGAAAAGGTATAATATTAAGAGAACCGTCAGTTGTAGCTGTAAATACTAATACAAAGACTGTACTTGCTGTTGGTAAAGAGGCAAAACAGATGATAGGTAGAACTCCAGGGAATATAGTTGCTATAAGGCCGCTAAAAGATGGGGTTATTGCAGATTTTGATGTAACGGAGAGTATGTTAAAAAGATTCATTGCAAAGGTCACATCAAAGAGTTCATTTGCAAGCCCAAGAATAATAGTTTGTTTTCCATCAGGAGTAACAGAGGTTGAAAAGAGAGCTATTGATGAGGCAACAAAGAGAGCGGGAGCTAGAGAAGTACAATTGATGGAAGAACCAATGGCAGCTGCTATTGGAGCAGGACTTCCAGTTGAAGAACCAAAAGGAAGCATGGTTGTTGATATTGGTGGAGGCACAACAGAAGTTGCTGTTATATCACTAGGTGGTATAGTTACAAGCATATCACTTAGAATTGCAGGAGATGAACTTGATCAGGCAATAATAAATCATATAAAAAAAGAATACAACTTAATGATTGGTGAAAGAACTGCTGAAAATGTAAAACTTCAACTTGGTTCAGCTTTTAAGACTGAAGGAGAAGAGGAAGTTATGGACATAAAGGGTAGAGATCTTGTTACTGGACTTCCAAAGAACATTGAAATAAGTGAAACTGAAGTTAGAAGTGCACTTAAAGAACCAGTAGCTTCAATAATAGATGCAATAAAACTAACTCTTGAAAAAACACCACCTGAACTTGCTTCAGATATTATGGATAAAGGAATTATGCTTACTGGTGGGGGAGCACTTTTAAGAGGTATTGATAGCCTTATTTATAACGAAACCCACATGCCCGTACATATCGCAGAAGCACCACTTGATTGTGTAGCACTTGGAGCAGGTAAAGCCCTTGAACATTTTGATAAAATAAGTCAAGGCAATAAAAGAGGTTAAAAATGAAATTTTTTAAAAATAGACTGGCAGTAACAATAGTAGTTCTGTCAGTTACATTTTTGATTTTAATTGGAGTAAGTGTTAAGAGACAAAATGCTTCATTTTTAGAAAGTGGTGTTGGTACTGCTTTTACTTCAGTTCAGGGAGTAATTTATAAAGCTTCAAACGGTGTTAAGGATTGGTTTAGTTTTGTTATACATTTTTCAGAGATAAAACAGGAAAATACTAGTTTGAAATCTGAAAATATAAGCATGAAAAAGAAAGTTTCGTCATACGATTCACTGCAAAAAAAATATGATAAACTGGCTGCTCTTGAAAGCCTTGAAGACCAGAAAAATGAGTACGATTATGTTAATTGCAATGTAATTGGTAGAGGCAGCGGAGACGCAGAAGATAGCTTTGCTATTGATAAAGGTAAAAATGATGGGATAAGAATTGGATTAGCTGTAATTACTGAAGATGGATTAGTTGGAAGAGTTATAAGTGTATATGGCAGTTATAGTATAATTGGAAGTTTGAATAACGTTAATATACAAGTTGCGGCAATGGATCAAAGTACAAGAGATAATAGTGGAATAGTAAAAGGATATTTAGATTCTAACAATAATAAACTTGCTATTCTTGACGGATTAGAACAAAATGCTGATGTAAAAAAAGGTGATGAAATTATAACTTATGGTACTCTTTATCCAAAAGATATACCAATCGGTCAAGTTATAAGTGTAGGAGAAGATACATCAACAGTAAGTAAAAATGCAGTAATAAAACCATATGTTGATTTTAATAAATTAGAAGTGGTTTCAGTTGTTAAACCAAAGAATAATGATGTAAGTGAAATAAAGTACTAGGGTGATTATATGAATGTAAAAAAAATTATAATTTTAATAGTTTTAATTTTCGTTCTTGAAATTCTTGATAATACCATAGTACCTTTTTTATCCGTATATGGTTTTTATCCAAGCTTATTATTTATATTTGCTATCTGTTATTCAATATTAAATGGTAGATGGTCTGCTTTAAAAATAGGAATTATTACTGGAGCAATTCAAGATTTATTTTTTGTAAATGCTTTTGGTATAAATACTCTTATAAATATGATTTTATGTATTCTTGCAGCAGAGATAGGGAAAAATCTTTTTAGACAAAAAAGGCTAATACCTGTTCTTACTGTGTTTTTAATTGTATTTTTAAAAGGCCTATTTATTTTTTGTTTAACATATGTTTTTGGAATTTATACTAATGTATACAAGAGTGTTTTTATTGCATTATACAGTTTTGTTGTAGCTATAATTATATATAAACCAATATATAATTTGTGTCAAAAACCTTATATGATCAAAAGATGGAAGTTTTAAAGTGGTGATAAAATGGAAAACAAAAGAAAGTTCAAGAAAATTTTTAATAGATATACTGTATTAGTATTTATTATGATAGCATTGTTTGCCACAATTGTTTGGAAGCTTTATTCCTTGCAAGTTTCTAGTGGTCAATATTATAGTGATACGGCAAATACCAATTCACATAAGTTAATACCTGTTACAGCACCAAGAGGATATATTACAGATAAAAATGGTGTTAAACTTGCAACAGATGTTCAAAGCTATGAACTCACTTATACTGATACAACAGAAAGCAATAAACAGCTTTTTAAAACACTACAAAAAGTATTTCAAATATTAGATGAAAATGGAGAAAGTCAAGCAGATAGCTTTGCATTAAAGACAAATCCATATAGATTTGAATTTAATACAAGCGATTCAAGTGAAATTGAAAAACTTCAACTTAGATTTTTGAAGGATAGAGGACTTGATTCTTCAATACTAAAACAATATTTTAAGGGTAAAAAAGAAAGTGACTTAACTTCAGCAGAAACATCAAAGTTAAATGATATGCTTTTAAAGCTTACACCAGAAGAGGTTTATAACCAGCTTGTAAAAAACTATGGTGTTATTAGTGGACTAAAAAGTATTGGTATAAGTTACAACGATAATGATGTTAGAAGATATCTTATAGTTAAAGATGCAATTAAAATGAATAGTTTTTCGGGATATAAGCCTGTTGTTATAGCAAGTAACATTAAAAAAGATACAGCTCTTATATTTATGCAAAGTCTTTCAGAACTTCCAGGAATAAATGTTGACAATCAGCCAATACGACAATATCCTTATGGAAAATTAGGATCTTCTGTACTTGGATATTTGAGCAAAATAAATACGGATCAGCAGGAAAAATATGAAGAAAAAGGTTATGATGTAAGCAGTGATTTAATAGGAGCTTCAGGAATTGAAGGAGCAATGGAAGATAGATTAAGAGGTAGTAACGGTGGTAAAATTGTTCAAGTTGACAAGCAGGGAAGAATTACTAATGAGCTCGCTGAGAGGGAAGCTTCCCCAGGACAAAATGTTCAGCTTACATTAGATTCAACTGTTCAGTATGCTGCAGAGCAGGCACTTCAAACCCAAATGCAGTCTCTACAAAAAACAGGTATGGTTCAGGATCAGAATGTAACTAATGCTACAAGAGGTGCTGCAGTTGCAATAGACGTTAAAACTGGAGCAGTTATTGCACTTGTAAGTCTTCCTGGATTTAATCCAAATGATTTTGCAAATTCACAAGGTCTTTCTGATTCCCAAATTCAGCAGTATTTTAATCCTGATTATGAAACAATGGCAAAACAAAAGGGCTTTTCACAGGATAAAATAAACATGATGTTTCCTATAGATACTAGCATAAGTGGTAATACTACTAGGCGAAAAGACACTTATGATTATTTTCCAAAGCAGCTTTATGATTATGCAACTATGTCACTTATTCCATCTGGTTCTACTTTTAAGCCGATTACTGCTGTTGCAGGACTTGAATCTGGTGCTATAGATGAAGGTACAACTTATGATGACCAAGGTTTCTTCGATCTTGGAGGAGGAAATCTAGATCAGTTTAAATCAGATGGTGCAAATGGTGTAGTTAATGTTGTAAGTGCAATAGCTAAATCAAGTAACCCATTTTTCATGAATGTAGGTGGACTTTTAAGATCAAAATTTGGAGATGACGAACTTGCAAAATATGCTTGGAGTTTTGGACTTGGTGCAAATCCAAGCGATCCAAAGGCTGCAAGTACTGGAATTGAAATAGCAGAAAATTTTGGTCAGGTTTATAATACTTATTCACAGAAAAAGTTGTCTGCCCAGGAATTTGTGCTTAATGTTGAACAAGATTTAAGTACAGGTAAAGGTGGAAATGGAACAACTATTCCACAGATTGACCTTTATGATAGATCTTCTGACAGTAAAACAGTAGCTAGTATAAAGACAAATATAAAAAATGCAATTCAAGATTCAGTTAAGAATGGAACTTTTTCAAAACAAAATTATATGGACATGTTTAAACAACTTATAAGTGCAGATTCACAGTACACCGGAAAGAATATTACGGATTCACAGATTTCAGCTGCTGTTGAAGATGTAAGATATCAGGCAGTGCAAACTGGGTATGGATCTTTAAAATTACCATATAACATATATAACGCAGCTATAGGACAAGGTATGGATGCCTTTACGCCTCTTCAGCTTGCAGACTATGTGGCTACTCTTGTTAATGGAGGAAATAGATATAAAATCCACTTAGTTGACAAGATAACAGATTCTACTGGAAAAGTAATAGATCAAATTCAGCCTGAAGTGCTTAATAAAGCTGATATGAGTGAAAAGACAAGGCAACTTGTAATGGAAGGAATGGATAACGTTACAGCTGATGGTACTGCAGCACAGGCATTCCAAAACTTCCCTATTGCTACTGGTGGTAAAACAGGTACTGCACAGCCATTTTCACCTGATATCCAGGCTGCAACAGGAAGATCCGATTATGCAACCTATGTAGGATATGCACCAGCTAATGACCCACAAATTGCAGTGTCAGTGGTTATATTTGATGGTGGTTATGGTAGCTATGCAGCAAATGTAGCTAGAGGAATATATGAAGGGTACTTTAAGGATCAACTTCAAAAAATGAATTATCCCTTTGATATTGATGTGAATCCTAAACCTGAAAATTAAAACATAAAATATGCTGTCTTAGATAGATGTAATTTCTATATTAAGGCAGCTTTTTTATTTAATTTAATAAAAAATTAAATATTTACAATAAATTATTTTTTTTAGAAGGATTTTTTAAATAAATGTTGAAATAATATAGTTGAACTTAAAGCCTTTGGAGGTTAACATGAACGAAGATAAAATCATTTTAAAAGGGAATAAAGAAGGTCTAAATGTAATTATCGATATGAATCATTTTAAAGATTTTGATGAAATGATCGAAATATTAGAGAAGAAGCTTTCAAGAGGTAAAAGGTTTTATAAGGGTTGTACTCTTAAAATTACTACGCAGTTAAAATTTTTAAATAGCAGACAGCTTAGAGAATTAAAGGACATTTTGTTCGATGGATTTTTAATTAAGGATTGTATATTTGAAGATGTTGAAGAGAAATCAGGAAAGGTATTTTCAGGAATATATGAAGGAAGAACAAAATTTATAAGAAGAACTGTAAGAAGTGGACAGGTTATAGATTATTCTGGAAATGTAGTGATAATTGGGGATGTAAATCCAGGGTCGGAGATTTTTGCATCAGGGAATATTATAGTTCTAGGTAGTTTAAGAGGAGAAGTTCATGCGGGAGTGACTGGTAATGGAAAAGCTATAATAGCTGCTTTTAGGTTGGAGCCAAGTGTGCTTCAAATAGCAGGTACAATGACAAAAGCACCAGATAATGAACAAAACCCTAACTATCCTGAAGTTGCAAAGAAAAAAGGAGAAAACATAATTGTAGAACCGTACTCACCAAATAAATTTTTCTAATGGAGGTATATTTTAATGGGAGAAGCTATTGTAATAACATCTGGAAAAGGTGGAGTCGGAAAAACTACAACTACAGCAAATATTGGTACGGCACTTGCTGCTATGGGTAAAAAAGTTGTTGTGGTTGATGGAGACACCGGACTTAGAAATTTAGATGTTTTAATGGGACTTGAAAATAGAATAGTATTTACACTAATGGATGTAGTTGAAGAAAACTGTAGGTTAAAGCAAGCACTTATAAGAGATAAAAGATATGAAAACTTATTTTTACTTCCAACAGCTCAAACTAGAGATAAAAATGATATTAGCACACAAGAAATGCTAAAATTAATAAATGAACTTAAGGATGACTATGATTACGTTTTAATTGACTGCCCTGCTGGAATTGAACAGGGATTTGAAAATGCAGTAGTAGGAGCAGATAGAGCAATTGTTGTTGTAAATCCTGAAGTGACATCTATAAGAGATGCTGATAGGGTCATAGGTAAACTTGATGCAAAAGGTTTGGATGATCATAAATTAGTTATTAATAGAATAGATGTTGAGATGGTTAAAAGAGGAGACATGCTTGGTATTAATGATGTAATCGATAATCTTGCAGTAAAGCTTATAGGAGTAGTTCCAAACGATAGGGAAATTACAGTGTCAACTAATAAAGGAGAACCTATTGTTTTAAATCATGATTCACAATCAGGAAGAGCATTTAGAGATATTGCAAAAAGAATAACTGGCGAGGAAGTGCCATTTATGTCCTTTGAAGATGGAGAATCTAAGGGATTTATTGCTTCAATTTTAAAAATTTTTAAGAAAAGGTAAGGAGGATAAAAATGGATTTATTTAGTTTCTTTTCAAAAAAACAATCCTCTAAAGAAGTTGCCAACGAAAGACTTAAGCTTATTTTGATTCACGATAGATCTGATTTATCTCCAGAACTTTTGGATCTTATTAAAGGTGAAATTATGAATGTAATAGCTAAATATGTGGAGATAGATAATTCTGATGTTGAGGTTAAGCTTACTCATGTAGCAGCAGAGGATGGAAATTCACCAGCGCTTATAGCAAATATACCAATAAAAAAAATGAGAGCTAAGAAAAAATAGAAAGTGAGTTGTTGCATTTAGTGCAGCAGCTCATTTTTTATTTTTATGTAATAAAAATCTTGAATT
>JAQUXS010000011.1 GCA_028692255.1 Clostridium sp.
GAGAGAAAAAAATACCAAGACTTATGGAACTTGCAGAAAAACTTATTAAAAATACAGGATATGAGGAAATTTCTCTTACATCTTTAAGTATATGTGATTATTCTGACATTAAAAATCTTGTGGTTTCTCTTGTGGAAAAGTATAAAGATGATCATGTTGGAGTTTCACTTCCATCTTTAAGAGTTGATTCTTTCTCTGTAAATCTTATAAAAGAGATTCAAAAGGTTAGAAAGACCGGACTTACTTTTGCACCTGAAGCTGGATCACAGAGAATGAGAGACGTTATAAATAAAGGAGTAACAGAGGAAAATGTAATTGATTCTGTAAGCAGTGCTTTTAAGTCTGGATGGTCAACGATTAAGCTTTACTATATGATAGGACTTCCATTTGAAACAATTGATGATGTCAAAGGTATAGCTCATCTATCAAGAAAAGTAGTAGATGAATATTATAAGGTTCCAAAGGAAGATAGAAAAAAAGGACTTAAAGTCACAGTAAGTACATCAATTTTTGTTCCTAAGCCTTTCACTCCTTTTCAGTGGGCACCAATGGATAAAATGCCTTCTGTAAGAGAAAAGATAAAGGAACTTAGAAATGTTATGGATAGAAAGATTACTTATAATTGGCATGAGACACCAGTAAGTTACCTTGAAGCTGTATTTGCAAGAGGAGACAGAAAATTATGTGATGTACTTGTAAAAGCTTTTGAAAAAGGTGAAAAATTTGATGGTTGGTCTGAATATTTTAATGAAAATACATGGAAAAAAGCTTTTGAGGAATGCGGTGTTGATGGGGATTTTTATGCTTATAGACAAAGAGAGTACAGTGAAATACTTCCATGGGATTTCATTGATATAGGCGTTTACAAAGATTATCTTATAAATGAAAATGAAAAAGCAAAAGTTGCATCTGTAACACCAGACTGTAGGCTCAAATGTCATAATTGCGGGGCAAACAGAGCTTTTAAAGATGGGAGGTGCTTTGAAGGTGCGATATTTAATAAAATTTAAAAAAGGTGAAGGAATAAAATATGTTTCACACCTTGATGTTATGAGATCTGTGCAGAGAACTTTTAACAGGGCAGGTTTACCAGCAGCATATTCAAAAGGATTTAATCCTCATATGAAGCTTTCATTAACTCAGCCACTTTCTGTAGGAGTTTATTCAGATGGAGATTATTTAGATATTGAATTTGATAGTGAAGTTGATGAGGAAGAAATAAAAAATAGATTTAATGATAGTTCTAACAAAAACTTAGAAATTTTAAAAGCTGTTAAGATAAAAGAAAATTATGATAGTGAAGGTAGAAAAATTAAACCTTCAATGGCTGTAATAGACTATGCTTCTTATAAAGTAAATATAAAATATGATGATACTTCAAAACTTATGGATGAATTAGAAGAACTTTTAAAAAGCAGTGAATGGAACATAATGAAAAAGACAAAGAGCGGCGAAAAAGAAGTAAATATAAGATCTATGGTGAAACATTTTAAATATAAAATAGAAGATAATATCCTTAAAATAGATGCTCTTTTGTGCTGTGGAAGTAGAAATAACTTATCAGCAGATCTTATGTCAAAATATATAAAGCAAAATACTTCTAGTCATTCCGTTAATACTTTTACTGAAATAATAAGGACAGAAATGTATGGAATAAAAGATAAAAAAATAATTCCACTTTCTGAATATTTTAAGGAATATATGAATTAAAGGCTAGAGGTGCTGATTTTGAAAAATGTATATATTGAAAGACAAAGTGATTTTCTTAGAATATGCATAAGCCATGATAAAAAACTTGTAGAATGTTATATTGAAGAAGAAGATAGAGATAGGGTTTCTCCAGGGCAAATATACAAGGGGATTGTAAGAAATATTGTACCGGCAATAAAATGTGCTTTTGTGGATATAGGGACAGGTAAAAATGCATATATGTATCTTGATTCTAGGCTAAATAACCTTTCTGTGAAAAAAGGTCAAGAACTTCTTGTTGAAATAGTAAAGGAAAGTATGGGAAGTAAGGGACCAAAGGTCAATAATAACATAACTGTTCCAGGAAGGTATTCAGTCATAGATACATTAGATAATAATATGAAAATTTCCAAGAAACTAACAGACAAAGATTTGCAGGAGAAGTTTAAAAGCGAAATAAAAAAACCTTTTGATGCAGGAATTATGATAAGAACAAATGCTAAAAATGTTTCTATTGATGAAATAAACATGGAGATTTCACAGCTTTATAAAATATATAAAAATATATTAAAGAAATCAGAAATTATGATTAAGCCTAACCTTTTATATGATGCAGGCGGACCAATGGGAAGAGTTCTTAGAGACTCTATAGATCGCAATACTTCAAAAGTTGTAGTTACTGATAAAAATGATTATGATTTTATATCTGATTATTTTAAAGAAAAATATGATATAAAAACAGAAGTAGAACTTTATAAAAATAGTATACCTATAATGGAATATTATGATATAGAAAATGAAATACTTAACCTTAGAGATAAAAATGTTAAACTCGATTGTGGTGGGTATCTTGTAATTGATAAAACCGAAGCAATGTATGTGATAGATGTTAATTCTGGTAAAAATTTAAAAGGTAGAAATATAGAAAAAACTGCTGAAATAACTGATTTAGATGCTGCCGCAGAAATTGCAAGACAAGTGAGACTTAGAAATTTAAGTGGCATCATTGTAATAGATTTTATTGATATTCAAAGTAAAATTGTAAAAGAAAAAATTTTAAAAACACTTAATGATGGATTTAGAAGTGATAAAAATAAGACTATAATATATCCTTTTACAGAACTTAATCTTGTGCAAATTGCAAGAAGAAGAAGGGGAAAGTCAATACTTTCATATATAGACGAAAGTTGCAGCTGTTGTTTTGGAAAGGGAACTGTACTTAAATTTTCATATTTAAAACATCTTTTAATGGGAAAAGTACTTAGAATATCAGAGCAGAATGGAATTGACCAAATATATATTGAATTAGGGAATGCCTATAAAAAGCAAATAACGGACGACACAGCAAGTTTTATAAATGACATAGGTGCTAAAGGTAAAGTGGTCTATTTAAAATATGTAAATGATCCTAAAAGATTAAAAGTTGAACCAGTTGCAATTAAAAGTGAAATGCAGGAGTTAGCTGAATATAAAATATATGGGTAAATTTCTTTACAAGAGGAATAATATGTGTTAAACTGTCATTTGTAGACCGCACACATAGGGTTTTTAAAACATAAAATTTTATTTTGTGTACCTGAGATGGCGAGACTGGATTGAGGAGGTGTTTTTATGTACGCAGTTGTAGTTACTGGAGGAAAACAATATAAAGTTTCAGAAGGAGACGTTATATTTGTTGAAAAGCTTGAAGCACAGGTTGATTCAAATGTTGAACTTTCACAAGTTTTAGCAGTTGGAAAAGAAGACGGAATCGTTATAGGTAAACCTGTAGTTGAAGGTGCTAAAGTTGTTGCTAAAGTAGCAGCACAAGGCAAAGAAAAGAAAGTTATAGTCTTTAAATACAAACGTAAAAAAGATTACAGAAGAAAACAAGGACACAGACAACCATACACTAAACTTGTTATTGAAAAAATAGAAGCATAGTATGATTAATGTGATTTTTGTAAAGAAAGAAAATCGTATAGTTTCCTTTAATATAAAAGGTCATGCAGGTTATGATGTTTATGGAAGCGACATTGTGTGCAGTGCTGTTTCAGCATTGTCACTTACTTTTGCTAATGGAATTACTGAAATAGTAAAAGCAAAGGCAGTGGTAAGTGATAAGGATGGTTTTTTAAGTATTGATTTAAAAAACGAAGAAACAGAAAAAATTAATCAATGTCAAATTCTTTTGGAAACAATGCTATTAGGAATGAAAAGTATTGAAATTAATTATAGAAAATATATAAACGTAAAAGTTGAGGAGGTGTAGTTAAATGTTAAACATAAATCTTCAATTGTTTGCCCACAAAAAAGGAATGGGTAGTACAAGAAACGGTAGAGATAGTGAATCTAAAAGACTTGGTGCTAAAAGTGCTGATGGAGAATTCGTACTTGCTGGAAACATACTTTTTAGACAAAGAGGAACAAAAATTCATCCAGGTGCTAATGTAGGTATAGGATCAGATGACACTTTGTATGCTAAAATTGACGGAATTGTTAAATTCGAAAGAGTTGGAAGAGACAAGAAAAAAGCAAGCGTTTATCCTGTAGACATCGAGAATAGTATTGCAGAATAGTTAAAAGCACCCACTAAGGGTGCTTTTTTAAAATAAAAAATTATATCATGGTAATAATATTATATGTAGTTATTACTTATATGAAGAGGAGAACAAAAATGTTTATTGATACAGCCAGAATACTTGTTAAATCTGGAATTGGTGGAGATGGAGCAGTATCTTTCAGAAGAGAAAAGTTTGCACCACTTGGAGGTCCAGATGGTGGAGATGGTGGAAGAGGTGGAGATGTCATACTTGTAACGGATAAGAATATGACAACTCTTTTGGATTTTAGTTATAGAAGAAAATATGCTGCGAAACCTGGAATTGCCGGATCAAGTTCAAAATGTTATGGTAAAGATGGAGAAGATCTTTATGTAAAAGTACCAGTAGGAACTGTTGTAAAAGATGTTGAAACAGGAAAGATAATGGCAGATTTATCTCATATTGGAGATAAATTTGTAGTTGTAAAAGGTGGAAAAGGTGGAAAGGGTAATGTAAAATTTTGCACGCCAACAAGGCAGGCACCTAATTTTGCAGAACCAGGAATGCCAGGAGAAGATAGATGGGTAAATCTAGAACTTAAACTTTTAGCAGATGTTGGGCTCATTGGATTCCCTAATGTTGGTAAATCAACACTTCTTTCAGTGGTTTCCAAAGCAAAGCCAAAGATAGCAAATTATCATTTTACTACTCTTGAGCCAAACCTTGGAGTTGTAAGCCTACCTAAAATACCTGGATTTGTAATTGCAGATATACCAGGAATAATAGAAGGGGCTGCAGAAGGTGTAGGACTTGGAATAGAATTCTTAAGACATATTGAAAGAACAAGACTTTTGATTCATGTTGTGGATATATCAGGTAGTGAAGGAAGAGATCCAATTGAAGATTTTATAAAAATAAACGGTGAACTTAAAAAGTATAGTGTAGATTTATCTGATAGACCTCAAATTGTAGTGGCAAATAAAAGTGATATATGCATGGATGAAAATGCCTTTAAGAATTTTAAAGAAAAAATAAGTAAAATGGATTACAAATATGTATATGAAATATCAGCAGCTACAAGGCAAGGCGTTGACGAGGTTATGAAGGAAGCAGCAAGAGAGCTTTCAAATATACCTATCAAGGATCTTGAAATAAACGAAGAGGAAAAATTTGTTGAAAAAGGAAAACAATTTACTTATACAATAACACAGGAAGAAAATGTATTTATTATTGAAGGTTCTTTTGTTGATAGACTTCTTGGCAGCGTAAATGTAAATGATCCTCAGGAGCTTATGTATTTCCATAAAGTTCTTAAAAATAAAGGTGTTATAGATGAACTTATTTCAATGGGAATAAAGGACAACGATGTTGTTAGATTAAACGATTTTGAATTTGAATTTATATTATAGGAGAAAATTGATGATAAATAGTAAACAGAGAAGTTATTTAAGGTCACTTTCAAGTAGAATGCAACCTATATTCCAAATTGGTAAAAATGATATAGGAGACGAACTTTACAACCAAATTTCAGATGCCCTTGAAGCAAGGGAGCTTATTAAGATTTCAGTACTTGATACTAGTACACTTAATTCACGTGAGGCCTGCAATATAATATGTAGTGAGCTAAATTGTGAGGGAGTTCAGGTTATAGGAAGAAAATTTGTTATATACAAAAAATCTGAAAGACACCCTAAAATAGAATTACAATAACAATAATCAGATGAATGAAAATTCATCTGATTATTGTTATATTATAAAAATTATTTACAAATAAAATACAGAATATGACATGTAACACTAAATAAATGTGTTATAATATAGCTGAGTTTTTAGTGCTAAATATATAATATTTGCGTTAAAGAACTTTTAAAAATTATTAAAAAATTACTAAAGAGGTATTACGATGAAAAAAGGCATAATAGGTGGAACTTTTGACCCATTTCATAATGGCCATTTATATATTGCAGAACAAGCAATTAAACTACTTAATTTGGACAGAATAGTTTTTATACCAGCGGGTAATCCACCACACAAGAAATATAAAAATGTAACTGATTCAAAGATAAGGTATAAAATGCTTTGCCATGCTTTAAAGGATGAAAAATGTTTTGAAATAGATAATTTTGAAATATTAAAAAAGGGCTTAAGTTATACTTATGAAACTCTTTTATATTTGAAGAAAAAAGAACCAAACACAGAATGGTATTTTATATGCGGACTTGATTGTCTTATGGAGCTTGAAACTTGGAAAAATGTTAATGTAATTTTTTCTCTATGTAAACTTGTTGTATTTGCAAGAGAGGGATATGATGAAATTCAAGTTAAAAAACAAAAAGAAGCTGAAGAAAAAAAATATGGGAAGAAAATTCATCTTATAAATCTTCCTAAACTTAATATATCTTCTTCATATATAAGAGAATGCATTGAAAGTGGAGAGGATATATCAAATATTGTACCAGAAGCTGTAAATAAAGATATTATAAATTTAAAATTGTATAAGTAAGGAAGTGCTGTGTGTGTGGAATGAAGAAAAAATGAATGAATATTTAAAGAAAAATCTTGAAGAGGAAAGATATATTCATAGTATTGGAGTAATGAATACAGCAGTTAAGATGGCAAAGCTTTATGGATGTGATGACAAGAAAGCCAAAATTGCAGGACTTATACACGATTGTGCTAAACAGATGGATAAAGATAAAATTTTAGAATTATGCAAAAGTAATGGATATAGTATAGACTATGTTGAAGAAAAAAATCCGGGAATTATGCATGGTGCTGCAGGAGCAATCATTGCAAAGAAAGTAATGGGAGTTACTGATAGCAGTATACTAAGTGCAATAGAATATCATACAACAGGTAAAAAGGAAATGACTCTTCTTCAAAAAATAATATATTTAGCAGATTACATAGAACCTTCAAGGGATTTTGATGGGGTGGAAAAATTAAGAGAAGAGGCTTTTAAAGATTTAAATAAGGCAGTTTTAATGGGTTTTGATAGTACAATAAAATTGGTAATTGAAAAAGGTGGACTTATACATCAAAATACAATTGATGCAAGAAATTATATTATATGCTATGAAAATTAGGAGAGAAATATGGAAGAAAAAAAGTTTGATGTTAAAAATAGAAAAGTTTTAAAAAAAGTTTTAATAGTAATTTTTTCAATTTTTATATGTGTTGCAATTGTATTAACTTTTTTTACTTTGTTTTATCTAAATGGAACAAATAGTAAATCTAATTACGTAAATGTAAAGGCATATGCACCTAAAAATAATGAGAATGTAAATATTTTAGTTACAGGTGTAACTGCAAGAGGGAATCAATCAAAGGAAACTAATTCAATTGTGCTATTTCATTATGAACCACAAACTAAGAAATTAAAAGTGGTTTCTGTTCCAAGAGATTCACTTATAAAAGTTGATGGAAAAAATCAAAAATTAAGGACAGCAAATTCAGTAGATGGTCCCAAATTTATTGTAAGTAGTGTCCAAAATCTTATGAATATAAAGGTAAACTATTATGTTCAGCTTGATTATGATTCATTTAAAAACATTATGAATTCATTAGGCCCAGTAGAAGTTAATGTGAATAGCAATATGAATTATGATGACAGTGCACAGAAATTGCATATAAATTTACAAAAGGGACCTCAGCAGTTAAATGCAGAAAAAGCAGAAGAGTATTATAGATGGGTAAAAAATAATGATGGCAAGGGTCTTGCAGATGGAGACCTTGGAAGAATAAAGAATGATCAGCAGTATATTGAAAGTGCTATGTCAAAAGCAGGTAGATTGTCTACTATTGTGAAATATCCTTCAATAATTTCTTCAATTTCAAAGAATATTGAGAGTAATATGACTACTAACGAAGTAATAAAGTATGCAAGGTTGTTTAGTCATGTTAATAAATCCAATGTAAGTTTTGTCACAGCAAGTGGTATAGATTTAACAATTGATGGTGAAGATAAATATTACATTATGAATAATAGTAAAAATGCAGAAATACTAAATAATTCAAAAGAGTCAAAGTACACTTCTTATGAAGCTTCTCTTAAAGTAGATGTATTAAATGGAACTGAGAAAAATGGTTTCGCAAAGGAGTGTAAAACTGTACTAAATGACAGGGGATTTAAAACAGTAACTACAGGCAATGCACCTAAAAAGCCAGTAGATGCGACAAAAGTTACTTTTTATGGTTTGGATCAAAGTAAAATTGCTCAAATTAAAGATGACATGGGCAGCAGTGTAAATTCCAATGATTATGAACTTGTAAATGAAAAAAGCAGTAAATATGATGTAGTAGTAGTACTTGGAAATGACAAAAAAAATTAAATATACAAATTAGAAGAATAGGATGGTTAGCTTTAGGATGAGTAGTATATTAAAATATACAGTAGACAATCTTGATAAAAAAGTTAAAATAAGAGAGTATTTAAAGAAAAGTTTAGATATATCTAGTAGATTTATTAAAAAGGCTTCAATGGATAAAAAAATTTCAGTAAATGGCAGCACTGTAAAGATGAACTTTATGATTGAAAATGGAGATAAAATAGAAATAAATCTTAGCAGAGATGAAAGTCAAAATATAGTTCCTGAAAAAATAGATTTATCAATTGTATATGAAGACGATTATGTAATTGTTGTAAATAAGCCTCATGGTATGATAGTCCATCCTACAAAGAATTATCAAAGCGGAACCCTTGCCAATGGTCTGCTGTATTATTTTAAAGAAAAGGGAGAAAATTGTATAGTTCGTCTTGTAAATAGATTGGATATGGATACATCAGGGCTTGTACTTATTGCTAAAAATCAATTTGCGCATATGGCACTTTCAAGAGATATGAAATTAGAATCTTTTAAAAAGGGATATAAGGCTGTTGTTATGGGAAATATGGATAAAGAAGCAGGTACCATTGATCTTCCTATATATAAATCAGATGATGGCATTAAGCGTATAATTGATGAAAGAGGACAGAGAAGTATAACTCATTATAGTGTGGAAAAACATTTGAAGAATGCAGATTTAGTTAAATTAAATTTAGAAACAGGAAGAACTCATCAGATAAGGGTTCATTTAAGCAGTATAGGGCATCCAATTTGTGGAGATACACTTTATGGTGGAGATAGTCAACTTATGACAAGGCAAGCACTTCATGCGTACAGCCTTCAGTTCCCTCATCCAAAAGACGGCAGGATTATCAAACTTGAGATAGACATTCCAGATGATATAAAGAATTTAATTAAAAAATTAGAAGATTAAGATAAATTTATTCTAGTCTAAAATTAATACGAAAAAAGAGGTTGGATCACTAATAGTGTACAACCTCTTTTTTCACGTTATGTTTATTTAGCTTATTGATAATTGTTCTTTTATTATTGTCTTTGCACCTTGTTTTTATAATTGAGAATTGATCATTGCGCATTGATCATTGTCTTTTATCATTGATCATTGCTCTTGTCTTTTAATTGATCATTGATCATTGTGCATTGATCATTGTTTTTCTTATAAATAAATACTCCAGCAAAGGCAGCTATCAATAAAGTACTGAAAATAGATATGTATAATATATATTGTTTTGTAAACATTTTCTGTAATATATTATTTCTTAAAGTTGAAATGGTATTTTGTGGATAATTAGCACCACTTAACAATTTCTCACTGCCTAAAACAGTATTATTCATTTTTACAGTAACTGATGCAATTTCGTTTCCTTTATGAAATGTATTTGATTTAATTGAATTTTCTTTAAAAGTAAAATTAGGTTTTGAATTTGAGCCTTTTTCTGAAACATAATAAAAATCTTTAGAAGCTACAAGAGGAATCTTAACTCCAGAATTTGTAGTGTAATAAGAAAGTATTTGTCCTTTTGAAAAAGCTTTTTTAGAATCAAAATTGTTAAATCCATAATCAAAAAGTGTTCTTGCATCATTGAAATAGTTTCTATCATTACTATGCATAATTACAACAATCAATCTATGATTGTTCCTCGTTGCAGCTGCAACATAAGAATGTAAAGATTGAATTGTGTAGCCGGTTTTACCTCCATCAATTCCAGGATAATAATCAGGACCATTTTTATATACGAGCTTATTTTCATTGGTTAAAGTCCTATTTTTTATTGTATCCGGTGGAGAAGTTTTATTTGTAGCAGCCATAGTATAGTTTGTTGTAGTTGCAATAGTTCTAAATTCACTATATTTAGAAAGTTGTCTTAATATAAGAGCCATATCTTTTGATGATGATTTATGCTCTTTATTAAAAAGTCCATTAGGATTTACAAAATTAGTATTTGTGCATCCAAGTTCTTTGGCTCTTTTGTTCATCATATTTGCAAAGTTTTGAACTGAACCTCCTATATGTTCTGCAAGTGCAACAGCTGAATCATTTGCTGAGCGAAGTATAAGACCATGCATTAAATCATTTACAGATACTTGTTCTCCATCTTTTAATAATAAAGAGTTACCATCTAAAAGATCGTGGTTCTTTTGGGTAAAAGTGTTACTAATAGTTACCATATCAGTTGGTTTTGTATTTTCTATTGTTAAAAGTGCAGTCATTATTTTTGTAGTAGAAGCAGGAGGAAAAGCTTCGTCCACGTTTTTTCCATATAATATTTGACCTGATGAAGCATCCATTAAGACTATGCCGTCTCCTGAAATATTGTTAGGTGGGATGGCTGCAGCACTTACATTAAAACAAGAAGTACTTAAAAATATAAAAATTGTAGTTATAATCGTAATTATTTTTCTGTTCATTGTAACCTCCAGTAAAATTATTATTTATAGTATAACAAAAAAATATAATGTAGCAAAAATGATATAAAAATGATATAAAAATGAAATAATTGTCAATAATTATTTTTAGGAGGTAAAAAAATGAATAAAAAAAGAATAATTGGTTCATTGATAATTGCAGTTACATTTATAGTATTTCTCATTGTTGGATATAATATACAAAAATCAAGCACAGATTCTGAAAATAGTGATATGACAGTACCCGATAATGGTAATTACACTAAAAAAATAACTGAAAGTAGTAAAAGTAGTAATAAAAATGATGAGAACTCTAATAATGAGTCATCAAATAGTGGAAATCAAAATGCAAAGGAAATAAAAGCTCAAATATATGGAGAAGTAAAAAACCCAGGAGTATATTCACTTTCAAATGGTTCTAGAATAAAGGATCTTATTGATAAAGCAGGAGGATATACAGATGATGCTAATTGTTTTAGCATAAATGGTGCTAAAAAATTAATAGATGGTGACAACATAGATGTAAAATCTAAAACAGATAAAAGTAATATTACAAATGTAAATTCTGATTCAGAGGATAGTTCATCCTCTGAAGTAGAAAAAATAGATATAAATAGTGCTACAGAAGACGATATAGTCAATAAAAAGATACCAGGTATAGGCAAAGGGTTAGCAAGTAAAATAATCAAATACAGAGAGCAAAATGGAGGAAGGATTAATTCGAAAAGTGATATTGAAAAGGCAATTGGAACTAAGAGAGCACAAAAAATTATGGATTATATACAAATAGACTAATAGGGATGCCACACTAAAAAATAATGAGACATCCCCACATAATGCTGTACACTAAATTATTAGTCAAAATATCTGTCGTACAATGAATTTGTGCATCCGTAATCTATTAATACTGGTTTATCATCTAATATTCCCCAGGAAGAAATTGTTTTAATGTCTGGATATAATAGATCATAATGACTTGCAATTTTTTTTATGTTTTTAAAAAAAACGCTGTTTCTTTTTATTGTTGTATAGTCAAATATACTTCCGTGTTTAATTCCTAGTATTTTTGTAAATGAGTTAGCACGCATCATTGCAATCATGCCAGGTTTATACCATATTACGGGACAAAAATATTTCTTGTATTCAGGCTTTAAATCATTGTATATAAAATGTTCAGTTTTGCATTGATATTTTCCAGTTCTATTTTTTGAAATTTTTATTACGTAATTGTCATCAATGCCGTACGCAATTCTGCTAGCACCTTGACCTAAAAATTCATATTCTTTTTTTAATTTTTTATTATCCCATAAATATAAATCTTCAAACAAGTTTACAGGGATAGTAATATCATTAGAAAGAGCCATATGTTAAGTCACCCCCAAATTTAAATTAATAAAAGTAATTTGGTACACATTATTAATATATAAATAATGAGGATTATGTGATTATATAGTTTGAAATTTGTTTGAAAAATTATAAAAAATAAAAAATTACATTTATATATAGTGAAAATTTTAGTATAATATAATTGTTTATTAAAATTGACTTAAATTATTGCTTATGGAGGGAATATTTATGACCGATTGGTACAATTTAGCATGGAATGATGTAGTTAATTTAATGCAAAGTAATGAAAATAGAGGGCTTAGCGATGAAGAAGTAATTTTAAATAGAGAAAAATATGGTCAAAATAAAATAGAGGGAATTCCAAGGAAAAAAATAGTAGTTTATATACTTAAAAATATATTTCAGCCCTGGGTAATTTTCAATTTATCAGGGAGTATAATTTATTTATTATTAGGAGAATGTGTAAACTTTGAAATCTTATTTGCAATTTTAATTATAAATTTAATTATGATTATAAAAGATAAGTATAAAGAGCAAAGAGGATTAAACAATTTTGAAAAATTTAATACAGGTACATGTACAGCAATAAGAAATGGAAATCTTACAGTTATAAAAAACGAAGAAGTTGTTGTAGGGGACATAGTTGTTTATAAAAAAGGGGATATAATACCTGCAGATTTAAGAATAATGGATTGTGAAGATTTAACAGCAGGAGAAGAAGCAGTTACTGGAGATAATAATACAGTTGAAAAGTATTCTGCAAAGCTTATGGAATATGATTTATCCCTTTCAGAAATGCGAAATATACTTTTTAAATCGTCAATTATAAGAAGTGGAAGTGGAGAGGGAATTGTCGTTGCTTCTGGAATGAATACTGAGATAGGAAAATTCATGCAGACACTTCTTGAACTTGAAGGAAGAGAAAATAAATTTTATATTGGAATTCAATATGTACTTAATGTTATGTCAATCATTGGATTTTGTGGAGCGGCATTAATATTTGTAAATAAGGGTAATTTTGAAAATGTAGTAACGGGTTTTATATCATCAGTTCCATTTGAAATTATTTTATTAATTAATATTATCTACTATATTGTAAAATTAATCTATAAATCTAAAGGTATATATTTTAAAGACATATCTAAGATTCAGACTATATCAAATTTAGATGTTTTAGTTTCAAAAAAAGAAGGCATATTTACAAAGAACTATGTTGCTGTTAAGAAGATATATGATACTGAGAATATACAGGATTGGAAAAAAGAATTAAAACCAAATGACAATTTTAATAGAATACTTGAAATATCTACACTATGTAACGACTTAAGTTCTATTTCAGATAATACAGATATTGTAGAAAATGCACTGCTTAGATTTGGAAAAGATAATGGTATGATTAAAGCTAATATTGAATTTAAACAGAAGAGAATGTTCAAATTGCCTTATGATAAAGAAAAGAGAATTACGACAACGGTAAATAGAGTTGAAAGAAATTATAGAGCTTATGTAAGAGGTGCAGTAGATGTTCTAATTAATGAGTGTACACAGATTATGAAAAATGGGATTGAAAAGGAAATTACAAAAGAAGACATAGAAGAAATAAAAGCTGCAGATATGCAAATGTCAAATGAATGTTTAAATGTAATAGGGCTAGCTTATAGAAACTTTAGTTACAGACCATCAGTAAATGAAAATATAGAAAGTAATCTTGTTTTTGCTGGCTTAGTAGGGCTTGAAAATCCAGTAAAGGAAGAAATGAACATAAGTATAAATAGAAGCAAACTTATAGCATTAAAACCTGTAGTTTATACAGAAGATAGTAAACTTACAGCACAGGCTTATGGTGTGAAAACAGGTATTCTCAATATAGGAGATATGGCTATATCCGGTATCGAGATAGACAATATGGCAAATGGAGAGTTTGAAAGAAATATTGAAAAAGTAGGTATGTTTTCAAGAATACTATCCTCACACAAGATGAAAATTATTAATGCGTATAAATCGCTAGGGTACAGTACTGCAATTACAGGTGAAAAGTTAATGGATTTACCTTCTTTGAAAATAGCTGATCTTTCTATAGCTATTGGAAAACATTGTGGTAATACAGTAAAAAAGATAAGTGATGTTTATGCTGAATCAATTGATTTTAAACAAATAGTAGATAATGTTTTTGAAAGTAGAAGCATAGTTAATTGTATTAATGAAATTGTTAAATTAATATGTACCTTCAGTTTAAGTCAATTTGTTTTATTTGTTCTTTCAATGACATTTTATAAACAAAACTTTATTGATTTTAATCAAATTATGTGGATGAATATAATGAATAGTATGCTAATATCATTAGGTGTATTTTTGTGTAGGAAAACATTAATAATTGAAACAGATGAGAAAATATCCTTGAATAAAGAGAATTATAAAAATAAAGTTGGAAGTATTTTGTTTAATTCTATTTTGCTTGCACTGTTTTGTATTGTAGACTTTAACTTTCAAACAGGGGACAGTTTATATTTAAAGGGTATGGGAGTCTTTGCAGTGATGTGCACCGGACAAGCTATATTGTCGTTTAAAATGAAATTCTTTAAAAATATCTATTTTGATATAATTGTATTATTGTATGTTTTTTTTAATTATATGCTTATAGATACAAGTTTTGGTTCAAATATTCTGGGATTTAATACCATGGGTTATTATAATAAACTTGTTTTTATATTAACAATAATAATTTATATGTTTTTTATGCTAATTAAAGGTTTTTTTACTGGCGGAAGTTATAATGCCACAATGGGCGAATACTAATATAAAATATGTTTAATCTCCATATTGTGTGGATAAAATTACAATATGGAGGTGCATTTTTATGGATAGGCCACTCATATATTTTTTTATCTCAATGATATTAGGATCAATTACATGTATTCTTTTAAATAATATTATTTTAGATGCAGTTATATCTGTATCTTTTTTAATTTGCATTTTTTTCATATGTGATAAAAAAATATTTTTTATATCTGTTTGTTTTTATATAATTGAAATATTAAGTTTTGCGATGTATTTTAACGTTAATATTAATTCTAAAATGTGTATTGAAAGCAGAATTATAAGCAAAAATGATTATTACACCACTGTTAATTATAAGGGAAGAAAAATAAGTGTAAAGGGAAATTTAAAAAATTTTGATTTAGGACAAAGAATCAAGCTGAAGGGATACTTTACTAAAGAGCCAAATTATGAATATGGAACAATTGGAACTTTAAAACCTTGTAAAGTTCAGAAATTAAATAATGACTTTATTTATAGATTGTATAATTTAAGAAAAAACATGTATAATAAATTTTCGATAAATATAGGTAAAAAATATGCAGCTCAAATAATGGCAATTTCCTTTGGAGACAAAGATTGGCTCTCAAAGGATGATAAAAACAATCTTGAAAGTCTTGGCATAGTTTATATAATATGTGTTTCGGGACTTCATATGTTACTTGTTTTTAAATCAGTAGAAAAATTTTTGGGCATAAAAATAGCAATAATTTTTTCAGTGCTATATGCACTTTTTACAGGGTGTCAGCCATCTACAATAAGAGCACTAATTATGATAATAGTATTAAAATATTCAAAAAGAATTAATAAAAATTATGATTCATTGTCAGCACTTTGTTTTTCAGGAATGATTCTTATTTTAGCAAAGCCTTATTATTCAGTAGATATGTCATTTACGATTTCATTTCTTGCAACCTTAGGAATAATACTGTTCTATAAAAGAATACATAGATTATTATATAAGCTTCCAGAAAAAATAAATAAAAATGTAAGTATAAATATAAGTACTCAAATTATAACAATACCATATATTTTTTATACAATACGAAGTATTAGTTTCGATTTTATTATAGGGAATCTTATATTAATACCAATGTATAGTATACTCATAGTTTTAGGGAATATTGCACTTGTATTTTCAAAGATAGACTATATTTTTAAAAATATATGCAGTATTATATATGTTTTTACAACAGCATTAAAGGGTGCACAGAGTATCCTTTTAAAAGTGCTGCCTCCAATTATGTATGTGCCGTATAATGCTTCAATATTAATACTTACACTTTATATATGTTTTATTTTTGCTAAAAGTGGGTATAAGAAAATGATGTATATACCTGCTATTTTATTTATTCTTATGATAATAAATTTGTACAGTTTTTTCCCTAAAATATGCTGTATGCAGTTAAAAAACGGAGATGGTGTTATTTTGAAGTATGGGATAAATTCAGTACTTGTTTCAAATTATTGTATAAAAAATAATAGTGAGAAACAAGAACTTGAAGGAAAATTTCAAGTAAATAAATTTATTTCAAACGATAAAAGTGGAGTATGTGTTACGATAAACAAGGAGTATGCAATGGCTATTCCAAAATATGAAAAAGCAAAGGGAATTTCTTTTAGAATTATAAAAAAACGTGAAAAAGGTGAACTTTTATATGTATTTAAAGATGTTGCAAGTTTTTATGGACTCAATGCATCAAAATATTATGATATAATAAAACCCGATGATACCATAAAAGATAAGAACAATCTTCCCGCAGAGGATGTAGTTTTTGAAATAATAAGTGGAAAAATTTTTGAACTAAAAAAATAGTAGGTGATAGTAATGTTTAATTTTATGGAGTTAGATGACAAAATTAAGAAAAATAATATAGATAATTTTTATATACTATGTGGATTTAATGAAGATTTAATGAGAGAAAATATAAATAAAATAATCCATAAATCCATTAGCAGCGACTTTTTAGATCTAAATTATGTAAGGTATGATGGAAATACTGTAAAATATGATGATATATATAATGCTTGTGAAACGCTTCCTTTTATGAGTGAAAAGAAAGTGGTAGAAGTTTATAGAACAGATTTCCTTAAGGATAAAAGTACAAATGCAAATAAATATGGAAATGAAATAGTAAGCAAAATTCAAGCATCGGATTTTAAAGTCCCAGATCACTGCATACTAATAATGTACTATGTGTTTAATAATAATAGAGAAAAAGTAAGTTTAAAGGTAAAAAAATTAAATAAAAAATGTTCAGTAGTAGAATTTACTAAACTAAAGGGAATGGTTTTGCAAAAAAAGGTAAAAGAGCTTTTTGCTAAAAGAGGCAAAGAAATAGATAGGGCACTTTTGAGCTTTTTTTGTAGTAAAGTTGAAAATAATATAGATATAATAAAAAGTGAAGTTGATAAGCTTTGTGATTATACTGGAGAAAAGCCAATTGAAAAACAGGATATAATTGATCTTTCAACATCTAAAAATGATGATGATATATTCAATCTTGTTGACTGTTTGTCACAAAAGAAAACAGAAATGGCACTTAATATTTTAGATGAGCTTATGTTTAGAGGAGAAAAAGCTACAGTTATACTATCAATGATAGAAAGACAATATGGTATTTTATTAAATCTAAAAATTGGAATGTCAAAAGGTGAAAATAAAGATGAACTTTCAAGAAGTTTAAGACTTCATCCTTATGTTTGTGAAAAAATGATGATACAGAGTAAGAAATATTCTATAAAACAAATTATAAGAGCAGAGGAACTTTGTCTATCAACTGAAAAGTCTCTTAAAAGTCAAGGTAGCGATAATAAAATAAAAATGGAACTCCTTTTAATTAGAACTGCAGGTATTTAATTGAAATGATTAATTTTGAGATGAACTAAAAATTAATATACAAAAAAATAAATAGCCGGTGTAAATCCACCGGTTTATTTATTAAGCATTTAAAGCATGTAGTTTAACTGCTAATCTTGATTTTGATCTCGCTGCTTTGTTTTTATGTATAATTCCCTTTGAAGCAGCCATATCTAAAGATTTAACAACGTTAACGTAATTAACTTTAGCTTCGTCAATATTCTTTTCTGTAACTGATACTTCAAATTTCTTTATAGTAGTTTTTAAAGCGGATTTAATAATCTTATTTCTAAGAGTCTTAGTTCCAGTTACTTTTATTCTCTTCTTTGCAGATTTTATATTTGCCATTAAGTTTCACCCCCTTATAATATTCATAACACTCGCAATTGGGGAATTACACACGAGTGACATCATATTTATAACATATGTATTATATCACTAAAGAACTTATGCTTCAATAGAAAGTTTAAATAATGCAAAAGTATTGATTACTGCTATTTTAAATTATAAGAATATTATATAAAAATATGTGGAAAAATAAAAAAATAAGGAGTTGATAAAAGTGAAGAGTGTAAGAACAGATCTGGCGGTTGAAGCAAAGGAAATGTATGAGAAGGAAAATAAGTGTAAAATACCAGGAACCGAAATGTACAGCAGTGAAAACGGAAAAATAAAAGTAAGTACAGTCAAGGTTTGTGATAAGAGAGGGGAAGATGCAATTGGAAAGCCAATAGGTACATATGTCACAATTGATATGCCAAGAAATACTTATTATGATCCTGATACTATGGATGATGTAAGCTGCACACTTTCAGATGAACTTTCAAAGGTTATTTCATTAAATGAAAGCAGTACTGTACTTGTAGCAGGACTTGGAAATTGGAATATAACCCCGGATGCACTGGGACCAAAGGTCATAGAAAGAATAATGATAACTAGACACCTTAGGCAATATGTACCAGACACCATAGATGAAGGAATAAGACCAGTATGTGCTGTTGCACCTGGAGTCCTTGGAATTACAGGCATTGAAACAGGAGAAGTGTTAAAGGGAATTATTCTTAAAATAAAGCCTGATTTATTAATATGCATAGATGCCCTTGCATCAAGGAGCATGTCAAGAGTAAACTCTACAATTCAAATAGGAACGTCAGGCATATCTCCCGGGTCAGGTGTATTTAATAGAAGAATGGAAATAAGCGAAAAAACCTTGGGTATACCAGTTATTGCAATAGGAGTTCCAACAGTTGTAGATGCGGCCACTATGGCAAATGACACTATTGATATGGTAATTGATGAGATGATAAATGAGGCCGATGAGGGAAAAGACTTTTATAGTATGCTAAAATCAATAGATAAAAATAAGAAGCAAAAAATGATTGAAGGTATACTTAATCCGTATATGGGAAATCTTATGGTTACACCTAAGGAAATTGACAGCGTAATAGAGGCTGTTTCAAAGATTATAGCTGGGGGTATAAACATTGCTCTTCAACCTGCTCTTACGAAAGAAGATATTGATCAGTATATGCAGTAATTATTTCAAGTCATAAAATAAACCTTCCCATCATAGATTCTATTTGTAGGGAGGTGATATTGTGTTTTCAAGGAGTATAACAACCGGGCAAAGAATATTTGTAATTTTTGGTACCAGCATGATGATATTCTTAATAATGATATTTTCTAATGCTTATAAAGATCAAAAAGTTATGGCTAGTTCCAATGCAAGAAGAGGAAATATGTTCTTTGTGGGAATTATAAACTATACAATGCCATTAATTAAGGCACTTAATTTTGATGAGGAAGACATGGCAGAAAGCACATTCTCTGTAAAGGATGAAGTGCTTACAAGTATAGGTATAAATATAAAACATCCACAAAATATAATTGGAAAAGAAATAGCACTTTTTATGACAAGTTCAAATATAAATAAAAATAGCAGCACAAAGGAAACATTTAATGATAGCAGTACAAGTACTTTTAATTTAAAAAATAGTGATGTTCAAAAAACATCTATTGATGATAATTCAAATCAAAATAATAGTTCAAGTGGACAAAATAATATTTTTAATGTTTATGATAAAAGTTTAAAAAAGACATTAGACACGTCAAAGCCAGAGGTGCTTATATATCATTCACATACAACTGAAAGTTACACACCATATGGACCTGATAATATGGATGCCAGTAAAGATGTATGTGCTGTAGGGGATGCTATTGCAAAGGAACTTCAAAATAATTATGGAATATCAGTTATTCATGATACTACTATACATAATGCTATGGCTTACAATAAAAGTTATGAAAGATCCGGAGAAACTGTAGATAAATATCTAAAAAAATATGGAGATTTTAAAATGCTTATTGATTTGCATAGAGATTCTTCTGATGATAAAAAAGCTCTTACTATGAAAATAAATGGTGAAAGTGTTGCAAAGTTTATGTTTGTAATGGCAAAGAAAAATCCACATTATGATAAAAACATAGCACTTGTAAACTCAATAGTAGATACGGCAAATAAGGATTTTCCTGGAATTTGCAGCGGAATTTTTTATTACAATTATGGAATGAATTTTTTTAATCAAGCAAAGAGCAATAACGCTTTTTTAATTGAAGTAGGATCTGACGTGAACACTATGGATGAAGCTAAAAATACAGGAAAGTATATTGCAAGGGTTATTGCACAGGTGCTTAATAAAAATAAGTGAATAAAAAATAGTAAAAAAGTACATCCTTTAGCTAAAGGAGGTATTTTTTTATGAAAAAAAAGGTATGTTTTATAATTACTTTATTTATAATTATTTTAGGATGTGTCATCTGCAATATACAGTTAAATAGAAATATATATTGTAATGAAATTCATATGAAAGCCTCGGAAGAAAGTTATAGAAATAGTGAAAACAAATATAACATTGATGACATGGAAGAGAAATTGGATAAATTACAAGATAAAATAGATAATCCATCAAAGTATAAAAATAATGATTCTGATATTGTGTTTAAGGTAAAAGTACCTAAATTAAGGGTGCTTTTTAGCATGGAGCCTTTTGACTTGAGATTCGAAACTCAGCATCACAGTATATGTTTTAACCAAAAGCAAATATATAATATTGAAAAAAATATAGAACTTCAAAAATACTACATAAATAATAAAATTTCAAGTTTTACTAAAAATATAGTGGACTTTAAAAGTAAAAATTCTATACTTAAATACAGGTTATCTCAAATAAAAACTGAGTACGGTAACTTTCTATTTTAGATTCATACTTAAATATAAAATCTCTCATAAAGCCACCACTGCTTGTCTTTGTGGCAGTTCATTAGATAATATGTTATTATATAGTATAGATAAGAATGTTATTTGATAAATTTCAAGTATAAAATAAAATAAAAATAAAAATGATCAATGCACGAATGGTGATCAATAAATAAATTATAATTTTATTGAGGATTTCTACATTGATAATTGAACTGTAGTGGGGGGTAAACGATGCAAGGTAAAAAAGAAGATTATATAAGAAATTTTTGTATAGTTGCACATATAGATCATGGTAAGTCCACTCTAGCAGATAGACTTTTAGAGATGACAGGGACACTTACTAAAAGAGAAATGGAAGAACAAGTACTTGATAATATGGAGATTGAAAGGGAAAGAGGAATAACTATAAAGTCACAAGCTGCTAGACTTGTATACAAAGCTGATGACAAAAATGAGTACATATTCAATCTTATAGATACTCCAGGACACGTAGATTTTGGGTATGAAGTGTCAAGAAGTCTTGCTGCCTGTGAAGGTGCAATACTTATAGTTGATGCTACTCAGGGAATTCAAGCACAAACTCTTGCTAACTGTTACATGGCAGCAGATCATGGACTTGAAATTGTACCAGTAATAAATAAGATAGACCTTCCAAGTGCAAGACCTGATGAAGTAAAAAAGGAAATTGAAGATATAATAGGAATTGATGCAAGTGATGCACCTTTAATATCCGCCAAAACAGGACTTAATGTTGAGGATGTTTTAAAAGCAGTTGTAGAAAAAATACCTGCTCCACATGGGGATGAGAATGCTCCATTAAAGGCACTTATATTTGATTCACTTTACGACAGCTATAAAGGTGTTGTGAATTATGTAAGGGTTAGAGAGGGAGAAATTAAAGTAGGCACTAAAATAAAGCTTATGGCAGCAAATAAAGAATATGAGGTTACAGAAGTTGGTGTATTTACTCCAGGATTCTATCCAGTAAAAAAACTTAGTGCAGGAGATGTTGGATACGTAGTTGCTTCAATGAAAAATGTAAGAGATGCGCGAGTAGGAGATACAATAACAGAGGCAGATAGACCTACACAAGAGGCACTTCCAGGATACAGACCAGCAGTTTCAATGGTATACAGTGGAATATATCCAGTAGATGGTGCAAAATATGATGAACTTAAAGAGTCACTTGGAAAGCTTCAGGTAAATGATGCTTCACTTAATTTTGAACCAGAAACATCTATTGCACTTGGCTTTGGATTTAGATGTGGATTTTTAGGGCTTTTACACATGGAAATAATTCAAGAAAGGCTTGAAAGAGAATTTAATTTAGACATAATAACAACAGCCCCATCGGTTATATATAAAGTAACTAAAACTGATGGCGTTTGTATTGATATAACAAATCCAACAAATTTACCAGACCCAAGTGAAATAAGCTTTATGGAGGAACCTATAGTAAAGGCATCTATTATTGTGCCTTCTGAGTATGTTGGTGCTGTAATGCAACTTTGTCAGGATAGAAGAGGCATATTTGTAGATATGCAGTATATAGAAACTACAAGGGTTATGCTAAATTATAAAATGCCACTAAATGAAATAATATTTGACTTTTTCGATGTACTTAAATCAAAAAGTAGAGGATATGCTTCATTTGATTATGAGTTAGATGGATATACAAGAACGGAACTTGTAAAACTTGATATACTTTTAAATGGAGATGTAGTTGACGCCCTATCAATGATAGTACCAGAGGGAGGTGCTTATCATAAAGGAAGGGCAATAGCTGAAAAACTTAAGGATATAATACCAAGACAGATGTTTGAAATACCAATTCAAGCAACAGTTGGTTCTAAGATAATTGCAAGAGAAACAGTAAAAGCACTTAGAAAAGATGTACTTGCTAAGTGTTATGGTGGAGACATAAGTAGAAAGAAGAAACTTCTTGAAAAGCAAAAACAGGGTAAAAAGAGAATGAGGCAAGTAGGAAATGTTGAGATACCTCAAGAAGCATTTATGTCAATACTTAAAGTTGACTAAATGAAGAGAGGTAGTAATATGGAAAAATCAGCATTATATGTTCATATACCATTTTGCAAACAAAAATGTCTTTACTGTGATTTTCCATCATTTTGTAATGTGGATTTTTTAATGGAAGATTACATTGATGCATTGGTGATTGAACTTAAAAAGATTGAAGGAAACAAAATATCAACTATATTTATAGGTGGGGGAACTCCCACCTACCTTAGTTTACAGGCTCTTAAAAAACTAAAAAAGGTTTTTTTAGAACTGGATATAGACAAAAAAATAGAATTCACAGTTGAAGGTAATCCAGGAACTTTTTCAAAGAAAAAACTTGAAATTTTAAAATCCATGGGAGTAAATAGACTTAGTATAGGACTTCAAGCAGTTCAAGACAAGCTTTTAAAAGAATTGGGAAGGATACATAATTTTAACGAGTTTTTAGAAAGCTATAATATTGCAAGAAAAGTAGGGTTTGAAAATATAAATATTGATCTTATGTTTGGACTTCCAAATCAAAGCTTTGATGATTGGAAAAAGACGCTTAATGAGGTCTTAAAGTTAAATCCCCAGCATTTATCCTGCTACAGTTTAATTATTGAAGAGGGAACACCATTTTATAAGCTATATAATGAAGATAATCTTCCAGAAGAAGATTTAGTTTTAAAGATGTATGAATATACAAAAGAAATCCTTAAACAAAATGGGTATAATCACTATGAAATATCAAATTTTGCAAAGGAAGGATATGAGTGCAGACACAATCTTGTTTATTGGGAACTTTTAAATTATATTGGAGTGGGTTCCAGTTCACATTCATATTATAATGGCAAAAGGTATAAAAATGAGGCAAATGTAAAAAAATATATAGAAAAAATTAATGAAAATGGAAGTGCAGTAATAGAAGAACACCAAAACAGTTTAGAAGATGATATGGAAGAATTTGTGTTTCTTGGACTTAGAAAAATGGACGGAATTTCTATATATGAATTCAAAAAAAGGTTTGGAAAAGACATATATTCTGTATATGGCAAGGTAATAGAAAAATATCAAAAGGATAAAATGATTTTTCTAAAGAATGGCAGATTAAGCTTGTCTTCAAGGGGTATAAACATATCAAATTACATTTTAAGTGACTTCATAATTGAAGTGTAGATAAAAACAGCGAATTAGTTAAATAAATAGCGCAATATTAATATAATCAAATAAAATGGCAAATTAAGACTTGAATTGTCTTTGTTAAAAAAGTTGACAAATATAATAAGCAGTGTTATTTTTAAATCATGATAATTAGCACTCGATAAGAGTGAGTGCTAATAAAGAGGTGATAATCATGGATATGGATGAAAGAAAACTTAGTATACTTCAAGCTATAATAAATGATTATATATATACTGCAGAGCCTGTAGGATCAAGGACTATAGCTAAAAAATATAATTTAGGTATAAGTTCTGCAACTATAAGAAATGAGATGGCTGATCTTGAAGATATGGGTTACATTGAGCAACTTCATAGTTCATCTGGAAGAAAGCCTTCAGATAAAGGTTACAGGTTGTATGTAGATAAAATCATGCAAATTTCAGATTTAACTCCAAAAGAAGAGTATATCATTAAAAATGAATTAATAAATAATGCATTATACGAAGTTGATAAAATTGTTAAGCAAGCTTCTGTACTTTTATCTGAACTTACAAATCTCATAAGTGTTGTGAAGACTCCTTCAGTTATGGAAAGCAGAATAAAATCAGTACAGCTTATAAGTATAGATGAATTCAATGTGGTGTCAGTTATAGTAACTGATAGTGGTCTTATTAAAAACAATATTATAAGACTTAAAAAAACAGTTAGAGGTAATGACATTGAAAAAATTAGCAGAATATTAAATGCAAGGCTTAAAAATTTATCTATAAACATGATTAATCTTGAAGTTATAAATAACTTAAAGAAGGATCTCTATGGATATGAAGATATTTTTGATGCCATTATACCTCATCTTTATGATAGTTTAAGGAAAAGTGATGAAGGAGAGGTATTTAGTGAAGGAGTTACCAATATTCTGGAATATCCAGAATATAAAGATATAGAAAAAGCAAAAGAATTATTGTCTTTTATTGATAATGGTAATAATATGTTTAATATTTTAGACAGTAAATCTAAAATATCAATATTAATTGGTAATGAAAATAATCTTGAAAGGGCTAAAGACTGTAGTATAATAACAGCTGTGTATAGTCTTGGAGATAGGCCTCTTGGTACAATAGGTGTAATAGGTCCAACTAGAATACCATATTCTAAAGTTGTTTCTATATTAATAAAATTAACAAATGAATTAAGCAAAAATATTAATAAGATGTATCTTGATAATGATGAGAGGTGAAGTTAATGACTGAAAAAAATAATGAAAAAAAAGTTAATGAATCACAAATTAATGAAGACATTCAAGCTGAAAAAGAAGAAACAAAAAATGAAGAAACTAAAACAGCAGAAGTCAAAAATGAAACTCTAGAGGATAATTCAAAATCAGTATCTGATGAAAAAGAAACTGTTAAAGATGAAGAAAAGAAAAGTGCTTGTGGTACAGATGAAGCAGCATCTTTAAAGGAGGAGCTTGATGATATGAAACTTAAATTTAATAAATTTAAAGATGAAAATACCAAGCTTAATAATGAAATTGAAACAATTAAAGAAAGACTTCTAAGAACTACAGCAGAATATGAAAATTATAGAAATAGAACTAAAAAAGAAAAGGAAGGCATATATACAGATTCATGTATAGATGTACTTAAAAATATACTTCCTGTGCTTGATAACATGGAAAGAGCACAATCAACTGATGGAAATTTCGATGACCTTAAAAGGGGAATTGATATGACTATAAGACAGTTTAAAGATTCACTTGAAAAACTTGGTGTAGAAGAAATAGATGCAAGTGGAGAATTTGATCCAAACTTACATAATGCAGTTATGCATGTGCAAGATGATTCTTATGGCGAAGGAGCAATTGTTGAAGTTTTACAAAAAGGCTATAAGAAAAATGATAAAGTTATTAGATATAGTATGGTAAGAGTAGCAAATTAGAATAATCATACTAAAATTAGAATAAAAGTAAAAAATTTTTAGGAGGTTTTTATTATGTCGAAAGTAATAGGTATTGACTTAGGAACAACTAATTCATGTGTAGCAGTTATGGAAGGTGGAGACCCAACCGTAATCGCAAATGCAGAAGGAGCAAGAACAACTCCATCAGTTGTATCTTTTCAAAAAGATGGGGAAAGATTAGTTGGTCAGGTAGCAAAAAGACAATCAATAACTAATCCAGATAAAACAATAATATCAATAAAGAGACATATGGGTACTAGTTATAAAGTAAATATAGATGGTAAAGAACACACACCACAGGAAATATCAGCATATGTACTTCAAAAATTAAAAGCTGATGCAGAAGCTTATTTAGGTGAAAAAGTTAGTCAGGCAGTTATAACAGTTCCAGCATATTTTAATGACAGCCAAAGACAGGCTACAAAGGATGCAGGAAAAATAGCAGGACTTGAAGTCTTAAGAATAATAAATGAACCTACAGCAGCAGCACTTGCTTATGGTATGGATAAAATGGATACAAATCAAAAGATATTAGTTTATGATCTTGGTGGTGGTACTTTTGATGTATCTATACTTGAACTTGGAGATGGAGTTTTCGAAGTAAAAGCTACAAATGGTAATACACATCTTGGTGGAGATGACTTTGATAATAAGTTAATGGATTATATTGCATCTACATTTAAAGCTGAAAATGGAATTGATTTAAAACAAGATAAAATGGCACTTCAAAGATTAAAAGAAGCTGCTGAAAAAGCTAAAATAGAATTGTCTTCTTCAATGCAGACAAATATAAATCTTCCATTTATAACTTCTGATGCAACAGGTCCTAAACATATTGATATGACACTTACAAGAGCAAAATTCAATGAGCTTACTCAGGATTTAGTTGAAGATTCAATTGAACCAATGAGAAAAGCACTTAGTGATGCTGGACTTTCAATTAATGATATAGATAAAGTTCTTCTTGTTGGTGGTTCTACAAGAATCCCAGCTGTTCAGGAAGCTGTAAAGAAATTTACTGGAAAAGATCCTTCAAAGGGTGTTAATCCAGATGAATGTGTTGCAGTAGGTGCAGCTATTCAGGCAGGAGTTTTAACAGGAGATGTTAAAGATGTATTACTTCTTGATGTAACTCCACTTACACTTGGAATTGAAACTTATGGAAATGTAGCAACTCCATTAATAGATAGAAATACAACAATTCCAACAAGAAAAAGTCAGGTATTCTCAACTGCAGCAGATGGTCAAACTTCAGTTGAAATACATGTAGTACAGGGTGAAAGACCAATGGCATCAGACAATAAGACACTTGGAACATTTACTCTTTCAGGTATTGCTCCAGCTCCAAGAGGTGTTCCACAAATCGAAGTTACATTTGATATTGATGCTAACGGCATAGTAAATGTTTCAGCTAAGGATAAGGGTACTGGAAAAGAAGCTAAAATTACAATTACTGCATCAACAAATCTTACAGATAATGAAATAGATAAGGCAGTAAAAGAAGCAGAAAAGTATGCAGATGAAGATAAAAAGAGAAAAGAATCAATAGAAACAAAGAATAATGCAGATCAACTTATTTATCAAACAGAAAAAACTTTAGGTGATCTTAAAGATAAAGTATCTGCTGAAGATAAATCAAATATTGAATCTAAAATAGAAGCACTTAAAAAAGTTAAAGACGGCGATGACATAGAAGCAATCAAAAATGCAACTAAAGAACTTACAGATGCTTTCTATGCTGTATCTTCAAAAATGTATGAGAAGGCAGGCGGAGAACAGGGTGCAGGTGCAGGTCCAGAAGCTGGAGCACAAGGCGCAGCAGGCCCAAATGCAGGAGCAAAGGATGACAATGTAGTTGATGCTGACTATAAAGTTGATGAAGATAAAAAAGAAGATAAATAGTAGAAATTTATAAGTTTTTAAGTATAATAAATAAAGGGAATGGGCAGGACCCCTTCCCTTTATTCAGGTTATAAGATATATTTACTATATATGAATTTTATGCAATGTAGGTGATGAAAGGGATGGCAAATAAAGATTATTATGAAGTACTTGGCCTTCAAAAAGGTGCTAGTGAAGCTGATATAAAAAAAGCTTTTAGAAAGCTTGCTATAAAATATCATCCTGATAAAAACAGAGGAAATAAAGCAGCAGAAGAAAAATTTAAGGAAATAAATGAAGCTTATCAAGTTTTATCTGATCCAAAGAAAAAGGCTCAGTATGACCAATTTGGAACTACTGATTTTAATGGAGCAGGTGGAGGTGCAGGTGCAGGTGGCTTTGGAGGTTTCCAAGGCGGCTGTTTTGATTTCTCAGATTTAGGAGATATTTTTGGATCTTTCTTTGATGGTGGCTTCGGCGGCGGCGGAGGCAATTCAAGGAGAAGAAATGGTCCTGAACGTGGCAATGACATGGAGTATACAATAACACTTACTTTTGAAGAAGCTGTTTTTGGCGCTGAGAAAGAAATATCAATTACAAAGAGTGAAAACTGTGAAAAATGCCACGGTACTGGTGCCAAATCAGGTACTTCACCAAAAACATGTGATAAATGTCATGGTACAGGTCATATAAGAGTACAAAGAAGCACTCCTCTTGGTAATTTTGTTACAGAAAGTACATGTGATAAATGTGGAGGTAAAGGAAGTATAATAGAAAATCCTTGCCCAAGTTGTCATGGTACAGGTAGAATTAGAGCAAAGAAGAAGATAACAGTTAAAATACCAGCAGGTGTAGATAACGGTAATGTTATTCCACTTAGAGGTCATGGAGAAGCTGGTAAAAACGGAGGACCTTCAGGAGATCTTTATATAAATATAAGGGTAATGCCTCATAAAATATTTAAAAGAGAAGGTTTTGACATACATCTTGATACACATATTTCATTTGCTAAAGCAGCAATGGGAACAGAAATAAGAGTTCCAACAGTAGATGGAGATGTTAAATACACTATACCTTCAGGAACACAGCCTGGTACAAAGTTTAGATTAAGAGGAAAAGGTGTACCAAGAGTTAATTCAAGTGGTAGAGGAGATCAATATGTAAGAGTTATAGTTGATATACCAAAAGCACTTAATGAGAAACAAAAGGAAGCTCTTGAAATGTTTATGCACGCAAGTGGTGAAAAAGAAGAAGATGGAAAAGGATTCTTTAAAAGGCATTTTAAATAATTTAAAAAATCGTACATAAATTGTACGATTTTTTTGCTATAATAAAATAAGAATATTAATATGGGAGATGGATTATTATGAAACTAGATTTAGAAAAAAATGAAGTAGAGACTCTTAGAAGTCTTGTAAATAATAGAATTGAGGAACTGAGAGATAGTATGGACGATCAAGTTTCAGATAATGAAGATGAACTCAGAAAAATAATAAGAGGATACAAATCACTTTTAAAGAAAATAAACACTGAGATAGATAACGATAAATAGGAATTTGCAAAAGATAAACTGTTAAGATATGCTATTAATATATAATTACCAGTTTAAGACGTTATGGAGGATAAACTATATATGGATAAAGAAGAAGAATGGATAGAAGTAAATATAGTAACTAGCAGCGAGGCCGTAGAAGCTGTAAATGGTATACTATATAATACTGATGTTAAAGGTGTTTCAATTGAAGATGCAGAGGATGTAGAATTTAAGAAAAAGCACCCTGGAGATTGGGATTATTTTGATGAGACTCTTTTACACATAAAAAGTGGAGCTGTTATAAAGGCATATTATAAAGATGATGAAAATTTTAAGGAATACATTGAATATATAAAAAATGGAGTAAATAATTTAGAAAAGCTGGGAATCGATAAAGGTGAAGGAATTGTAAATTATAGTAAAGTAAATTCTTCACAGTGGAAAGATAACTGGAAAAAATACTATAAGCCTACAAAAATTGCTTCAAGGATTGTTGTAAAACCAATATGGGAGAAATATGAACCAAAAGATTTTCAATTAATGGTAGAACTTGATCCAGGAATGGCTTTTGGAACGGGAACACATGAAACTACAAGAATGTGTGTTCAAGCACTAGAAAGATATGTAGACGAAGGAAAAACTGTATTTGATATAGGAACAGGCTCTGGAATACTCGCTATATCAGCTGCAAAACTTGGAGCAAAGGATGTTTTAGGAGTAGATCTTGATCCAGTAGCAGTGGACTCAGCAAGAGAAAATTTACAATATAATGATGTACACAATATCAAAATAGAGCATGGGGATCTCCTTGATGTAGTAAAGGGAAAAGCAGATATAGTTGTTGCAAATATAATAGCAGACGTTATAGTTATACTTACACCAGACGTAGTTAATGTTATTAAAAAAGGTGGATATTTTATTACATCAGGTATACTTAAAGAAAGAGTAGATGAAGTTTTAAGTAAATTAAAAGAATGTGGTTTTGAAGTAATGGAAGTAAACAATCAAGGTGAATGGATGTGCGTTGTAGCCAAACTTCATTAAAATTAGAAGGGATAATTTATGCATAAGTTTTTTTCTGATGAAAATTGTACAGTTGGCAATAATATAAATATTAAAGGTGAAGATGTTAAGCATATTTACAAAGTTCTAAGATTAAAAGAAGGAGAAATTGTAAATATAAATAACTGTAGAGGTGAGGAATTTACAGCTGAAATTGTTTATATAGATAAGACTAAGGTTACCTGTAAAATAATTAGCAAATCTGACATAAATAATGAAAGTAAACTTAAAATTTACCTTTTTCAGGGAATGCCAAAGTCAAGCAAGATGGACCTTATTGTTCAAAAGAATACTGAACTTGGAGTAAGTTCTGTGACTCCTGTAATTACAGAGAGAGTTATTGTTAAGAATTCATTAGGTGACAATAAGAAGATCGAAAGATGGAATAAAATTGCACTGGAAGCTTCTAAGCAGTCTAAGAGGAGTTTGATTCCAAAGGTTAATGAAGCAGTAGATTTTAATAATATGATCAGTGAAATAAAAAATTATGACCTTGTAGTTGTTCCATATGAAAACAAAAAGGAATTTGGCATAAAAGCATTAAAAGCTAAATTGAAGGACAAAGAAATAACAAATTGTGCTATAGTGATAGGACCAGAAGGCGGATTTGAAGAAAGTGAAATAGAGATGCTTAAAGAAATTGGAGCTGAAATTGTAACACTTGGACCAAGGATACTTAGAACTGAAACAGCAGGTTTTACTTGCACAGCACTTATTATGTACGAACTAGGAGATATTGGAGGATTAATTTAATAATGAAAGTTGCTTTTATAACACTTGGCTGCAGAGTAAATCAATATGAAACTGAAGCCATGACTGAGAAATTCATAAAAGATGGTTATGACATTGTAAACCATACTGATTTTGCAGACGTATATGTTATAAATACATGTACAGTTACCAATATGGGCGATAGAAAATCAAGACAGATGATAAGCAAAGTTAAAAAGATAAATAAAGATGCTAAAATTGCAGTAGTTGGATGCTATGCACAAATGGAACCAGAGGAAATTTCTAAAATTCAAGGTGTAGATGTTGTTCTTGGAACTAAGAATAAAGGACAAATTGTATACTATGTAAATAGAGCAATAGAAGAAAACAAGCAGCAAATTGCTGTAAATGATGTATTTAAAGATAAAAAATTCGAAGAACTTAAAATAGAAGAATACCAGGACAAATCAAGGGCATTTCTAAAAATTCAAGATGGATGCAATAGATTTTGTTCATATTGTCTTATACCTTATGCAAGAGGAGGGGTTTGTAGTAAAGAACCTGAAAAGGTAATAGAAGAAGTAGAAAGACTTTCAAAGCATGGCTTTAAGGAAGTTATACTTTCAGGTATACAAACAGCTTCTTATGGACAGGATTTAAGTGGAGATTGGAATCTTTTAAAGCTTCTTGAAGCAATAGATAAAATAGATGGAATAGAGAGAATTAGAATTGGCTCTATAGATCCAACATTTTTTACAGAGGGTGTTATAGAAAAAATTTCGTCACTTAAAAAAATGTGCCATCATTTTCACCTTTCCCTTCAAAGTGGATGTACACAGACACTTGAAAGAATGAATAGGAAATATACTGCTGATGAATACAGAAAAACTGTAGATGCAATTAGAAAACACATAGATAATGTATCTATAACTACAGATGTAATTGTAGGTTTCCCAGGTGAAACAGATGAAGAGTTTAATGAAACCTATAAATTTTTAAGTGAAATAAAGCTTTCTAAAATGCATATATTTAAATATAGTGAAAGAAAAGGAACAAAAGCTGCTTCTATGAAATGTCAGATAGACGGCAATATAAAAGAAAAAAGAAGCAAAAAGCTTATAGAGTTAAACAATGAACTGGAAATTGAATTTATGAAAAAATTTGTAGGAAAAAGAATAAAAGTTTTATATGAAGCTAATTTTAAGGGAAACAAAGATTTATATGAAGGTTATACTGGAAATTACATGAAAGTTGTAACTAAAAGTAATAATATTGAAATCCCTAAAATATTAGAAACAAAACTTTTAGATGTAAAAGATGATTATATAATAGGGCAAATAGATTAATTTACTGATTATTCAAATAAATAGAGGAAAAAGTATATTTTTGTTGAATACTTAGATAGCGAGGAGGTGATAACATGGAAGATTGTCTTTTCTGTAAAATTGTAAAAGGTGAGGTGCCAGCTGCCAAGGTGTACGAAGATGAAAAGGTATTGTGCTTTAAAGATATAAATCCAGCAGCACCTGTACATGTGCTTATTATTCCAAAAGAACATATTTCAAATTTAAATGATATAACAAAAGAAAATGAAGCAATTATAGGACATATATTTGCAGTCTCTGCTTGCATTGCAAAGAAACTTGGAATTGCAGAGGATGGATATAGAGTAGTTTCTAATTGTGGTGAAAATGCTGGTCAAACAGTACAGCATGTTCATTTTCATCTTTTAGGTGGAAGAAAGTTTGATGAAACACCAGGTTAATGTTTAAAATTAGTATATAATTGCATATAATATTAGTGAAACTAGTAAATAAGGCAATAGTATTGACAGTGCCTCAAGTAGTGTTGTATAATAAAAAATGTGCTATTTGGCCCATGTAGAAGCTAGTTGTAATTTAATTGTACTAGCGGAGGGAGGGATACAGATGTCAGAAATTAAAGTAGGAGAAAATGAAACCTTAGAGAATGCTTTGAGAAGGTTTAAAAGAAAATGCGCCAGAGCAGGAGTGCTTTCAGAAGTGAGAAAAAGAGAACATTATGAAAAACCTAGCGTAAAGAGAAAGAAAAAATCTGAAGCTGCTAGAAAAAGAAAATTTAAATAGGTCTTGAAAGAAGGTACACACAATGTCCCTTAAAGATAAATTGCAGCAGGATTGGAAAGATGCGCTAAAAAACAGGGATAAAGCTAAAGCCAGCACAATTAGTATGGCGAGAGCTGCTGTTTTACAGGTTGAAAAGACAAAGGCAATTAAATTAAGTGATGCTGAAATTGTTGGGATCTTGGCAAAAGAAGTAAAGTCAAGGCGTGATTCAATAATTGAATTTGAAAAAGGAAAGCGACAGGATTTAATAGATTCAACAAAAGCTGAAATTGAAATCCTTATGAGTTACCTTCCTCAGCAGTTAGAAAAAGACGAAATTGAAAAGTTGATAATTGATATAACTAGTGAACTTAAAGCTAATAGCATGAAAGATATGGGAAAAGTTATGGCTGCTATTGTTCCAAAAACCAAAGGACGTGCCGATGGCAGTGTTGTTAGTAAATTGGTTAAGGAATATTTAAGTAAATAATTTTGTAAATAAAGTCCGGGAAATCCGGGCTTTTTATTTTTTTATAATAAAATAAAACAAAGTAATTAATTGAGCTTCTTACTCATAAATTTATATGAAAGCATTTTTATAGGTATTTTATAGTGAAAAATAAAATTTTAAAAATTAGGGAAGGGCTAGCTAAAAGCCTAGATATACCAAGAGATATAGCTTTAAATATACCAAAGATAACTATTGTTGGAGATGAAGAAATAACAATTGATAATCACAAAGGCATACTTAAGTTCAAAGATGATTTAATAGAAATAAAATCTAATCTTGGGATTATATCTATAAGGGGTACAGATTTTGAAATTTTATTTATCTCTGATAATACCATTGTTTTAAGTGGTAAGTTTCAGAGCATAGAATATGGGGAGAAGTAAAATGATTAATATATCTAAATTTTTTAAATATGGTGATGGAGTATTAAGATTGAGTTTTTAATCTAGAAAATTGGAATGGTGCATAAATGTAATTACGAAGAACGGCATTAGTATATGGAATCTTAAAAGAATCAGTGTAAATACAATGGAATTTGATATAAAATATAATGATTACAAGGATATTCTAAAAATTGCTAAAAAGGCAGGAAGTAAAATTAAAATCATAAAAAGAAGCGGCAAAATGTTTTTCTGGTTTAAAATGATAAAGAGATCGTCAATAGTAATAGGTCTCATAATGTTTATAGCAATAATAACGTATCTTTCAAATTTTATATGGGGAATTGATATTGAAACTGAAAATAATATTGCACCTTATGAAATAAGACAGGATTTAAAAGATATGGGAATAAAACCTGGAACAAATAAAAACAATATAAATGTATATGATATAGAAGAAAAACTTAAAAATAAAAATTCTGATATAATGTGGATTAGAGTTAGAATAAAGGGATCTAAGCTTATAGTTACATCCTCTGAAAGACAGTCACTTCCAAAGGCTAATGAGGATAATACAACTTGTAATTTAACTGCAAAAAAAGATGGCGTTATTCTATGGGTATATACTAAAGCAGGTACACCTATTGTAAAAGGTGGAGATGTAGTTAAAAAAGGACAGATACTTGTAAGTGGTGAAGAAGGAAAAGAAGGCAGCACCTATCAGGTTCATGCTGCAGGAAGTGTTTATGCAAAAACTTATTACGAAGAAACTAGGAAGGTACCGCTTACATATACGAAAAAAACTAGAACTGGGGAGTGCATTACAAATTATTATATTTATATATTTGGAAAAAAAATTTATTTAAAAAACAGTTTAAATAAATTTGCTAAATATGATAAAATAGTTAAAGATGATAATTTCATAAAAAAGGAAACATTTTATAAAGTAGAGGAAAAAGTAATTAAAATATCTCCTAAAATTTGCGAAAATAATACGGCAGATGCTATATATAAAAACATAATTTCAAATTTTGATAGAAACATTAAGGTTATTAATAAAAATGTTTATGAAGATGTAGAACAGAACATGATTAAAGTCAGAGTACTTGTTACTGCAGAGGAGGATATATCCGAAACTACAAAATAGATGAAATACAAAAGGGAGAATTTTGGATGATTAGTAAAGATGATACAAGTAGACAGACATCTAAGAAAATATTTATATTTTTAAGTGCAGTTATTATCATATATGCTATTATGTTAACTTCTGTTGTACCTACAACGTACAATATAAAAGAAGGGGATATAGCTAAAAGTGATATTAAAGCACAAAGAGATGTTGAAGATAAAGAAGCAACTATCCAAAGACAAAAAGAAGCAATGGATTCTATTGGTCAGCAGTACGATAAAAGAACTGATGTGGAAACTGATGCACAGCAGAGTGTTTCAAGTGATTTTAGTAAGATAAATTCTATAAAAAGTCAAAATATAGATATAAATCAAAAAAAGTCACAGCTTAGGAATTCTCCACTACAGTATGACTTAAGTGATGCAGAGCTTAACACATGGTTTTCAATGAATTCGGATGACTTTAATAATCTGCAAACTTATGTGTTAAAAGTTATTGATGGCATGTATTCAAATGGTATAAAAGAAGATAGCAATGAAGATATTAAAAAAGCTCAAAATTATATAGCTTTGCAATTTTCAAAATCAAAATTGAGCAAAGATACAAATAATCTTGGCATTGTAATTGCGCAGAATTATATAAAACCCAACCTTTTTGTAAATACAGATAAAACAAATGAAGTTAAATTAAATGCAAAGAAAAATGTTTCACCGGTAATTATAAAAAAAGATCAGATAATTGTAAAAGAGGGAGAACCTGTAACAAAGGAACAAATTAATATACTTGATTCATTAGGTCTTTTAAATGATAACAAATTTTCAAATTGGTACATATATGTTAGTCTTTTTGCACTTGATTTTATAATAATGATAATAGAAATGTATTATTTATATAAATACCATAATAAGGTATTTAATAATAATAGATATCTAATACTTATATTTTTAATAAATATTATATATTTGATATTTGCCAGAACTTTAAATATAATTTCACCATTTTTAATACCTTTGGGATTTTTACCAATGATTCTTACAATACTTTTAAATGAAAATATATCTATTTTTATTAGCCTTTTCAATTGTGTTTTGCTTAGTGTAATTGTGGGATTTAATCTTCAAATAGTACTTATAGCTGTAATGAGTACGCTTATATCTGCTATAGTATTAAAGAAAATTCAAATGAGAAATGATATATTATATGCATCATTTTATATAGGAATTGTTAATTCTGTAATTACTTTTTCAACGGGATTCTTAATAAGTAATAATTTTATAAGTGTAGTAGAAATTACATTTTATGCTTTTTTAGGCGCATGTTTATCTTCAATATTAACTATAGGCTTCTTACCTTCTATGGAGAGCATTTTTGATATTGTGACAACAGTAAAGCTACTGGAACTTTCAAATCCAAATCAGCCTCTTTTAAAAAAGCTTTTAACAGAAGCACCAGGAACGTATCATCATAGCATAATGGTTGCTAATCTTTCAGAAGTTGCAGCACAAAATATAGGGTGCAATCCAATATTTGCAAGAGCAGCTGCGTATTATCATGATATTGGAAAAATAAAGAGACCTTATTTTTTCAAAGAAAATCAGTTTGGAATGGAAAATCCACATGATAAAATGACTCCTAATTTAAGTGCAATGGTTATAATATCACATGTTAAAGATGGAATTGAACTGGCAAAGGAATATAACGTTCCAAGTGATATTCAGGATATAATTGCAGAACATCATGGAACTACTCTTACTAAATATTTTTATATAACTATGAAAAATCAAAGTAAAAAGCCTGAAGATGTGAATGAGGATGAATTTAGATATCCAGGTCCTAAACCAAGATCTAAGGAAAGTGCTATAATTATGCTTGCAGATGGTGTTGAGGCTTCGGTGCGTTCTATTCCAAATCCTACAAAAGGCAGAATAGAAGAAATGGTAAACAACATTATAAAATCAAGGCTTGATGAAGGTGAACTTCAAAATTGTGATCTTACATTTAATGACCTCACAGTTATAAGAAAAACTTTTTTAAATACACTTAATGGAGTTTACCATAAGAGAATAGAATACCCTAAAGATAAATCGCAATTAAAAAATGAAAAGGTGAAATAGAATGATTTTTATAGATAATAGGCAAAATAAAATAAAATTTACTAGCGAATATGAAAAAACGATTAAAGAACTTATAGATTGCGCACTTAAAGATGAAGGCGTTAATGTTCCCTATGAAGTTTCAATGATATTAATTGATAATGATGAAATAAGGAAAATAAATAGTGAAATGAGAAATATAGATAGAGCAACGGATGTACTCTCATTTCCAATGCTGGAATATCCAAATAAAAAGGTTTTTAAAGAAGTTTATTCAGATTTTAAATTTGAAGATGAATGTTTAGATGATGGGAATCTTGTAATTGGAGACATTGCATTGTCACTGGAAAGAGCAGAGCAGCAGCGTAAAGAATTTGGACATTCATTTATAAGGGAATGCAGTTATCTTACAGTGCATTCAGTTCTTCATCTTTTGGGTTACGATCATATGATTGAAAGTGATAAAAGGATAATGCGAAAAAGGGAAGAAGAGATACTTCGAAAATTTGACATAAGAAGATAATGAAAATAAATGTGTTGATAAGGATGGCTTTTTAAATGAAAGTGAAGAAAATTGTAGATAGTTTTAATTATGCTATTGATGGAATGCTTTATGCTGTAAGAACCCAAAAAAATATTAGAATTGAGCTTGTTGCTACGCTTATTGTTTTAACAGTATGTTTTTTTACAGATTTAAGCAAAATTGAGTTTCTTATTATACTTGTCACAATAACAATGGTAATATTCGCTGAAATGGTAAACACTGCAATAGAATGTACTGTCGATATGGCTGCAAATTACTATCATCCTCTTGCTAAAATAGCTAAAAACGTTGCAGCAGGAGCTGTACTTGTAACTGCCATAAATTCTATAATAGTAGGTTATGTTGTATTTGCTGAAAAATTAAAGCCGGTTTCCTTTTCAATAATATATAAAATAAAAAATTCTAATTCATATGTTATTTTTGTAATATTAATTATAGTATGTATAGCAACACTTATAGCTAAAGCAATATTTGGAGAGGGAACGCCATTAAGAGGTGGCATGCCAAGTGGTCATAGCGCCATAGCTTTTTCTCTTGCAACCACTATAACACTAATATCAGAACAGCCCGTTGTTATTGGGTTAAGTTTTTTAATGGCAATTATAGTTGCACAGAGTAGAGTTGATTCAGAAGTTCATTCAATATTAGAAGTACTGGCAGGAGCTGCTTTTGGAATGTTAATTACAATTTTAGTTTACAAGATATTTACATAAAATTTTGAAACAAACAAGGAGGAAGAATGCATAAATCAGGATTTATATCTATAATAGGAAGACCTAATGTTGGTAAATCAACATTGATGAATTATATAATGAAAGAAAAATTATCAATAGTATCTAATAAGCCACAGACAACTAGAAACAATATACATACAATTTTAAATGGAGAGGATTACCAGCTCGTTTTTGTAGATACACCGGGGGTTCAAAGGCCAAGAAACAAGCTTGGAGAGTATATGCAAAAGTCTACAAACGAATCCATGCAAGATGTTGACCTTATTGTTTTTGTTACTACTCCTGACATAAATATGGGTAAGGGAGATGAAATGATTTTAAGTCAACTTGAAGGTGTAAAAACTCCAGTATTTATGGTTTTAAATAAAATTGATGAAGTTGAGACAGATAGGGTATTTAAAACACTTAATAATTTCTCGAAGAAATTTCCATTTAAAGAGATAATACCAATATCTGCAGCTAAGGGTAAAAATGTAGATGAACTTTTAAAATTAATGGTTGAAAACATGCCAGAGGGACCTAAATACTATCCAGAAGATATGTTAACTGATGTTCAGGAAAGATTTGTAGCATCTGAAATTATAAGAGAAAAGGCACTTAGATTTTTAAGTGAAGAAGTTCCTCATGGAATTGCAGTTGAAATTAGCTCTATGAAAGAACCTAAAGGAGAAAATATATGTAATATAGAAGCTAATCTTTACTGTGAAAAGGCTTCCCATAAAGGTATAATTATAGGTAAAGATGGTAACATGCTTAAAAAAATTACTAAATATGCAAAAATAGATATAGAAAAAATGCTTAAAGAAAAGGCAAATGTTAAAATATGGGTTAAAGTTAAAAAAGAGTGGAGAGATAATCCATTTCTGTTAAAGGAATTAGGCTATAAAAATAATAAAAAAGATAATTAATTTTTGTAAAAAGGAAATAATATATATAGCGGGGTGATTTTCTGTCTATATTTAACAGTAGAGGCGTAATATTAAAGAGTAAAGATATAGGTGAAAATAATAAACTTTTGTGGATATTTACAGAAAAGTTTGGTAAAATAACTGTAATGGCAAAAGGTGCAAAAAAAAGTAGAAGTAAACTTATGCCTAGTTCCCTTAGTTTTTGTTTTGGAAATTATACACTTTTTAAAGGTAGAAGTATGTTCAGCTTAAATGAGGGAGAAATAATTGAATCATTTCAAGAATTTTTATCAGACCTAGATACAATAACATATGCCTCTTATCTATGCGAATTGATTGATATATCAATGGTAGAAGGTGAGAGTAACAGAGCACTATTTAAAGAACTGTTAGTTGCTTTTTATCTAATAAAAAACAAAGCATGTGATATTGAAACCCTCGCAAGATGTTTCGAAATAAAGCTTTTATTTTTAACAGGTTATGGACTTGACACTGAAAGATGCGTTAAATGCAGAAAAGAAATAAATACTTCTAGTTACATAAGCTATGAATTTTATGGAGGTATATGCAGTGAGTGTGAAAGAAATAATGGTAGAAATATAAGTTTTGCTTCTTTCAATGCATTAAAATTTTTATCAAAACTTTCTATGGACAAAATTTATAGGGTAAACTTAAGTTCCAAAATGAAAAATGAAATATATGTTATACTAAATGATTTAATTTTTCAAAGTTATGGTAAAAAACCGAAAAGCTTAGAAATACTAAATAGTTTAAGGAGGGAAAATTAAAATGGAAGAAATAACACTAGAAAAAATTGATGCTATTAGAGAAAGAACAGGCGTTAGTTACACAGATGCAAAAGAGGCACTAGAAGAATCAAACGGTAATGTGGTTGATGCATTAGTTTATATAGAAACACTTGCAAAAGAAAAAGAAGAAGAAAAAAGAGGTTCTTTTACAAGTACAAGAGAAGAATTTACTCAGTGGATTAAAGAGATTGTAAGGAAAGGGAACGTAACAAAAATAGTAGTAAAAAAAGACGACAAAGTTATCCTTGATGTTCCTGTAAATGCAGGAGTAGCAGCAGGAGTAGTAATAATGGCAGCTTTACCTGCACTATTTGCAGTAATATTTTTAACTGCTGTTGTTACAAAAGTAACTGTTGAAATTACAAGAGAAGATGGAAGCGTTGAAGTAGTAAATAAGATAATTAGAAATACTGCTGAAAATGTCAAAGATACAGTATCAAATTTTAAAGATGCAGCTGAGGATGCAGCTGAAAATGTTAAAGAAAAATTTACAAGCAAAGAGGAAACTGATGATAAGGGATTCCAGTATACTGTAAAATTCGATGATGTTTATGATAAAAAAAATGATGAAGATAAAAAAGACGACCAAGAAAAGACTACTGATAAGTAAAATTATAATGGGCTGTCGCATTAAAAATAGTGCGGCGGTTTATTTTTTATATGGTATAATTAACTTGTAATAGTAAGAAAGAGGGTGTAAACCATTAAATTATCACCAAGACAAGAAGAAATAATAAGATTAGTAAGAGAAACACATCCAATTACCAGTGAAAAACTTGCAGAAAAACTTAATGTTACAAGATCAGCACTGAGACCGGATCTTTCAATACTAACAATGACAGGAATACTTGAAGCAAGACCCAAAGTAGGATATATTTACTCAAGGAAACCCTCTTACAGTATTCTATATGACTACATAAGAAAAATAAAAATTAAAGACATAATGACAAAACCAGCAGTTGCACAAGAGGAAACTAAAGTTTACGATGCAATTGTGTACTTATTTTTAAATGATGTGGGGACTCTTTTTATTGAAAATAAGGGATGCCTTGTTGGTGCAGTATCGAGAAAAGATTTCCTGAAAATAGCAATAGGTGGCACTGATCTTCATGAGGTTCCAGTAGGAGTTATTATGACAAGAATGCCCAATATTGTATGTGTAAAAGCAGAGGATCTAGCTTATACATCTGCAAAAAAAATAATAGAACATGAAGTTGACAGTCTTCCTGTAGTTGAGAAAAGCGAAAAAGAAGGCAAGGAAATTTATAAGATAATAGGTAAAGTATCAAAAACCAATATAACAAGATTACTTGTTAAACTTGGAGGCAATGTCTAAAGTAAAAACACTATTAATTTAAAATCAATAGTGTTTTTTATCTATAATAGAAGCAAAAGAATCTATCATTTCTATTTGATTTTCAAGATTTCGTGAAGCCTTTTCTAGAAGTGAAGTAAAAGCTTGTTTATTACATACGTTTATGTTATTGTAATAGTCTCTTGCAAGTTTCCAATGTTTTTGTGGAAAACTTAAATATGAAAGAATATATAGATATTCATCTTTATTAAGGGGAGTATCTTTTTCGTAAGTTTCAAGACATTTAAGCAAAAGTTCCAGATTCCAGTTTGTATTTTCTCTTTTTAAAAATCTCCTTAGAAAATAGGAAATATCGTGGACACAATAGTCAATTTTACATTTATCAAAATCAATTATCCAAAGGTTACCTTTGTCATCAAATATAATGTTTTTATTAACGTAGTCAAGATGGCAAAGAGAAGATCTTAGATTATTAAAATTAATTTCAGATGCACTTTTTACAGCTATTTTTGTTAGATGCATATAACTATCAAAGTTTTCTATAAATATTTTAGAAAAATTATCTCCGTATTTAAAGGCTGAGTTCGAAAAATATAGGAACTGATTAAAATGTCTATTCATTAGTAGATAAATATTTTCATATCCAATTCTCTTTGAACTTCCTAGGATTGGATAAAAATTTTCTCCAGCGCTGTGAATTTTAGAAAGAACTAAAGCAGATTTTAGAACATGGTTTATATTGTCATAGTTGCATTTTTCGCCTTCAATCCATGGTGTAAGTATAAATAACATATCTTTGTAAGTTACGTACCTATTTTTATTTACTGTTTTTAGTATTCTAGGGACGTTTAAATTAAAATGATAAAGCCACTCTATTGCGGAGTAAACAAACAATAGGTCTTCCTTTTGATAGTAAAGCTTTTTTAGGCAATAAAAGTCTTCACCACTTTTAAGTTTATACACAGCACGCTGTTTTTCAGTATCTTTGAATTTTATTTGATATATTATGCAACCTTTAAGATTATAAGCTGTAAGTACATTGCTTTGCAGTTCTTCATTAGACAGTAAACTATTAGAATAAGTTTGAGTAACATTTGGCATAGCAAATCTCCTGTATAATAACTTTCATTATAAGAATATTAATGTAAGGCAGCGGATATACATTGAATTGAATAATAGTTTCAAATTAAATATAAAAAATAAGAGGAGTTTTTATAATTGTATAGAATTAAAATAATAAGAAAGGATAGATAAAATGGAATAAATATCTATTGTATTTGGCAGAATAAAATTTATGGAGTTTTAATTTAAAATAAAAAAAGGAATTTTGATAATTTTGTCGAATTGGTACTTGTTATGATAAAATATTTTGTGAGGTGTGAAAATCCTTGTGATACCTGAAGATGTTATAGAAAAAATTAAAGAAGAAAATGATATTGTAGACATAATATCTCAAAAGGTAAGATTAAAAAAAAGTGGCCGAAACTATTTGGGGCTTTGTCCTTTTCACAGTGAAAAGACCCCATCATTCAGTGTATCACCTGAAAAACAAATATACAAGTGTTTCGGTTGTGGAGAAGCTGGCAATGTAATTACATTTGTCATGAAAACTAGAAATCTACCTTTTATTGATGCAGTGAAAATTCTTGCTGATAGAGTAAATATAGATGTTGAAAGCTATGAAAATGGCAGTTCCAAAATAAAGGATGCAAATAAAAATTTATTTAAGCTCAACATAGAAGCAGCAAGGTATTTTTATTATAATCTTCACCATAGTAAGACAGCGATGGAGTATTTTAGGCAAAGAGGTATAAGCGAAAGTACAATGAGGAGATTCGGGCTTGGATATGCTTTGGATGATTGGCATGGAGCTATGAATTTCTTAAGGAAAAAAGGTTATACCGAATTGGACTTATTAAACAATGGAATAATAACTCAAAATGATAAGGGAAATAAATATGATAGATTTAGAAACAGAGTGATTTTCCCGGTGTTTGATTACAGGGGACGGGTTATAGGTTTTGGAGGAAGGGTGTTAGATGATTCTAAACCTAAGTATCTAAACTCTCCAGAGACAAAACTTTTTAAAAAAGGTATAAATTTATATGGACTTAATTTTGTGCTTAAAAATTATATAGGAAGAACATTTATAATGGTAGAAGGTTATATGGATTGTATATCATTACACCAGTATGGCATAAACAATACGGTAGCATCTTTAGGAACTGCGCTTACAGTTTCCCAGGCTAAACTTTTAAAAAGATATGCTGATAATATTATAATATCTTATGATGCTGATACAGCTGGTCAGAAGGCTACTATTAGAGGACTTAAAATATTAAGAGATGCAGGACTTAATGTGAAAGTATTGAAAGTGCCTAGTGGAAAAGATCCAGATGAGTATATAAGAAAGAATGGAAAAGAAGCTTTTCAAAAACTTATAGAAAATGCCACGCCTCTTATAGATTACAGAATGGATAGGGCAAAAGATGGGATTAATTTAAATGATGATGAAGATAAATTTAAATATGTAAAAAGAGTTTCCAACATTTTGCTTGAATTAGAACCAGTTGAAAAAGACATATATATAAAAAAACTTTCTGAAATTTCAGGCATAAAAGAGCAGTCAATTTATGACCTTATGAGTAGAAAAGTGAAATATGACGCTAAAAAGTTACATACAATGAATAATATGGATAAATTTGGACAGAAATTATATATAGAACCTGCTCATCTGAAAGCTGAGAGACTTATCCTTAAGCTCATGACATTAAAAAAGGAATTTTTTGAGTATATTATATCTATAATTAATTATAATGAGTTAAATTATGAAAGTCATAAAAAGATATTTAAGATAATTGTAGAGAATAATGAAGATAACACAGATGAACTTTTAAAGAAAATTGAAAGTAGCTGTGACGATGCTAAAAGTTCATCGGAATGGGTTAATATTTGTGAAGAACAATTAAATGATAACAACTGTGATATGAAAATTTTAATTGACGATTATATTAAAACCATAAAAAAATATAGGTTAGAGGAGTCCAAAAAAGAAGTTATGAAAAATGTTAAATTATATGAACAAAAAGGAATGCTGAAAGAATCTTTGAGTATGGCTAGAAAATTAGGTTCAATTCAGAAAGAGATAAATAATTTAATATAAAAACGAAAGGAGGACATTTCTATGAAAGAACAAAAAGAAAAAAACACTATTGATAAAAGTAAGGTGAAAAAAACTCAAGGTGAAAAAATGGAGTTTGTTAAAAGTCTTATTGAAAAAGGAAAGAAAAAAGGTTCTTTAACATATAAAGAGATAATGGATGAACTTCAAAACATTGAATTAACTCCTGAACAAATTGAAAAAG
>JAQUXS010000012.1 GCA_028692255.1 Clostridium sp.
AGGAATATCCAGTGGTAATGGCTTAGAGGTTACACCCGTTCCCATTCCGAACACGAAGGTTAAGCTCTAACGCGCCTGAGGTACTGCAGGGGAAGCCCTGTGGGAGAAAAGGTCGCTGCTGGTTTATAAATATGGATCTTTAGCTCAGTTGGTTAGAGCAACCGGCTCATAACCGGTCGGTCTGGGGTTCGAGTCCCTGAAGGTCCACCATATGGGGGTATAGCTCAGCTGGGAGAGCACCTGCCTTGCACGCAGGGGGTCAAGAGTTCGAATCTCTTTATCTCCACCAAATGTAAACACAACTTGTATAAGTTGTGTTTTTTTTATATTTGAATACTTTTTACAAAGGAGTTATTCTGAAGTATATTAATTAAATCAATTGTATTATAATGAAGAGGTAGCTTTATTTTAAGTTGTAAAGATATATGTTTTAAATCATAATTATTAGAGGATGCTTTTAGGCTTATTACTATAATATCTTCTTTTTTTAAACAATTTTTAATATAATCTATAGCTTTTGGATCATTTATAATTTCAACGGTTAAATTTTTGTTATTAGGTGATGCAAGCCAATTAAATTTACTGTGAAATATCGTTTGAGCAGCTACTATAATAAATGCAGAAATTAATCCTATAAAATATAAACCAGCACCAATGCACATACCAACTCCAGCAGTAGCCCATATTCCAGCGGCTGTTGTAAGGCCTTTAACAGTTTGTTTATGCATTACTATCATTCCAGCACCTAAAAATCCAATGCCACTTACAATTTGAGCTGCAATACGGGAGGGATCGATACTTATGTTTTGTATATTTATTTCATCATTAAAACCATATTTTGATACAATCATTATAAGAGAAGCTCCTAGAGCTACAATAAAATGTGTCCTTATTCCAGCCTCTTTCATTCTACTTTCTCTTTCATAACCGATAAGTATTCCACATAAACCAGCAACTAGCAGCCTTAATATATAATCAATATTAGAATTCATATTACCACCTCAAAAATTTATAATATCACTTTTACCATTTATTTTAAAAGTATTTATTAATATAATGGTTTATAATATTTATATGATATTAAAAATATAACTAATAATAATTAAAATTTTATAAGGAGTGAATTTATTAATAGTGCTTTATAGATTAAAACAATTTATATGGGGAGTAACTTCAAAAATAACAAGTGAAGATATAAAATATGTAAAAGAAAATTTAAATGAAAATGAAATTAAATTGTTTAGTAGATTGGCAAAATCGGAACAAAAACACTGTATAAGAGTTTCAAAAGATATCACTAATATTTGTGTAAATAAAAGAAATATAAATAAAAATAGATTAGTTAAAGTGGGATTGTTACATGATATTGGCAAAGTAGAAAGAAGAGTAAATGTTTTTAGTAAATCAGTTATTGTAATTTTAAATAAAGTTACAGGGGGAAAATTAAGAAAACTTAAGAATATAAAAAGTGTTAATATTTATTACAATCATGGAGTAATAGGAGCAAATATTTTAAAAAAATATGGATATGATAAAAGGTTTTTATATTTAATTGAAAATCATCATAACGATAATATAAAAGATGATGTAGAATTAAATATAATAAAGACATGTGATAGCAAAAACTAGACGAGTAATGGTGGTGATATTGTGAATTCAGAAGATAGGCGAGGCAGCATAGGAAAATTTCTTGAAAATGCTAAAAGCCCTATAAAAGGTGAGGAATTTTCTAAAAATCTTGGAGTTACAAGACAAGTTATTGTTAAAGATATAGCTATTTTACGAGCAAGTGGAATTAATATAATTGCAACTCCAAAAGGGTATATACTTTCAGACAAAACCCAAAATGGGATAAAAAGTGTTATAGCCGTAAATCACAGTGCAGAAGAAATACAAGATGAGTTGGAAACTATAGTTAAATTTGGTGGTATAATAGAAGACGTAATTATTGAACATAAATTGTATGGAGAGATAAGAGGAATTCTTATGATTAAAACAATGTATGATGTTCAAAATTTCATGGAAAAACTTAAAAAGTATAAAAATGAGCCTCTTTCTATACTTACAGGAGGGGTACATCTTCATACTATTATTGCGGATGATCAAGTTTCTTTAAACAATATACTTGCAGCATTAAAAGAAAAACAATATTTAATATCTGATTAATATATTAAGGAAGTGATAAATTTGAAAAAGAGAATAGCTTTAATTTCGAGTATTTTGATTTTAATTTTGGTAGTTAGTTTTGCAAAAAATATTGTAAATTTTATAATAAATGTAGAATGGTTTAAGGAAGTAGGATATTTAAATATATATTTTATAAAGATCATGGCAGTTTTAAAATTAATGATACCTATATTTGCAATATGCTATTTAATAATATGGCTTTATTATAAGAGCATTAAGAAAAGTATAAGAAGATATAACACAGCAGAGGAAGTAAATTTAAAAAAAGAAAAATTAAAAAGAAGAATTTTCATAATAGCTGATTTAGTAATTTCTTTTTTTATTTCATATTTTATATCCTCGGCTTATTGGTATAGAATACTTCAATTTACTAATGCATCTAGTTTTAATGTGAAAGATCCTATTTTTAATTTGGATGTTTCATTTTACGTTTTTAAATTGCCACTTATTGAACCAATATATGGACTTTTTATGTCATTAGTAGTAATGCTTGCATTTATAACGGTTATTTTATATTTATTTCTTTATTTAAGAGATAGTATGAGGTATACAAATTTAAGAGGACTAAGTTCTTTTAAGTTTAAAGATTTTAAAAGCGGCATTACAAAGTTTGCAGGAAGACAGCTTGCAGTTCTTTTGGCAATGATGTTTCTTATGCTATCTTTTGGATATGTTATAAAAGCATGGAATTTAGTTTATAGTCCAACAGGGGTTACCTTTGGGGCAAGCTATACAGATGTTCATGTTTCACTTTTATTTTATAGGATACTTACAGTGGTTTGTATTGTATGTTCAATAGTAACCTTTGTAAGTGTTATAAAACTTAAAATAAAACCAATTGTAATATCTGTTTTAACTATAATAGTACTTGTTATATGCCAAGGGGCAGTTTCTACATTTGTACAAAATATAATTGTAAAACCAAATGAAAAAGCATTAGAATCCCCATATATAAAATATAATATTGATTTTACAAGAAAAGCTTACAATTTAAATGATGTAAAGCAAGATAATTATAATGTAAAAGATAGCCTCACTCAAAATGATGTTAGCGAAAACATGGATACAATAAATAATATAAAATTGAATTCCTTTAAGCAGTCAATGGAGTTTTACAATCAGACTCAGGTTTTTAGATATTATTATAATTTTAATGATGTTGATGTAGATAGATATAAACTTAATGGAAAGCTCACAGAAGTTTTTGTATCTCCAAGAGAAATAGAACAAAGTTCACTAACAGGTAATGCTAGTTCATGGCAGAATAAGCATCTTAGCTATACTCATGGATATGGACTTGTAATGAGTAAGGTTAATTCAATTACAAGTGAAGGACAGCCTGATTTTGTAATGAATAATATACCAGTTAGTAATGATACGGGTATTAATATTTCTAATCCAAGAATTTATTTTGGTGAAAATACAGATGACTATGCAATTGTAAACAATAAATCGGGAGAGTTTGATTATCCAAAAGGAGAATCTGATAAAAGCTATAATTACAAAGGCACAGCAGGAATTAAAGCGTCACTTTTTAATAGAGTACTGTTTGCAATAAACAAAGGAGAACTAAATTTTTTAGTTTCAAATTCAATAGATAATAACAGTAAAATATTAATCAATAGGAATATAGTGGATAGGGTTCAGAAAATAGCACCTTTTTTGCAGTATGATAAAGATCCATATGCAGTTGTTAATAATGGAAAAATATATTGGATAATAGACGCTTATACAACTTCAGATAGATATCCTTTTTCAGAACCAGATAATAATATAAACTATATAAGAAATTCAGTTAAAGTTGTTGTGGATGCATACAATGGTAATGTTACTTTTTATCAGATGGATAAAAATGACCCAATTGCAAATAGTTATAATAAAATATTTAAGGGTATCTTTAAAGATGCAAGTACTGCTCCAAAGGGCATAAGAGAACATTTTAGATATCCAGAAGACATTTTTAATACTCAATGTGATATGCTTCAAAAGTATCATGTAACAGATCCAGCTATATTTTATAACAGTGAGGATTTATGGACAATTGCCCAGAATCAAAAGCAAGTTGACGGAGATAAAAGTACAAATGCTTCTTCTTATGTTGTAATGAAGCTTCCAAATAATTCTAATGAGGAAACTGTTTTACTTGAATATTTTAATATGAAGAGTAAAGATAACATGGTATCAATATTTGGTGCACGAATGGATGGTGAGAATTACGGAAAGCTTGTATTATACAGGCTTCCATCAGATAAGACAATATATAGCCCATATTTGTTCAAGCAAAAAATTCATCAGGATCCAACAATATCTAAGGAAATGTCACTTTGGAATACGCAAGGTTCACAGGTACAGTTTGGAGATACATCCATTGTTCCTATAAATAATGCCCTTTTATATATTGAGCCAGTTTATATAAGAGCACAAGGGCAGAATAGTATACCTGAGGTTAAGAAAGTTATAGTTTCTACAGGGAGTAAAATGGTAATGGCAGATAACATGCCTGATGCATTAAATAAGATGTTTAATGATGATAATACAGATAATAATACTACATCATCCAATGACGAGGTAAATAATAAAGATTCAAAAGCAAATAACGATACTATAAAACAGGCACAAGATTTATATAATAAAGCTGTTGATTCACAAAAAAACGGTGACTGGGCAGCTTATGGACAATATATAAAACAGCTTGGCGACACGTTAAGTAAATTGCAAAAATAATATTAAGCCAGTGCCTTATTAAAGAGTACTGGCTTTTTTCTTTAATGTGTTATAAAAAGGTGATAAAATAATTATGTGGTGTACTAAGTAAAGAGGGGAGGAATTACGCAAAGTTTACATTTGTTTTTGCGTAATATTTATTATGTTGGATTATGATGTACTTATATTGGGCGGAGGAATAGTTGGCTGTAATATAGCTTATGAGTTATCTAAATTCAGTATAAATATAGCTCTTATTGAGAGGGAACATGAGATTGCAGATAATGTTTCTTATATTGATATTCCGTTAATAGATAACGAATCTGCGGATATGGAATTTAAACGTAGATTAAATATGGAAAAGGTGGCTCAAAAGCTTAAAACAAGAATTTTTAAATGTAATTATGTGGAAATAAATCATAATAATAAAAATCTTATAAATTGTAGTGAGGGGTATTTAGATGAATTAAAAAATGCTCTTAAAAATATTAGTATAAATACTGCTGCATATTATAAGAATTTTAATGTTATAAATATATATGATTTAGCTACAGGATATGGTGAAATAGCCTTTGACAATGGAGTTAACTTTAGACTGGATGAAACTGTTAAAAAAATAATAAAGGTAACTGATGGATATAAAATAATTACAAACAAGAATAAGTTTACATGTAGAATTGTTATAAATACAATGCCCGATAGAAAAATTAATTTAAATTATAATAAAAATACTTACTATAGTTTGAAATATTTCTTAATAGATAAAAGCTATGGTTATGACCTTGAAAATGTAATTTCAATTAAATCAAAAAATGGAAACAAAACAGTCCTTGTACCAAATCCTGAGGGGGATATATATGCTTATGTATTTTTAAAAGAAGATTCAGATGAACTTAAGGAATTAAAGCTCATTTTACATTCTTTAGATGACAAATATATAAAGGAAATGTATGATTTGCCCTATAACAATAAAGGTATAAGGGTTGATAGTAGTGAAATTAATAATGGTTATATAAAAATAGTTGGTAAATATTATGGTAAGGCAAGCTGTATACCATCAGTTGCTAAAGATGTATCTAATATCATTGTAAAAAAGTATAATTATAAATTGAAAAAAGATTTTCACGATAAAAGAAGAGAATGCTATAGATTTAGATATATGTCAGATAAAGAAAGAAATAAAGTAATAAAAACAGATAATAAATATGGAAGAATTATATGTAGCTGTGCTGAGGTTACAGAGGGTGAAATAGTAGAATGTATAAGAAGGCCTCTTGGTGCAAGAACTATGGATGGTATAAAGAAACGGACAGGTGCAATGTCCAGTAGCTGTGGAGGTTCAAGGTGTATGATGAAGATTGCAGCAATTCTTGCAAGAGAGACAAATAAAAGCATAACAGAGGTTATTAAACATTCTACAAATTCTAACATTTTGGTAGGAAGAATAAAAGAATTTGATAAGGTGTGAAGAGGTCTATGAAAGAAAAAAATATTTTACATGATAAGGGAATACTTACAACTTTAGTAAGAGTTAAAGGGTCAAAAGACAATGTTGTTTCTGTTAAAAGTTCAAAGCCAATAGAGAGAAGTTTATTTGTAGAATGTTCAAAGGCATTAAGCAGAATATATGTTGGAGTTCCAATTATGTGTGGGGATTTAGTTTGCAAAAACATACTTAATACAGGTGTGGATATAATTGCAACTAAAGATATAGTAGAATGAAATTGAAAAAATATATTACTAAATTGTGAAATATAATCATAAAATAAACGTATATATTGATAATTTAATAATTTTAAATGCGAAAAAATATTTTTTTTACAAAAATATTTTTTCGTGTTGACTTATAAATTAATTGCGAATACAATATAATTAATTTACAGAAACCTATGAAGAGAATAGTATCATAATGATGTTTTAAGAGAGTCAGTGGTTGGTGAAAACTGATAGATGGCATTATGAGAATCCACCTCCGAGGGATTGCGATGAGCAATACGGTATTAATAGCCGTTATTTTTAATTAAGTTGGATCGTATACGATCAATTAGGGTGGCAACGCGGAGCCTTTCGTCCCTTCACAGGGGGACGGAAGGCTCTTTTTATTTTCCGGGAAATAAAAAGACACCATTTGTAAATTTCAATAAGCTTGCAGGAAGACATAAAAAATAAAATGAAAAAATTGGAGGCATTTATATATGCATAAAAAATTATTTATACCAGGTCCTGTTGAAGTAAGTGAAGATATATTACAAAAGATGGCAACGCCTATGATTGGGCATAGAAGCAAGGAAGCATCTAATCTTCAAAGGGGAATAAGTGAAAAACTAAGAAAAGTTTTTAAAACTAAAGAAGAAATACTTCTTTCAACGAGTTCTGGTAGTGGACTTATGGAAGGAGCAATAAGATGTTGTACAAAGAAAAGAGCGGCAGTATTTGCTATAGGAGCTTTTGGTAAAAGATGGTATGAAATGGCTTTAAGCAATAATGTACCAGCTCATCTTTATGAAAAAGAATTTGGTGAAATAACAACGCCAGAGGAAGTTGATAAAGTCCTTGCAACTGGGAAATATGACCTAATAACTATAACTCATAATGAAACTTCAACTGGAGTAATGAATCCAGTTAAGGAGATTTCAAAGGTTATAAAGAAATACAAAGATGTAGTTTGGTGTCTTGATACCGTAAGTTCTATGGGGGGAACGGATATACCTGTAGATGAACTTGGAGTTGATGTATGTATAACTTCTTCTCAAAAAGCAATAGGACTTCCTCCAGGACTTGCAATTTGTTCTTTTTCAAAGAAGGCAGTAGAAAGAGCAAAAACAGTAGAGCATAGAGGATATTATTTAGACCTGCTTAATCTTTATGAATTTATACAAAAAAAAGATTATCAGTATCCATCAACACCATCTCTTTCACATATGTTTGCACTTGATTTAGCACTTGATAAAATGCTTGAAGAAGGTATGGATAACAGATATAAAAGACATATTGAGATGGCTGAATATGTTAGAAATTGGGCTCGTAAATATTTTGATATTTTTGGTGATAAAGACCATCTTTCAAATACTGTGACAGCTATAAAAAATACAAGGGGAATAAACGTTGCACAGCTTAATAAAGAGCTAGGAGAAAGAGGATTTCAAATATCAAATGGATATGGAAAATTAAAGGAAAAAACTTTTAGAATAGCTCATATGGCAGAATTCACACTAGATGATATAAAGGAACTAATTGATAATATTAACGATATTCTTGATTTAAAATAAGGGGGGCTTATTTTATGATAAAAATACAAGCAAACGATGGAATTGCAGTTGAAGCAAAGGAAGCACTAGAAAAAAGAGGATATAAGGTTTTTACAAACCATATTGAGCCTGAAGCTTTAAAGGAAGAAATAAAAGATATAGATTGTCTAATTGTTAGATCAGCAACTAAAGCTAGAAAAGATTTAATAGATGCTGCAGAGGGTTCAAAATTAAAACTTGTTATAAGAGCAGGAGTTGGGGTAGATAATATAGATGTTTCCTATGCAAGAGAACATGGAATTAGAGTTAACAATACACCTAAGGCAAGTAGTATTTCTGTTGCAGAGTTAACATTTGGACATATGTTAGCAGCAGCTAGAAACATCGCTATAGCAAATGTAACTATGAGGCAGGGAAAATGGGAAAAGAAAAAATATCAAGGGACTGAACTTTACGGAAAAACTCTTGGATTAATTGGTTTTGGAAGAATTGCAAGAGAAGTTGCCAAAAGAGCAATAGCTTTTGGCATGAAAGTTGTATACTATGATATTTATCAAGTTAAAAGTAATGATGATTTTGTAAGCATGACAAAAGAAGAAGTATTAAAAAATGCTGATTTTGTATCATTACATGTTCCTTTTAAAAAGGGAGAAACTCCAGTTATTGGTGATAAAGAGTTTGAAATTATTAAAAAAGGTGCCTATGTTATAAATTGTGCAAGAGGTGGAGCAGTAGATGAAAAAGCTCTTTTAAATGCAATTGAAACTGGCAAGATAAATGGAGCAGCACTTGATGTTTATGAAGAAGAACCTACTCAAAATGAAGAACTATTAAAGAATGATAAGATTTCTTTCACACCTCATATTGGAGCTGCAACAGCAGAGGCTCAGGAAAGAATAGGAGAAGAAATTGTAAATATAGTAAAAGAATATTTTGAAAAATAATTAAAGTGTAGGGGGAATTAAATTGGCAAATATAAAACCTTTTAAAGCTATAAGACCAAGAGTGGATATTGCAGATAAAGTTGCTGCACTTCCATATGATGTTATGGATTACGAAGAAGCAAAACACATGACAGAAGGTAATCCCTACTCTTTTCTCCATATTGATAGAGCAGAGATTGATCTACAAGATGGAATAAATCCTTATGATAAAAAAGTTTATGAAAAAGCAAGAGACAATTTAAATGAGTTTATTGAAAAAGGTACGTTTGTAAAGGAAAAAGAGAAGGATATTTATATTTATAGGCAGATTATGAATGGAAGAGAGCAGACGGGTATAGTAAGCTGCGTATCAGTAGATGATTATTTAAATAATGTGGTTAAAAAACATGAGAATACAAGAGAAGAGAAAGAACTAGACAGAATAAATCATGTTGATTACTGTAATGCCAATACAGGACCTATATTTTTGACTTATAAAAATGATAAAAATATAGATAAGACAGTGGCAGAGGAAACTAATAAAACTCCTCTTTATGATTTTGTTTCAGAAGATAATATAGTTCATAAGGTATGGAAAATTGAGGATAGGGAAATAATAGAAAATATAGTGGAGCTTTTTTCAAAAATACCTTCATTATATATAGCAGATGGACATCATAGAGCTGCTGCTGCAATTAAAGTTGCACAGAAGAGAAGGAAAGAGAAAAAAGATATTGATGGAGAGTTCAATTATTTTCTATCAGTTTTGTATCCAGCAGATGACCTTAATATATTTGATTATAATAGGGTTGTTAAAGATTTAAATGGTCTTAAGGTAGATGAATTCTTAGATAAAGTAGGAGAAGCATTTACAGTTAAGAAGCTAGAAGAAAATAAACCGTATAGACCTTTAAAAAAGCATACTTTTGGTATGTATTTAGAAAAAAATTGGTACAGTTTAGAAGCTAAAAAGGGAAGTTTTAATGGTGATGATGTAGTTGAGGCACTTGATGTGTCAATACTTCAAAATAATTTGCTATGCAGAGTTCTAGGTGTAAAAGATCCAAGAAAAGATGATAGATTAGAATTTGTTGGTGGTATAAGAGGACTTAAGGAATTAGAAAGAAGAGTAGAAAAGGACATGAAAGTTGCTTTTTCAATGCATCCTACATCAGTAGGGGAGCTTATGAAAATTGCAGATGAAGGAAAGGTAATGCCTCCAAAATCAACGTGGTTTGAGCCTAAAATTAGAAGTGGACTTTTCATACATTCCTTTGAATAGAGACAAAATATGGTATAATAGTTAAAGTTAAAATAAGTACTGTATAAGGAGTGTTTATGAAAAATTCAATATCTATATTAAGAACCTATAAAGGACTTCCTAGGGAAATATATATTTTATGTATTGCAAGAATTGTAAATTGCATGGGTAACTTTGTTTACCCTCTTCTTTCTATTATACTCACACAAAAATCGGGATTTACTTCTGCCAAAGCTGGAACTTTTATAACAATATGTGCAGTCTTACAGGCACCAAGCCTTATTTTAGGTGGAAAGCTTACAGATATATTAGGAAGAAAAAAAATAATAATTATATTCCAAACCATAGGTGCAATTTCATATATGTTTTGCGGATTCTTAAAAACTGGAATAATTATTCCATTTATAATGATTGCATCAGTTTGTTATGCTATAGCTTCACCAGCTTATGATGCGTTAATAGCAGATATCACTGTTCCGGGAAATAGAAAAAGTTCCTATTCGTTATTGTATATGGGAATGAATATAGGAGCTTCCATTGCACCTGTACTTGGAGGAATACTTTATAAAAATCATTTATCGGTAATATTTATTGGTGATGCAGTTACGACAATTTTATCTGCAATACTTATAAATATGTATGTAAAGGAATCATTCAAGGATATAAAAAATAAACACTCTTTACAAAACGAACTTGAAAAAGAGCAAGAGGGCTCAGCTATTAGTGTACTTTTAAAAAGACCTGTAATTTTGTATTTCTCATTAATATTTTTGCTTTATTCATTTTCATATGCTCAGTGGAGTTTTATGCTTCCACTTCAAATGGCACATTTGTTCAAAGAAAATGGAGCAAAATTTTACGGGTTAGTAGCAGGAATGAATGGACTTGTAGTAATATTTTGTACCCCTATAATAACTAATTTAATTCATAAAGTAACATCACTTAAGTCAATTGCCATTGGAGGAATATTTTACGCAATTTCTTTTGGAATATTTGGACATATAAGTGTATTGTTTATGTTTTTCGTATCAATAACAATAATGACATTTGGAGAAATAATGATATCAATTAATGAAGGTACATTTATTGCAAATCACACTCCGTCGTCACATAGAGGAAGATTAAATTCAATACTTCCAGTTATTTCAGGTACTGGATATGCATTTGGACCAATGATTATGGGAAAAAATTTACAGAAGTTGGGATTTGCTAGTTCATGGACAATTGTATCACTGTTGGTTTTTACAGGTGCTATATGTTTTTTGTTTTTAAATAGATTTGATATAAAGTCAATTAAGTGTTCTAAAGTAATGGATAATAATTGAAAAATTCACCTATAAATGATAAACTAGCATAGTGGATTAATATATAGTTAATAATCATAGTCATATTTTATTATATATATTAAAATCGGAAGGAGGAAGCTATAAAACAAAGCTTTTATAGTGAGAAAAATGTTAGATTTAAAAAGGATAAGAAGCAATCCAGAAGAAATAAAAAAAAGACTTACAAATAGAGGTGAAGATTTCGATTTATCTGTTATAGATGAAGTGGTTAAGCTTGATGAGGAAAGAAGACAGATTCTTGTTGAAGTTGAAAATCTAAAAAGCAAAAAGAATAAAGAATCTGGAGAAATTGGAAAGCTTAAAAAAGAAGGCAAAAGTGTCTCAGGAATAATGGCAGAAATGAAGAAGCTTTCTGATGAAATAAAGGTATTAGATGAAAAAGTTTCAAAAATTGATGAAAAAATTGAATATATAATGCTTAGAATACCAAACATTCCAAATGAAAGTGTTCCAGAAGGAAAGTCAGATGCAGATAATGTTGAAATAAGAAAATGGGGAGAACCAAGAAAATTTGATTTTGAAAATAAAGCGCATTGGGATATAGGTGCAGATCTTGATATACTTGATTTTGAAAGAGCAGGAAAAGTTGCTGGTTCAAGATTTACATTTTATAAAGGTCTTGGAGCTAGACTTGAGAGATCAGTAATAAACTTTTATCTTGATTATCATGTTGAAAAGCATGGATATAAAGAAATACTTCCTCCATACATGGTTAACAGAACAAGTATGACAGGAACTGGTCAGCTTCCAAAATTTGAAGAGGATGCTTTTAAAGTTGAAAACAACGGTTTCTTCTTAATACCAACAGCAGAAGTACCTGTTACAAACTATTATAGAGATGAAATTTTAAAGGGAGAAGACCTTCCAATAAAGTATGCAGCTTATAGTGCTTGCTTTAGATCAGAAGCAGGTTCTGCAGGAAGAGATACTAGAGGTCTTGTACGTCAACATCAATTTAACAAAGTTGAACTTGTTAAATTTGTTAAACCAGAGCAATCTTACGATGAACTTGAAAAACTTACCCATGATGCAGAAGAAGTACTTCAAGTTTTAGGATTACCTTATAGAGTTGTTAGAATATGCAAGGGTGACCTTGGATTTACTGCTGCTTTAAAATATGATATAGAAGTTTGGATGCCAAGTTACAATAGATATGTTGAAATATCAAGCTGCAGTAACTTTGAAGATTTCCAGGCAAGACGTGCTAATATAAGATACAGAGAAGATGCAAAGTCAAAACCTCAATTTGTTCATACTATAAATGGTTCAGGGCTTGCAATTGGAAGAACTGTTGCAGCTATTCTTGAAAATTATCAAAATGAAGATGGAACTGTAACTGTCCCAGATGCTCTTAAAGAATATATGAGAAAAGATGTAATAAAATAATTAAAATATACAATTAAGTATGGCTCGTTATACTAAGCATTTAGTGTAACGGGCCTAATTTTATAGTAATTATTTTAAAGTCTTTAATTTATTATATAGATTTAAAGTATCTGATTTATTTTTGTAGTTGAAAAAAATATAACTTTTATCTTTAAGTTTTATAACAATATAAGGATTATTATTATAAACATATAGTAATGAATTGCCATAGTTATTAATATTAAAATGTCCCCTTGAGTATTCAGATGTACCGATTCCATTTGTTCTAATTCCAGAAGGCATATTTTGAATTAATGAAACGTTACTAATGTTTGATTTAAAGAAACTTGTAGAATATAGTGGACAATCTATACTTATTTGTGTATTTGAAATATTAAGTGATGGATTATAGGAACCTTCACTAATAAATAATACTGAAATAAAAATTAAAATTGATGCAGTAAAAATTATAGTTATATAAGTTATTATCTTTCCTGATTTTTTACCAAAGTTAAAAGTCATTCCTATTCCACCGCGTTTTTCAACTAAAAGAGAACTATCATTAGGGTTACAATAGAATAATCCATTTATCCAATATTCATCATCATCTACAATAATAGGTTTGTCGTCACTATTAAGAAGTTCTGACTTAATATTTTTAAATTTATTAAGATAATACATAATTATCATAAGCATTAAAATTGGTGCAATTGTTATTGATGGAATTAATGAGAACATTTTATATGGAACTATTCTTGAAATGATTATGCAGGCTATAAAAATGATTATGCTGTCTATATAGGAAGCCATAGTCCAAAATATTGATAAAAGTCTTTGTCTTGTGCAGTTTAAAGCTACGTTTATATTGCTATTTTCGCTGTATACTTTAGTTTTTAGTTTCAATGTATATTTATATAAAAATAGAATTATTACTTTTATCACTAAATCTGATATTGGTAAGATTAAGGAAATATTTTTTACTAGTGGGAAACAAGCTATTGGAATAATGAAGGAACCTATAAGCCAATATATTGAAATGACTTTTTCATTTTTTAGGAGAGAGGCTTTTGTATCAATTGTGATTTCACGAGTCTTACCAGAAAACCATCCATTTTTCTTTTTAATTGCCATTAGCTCATTATGTATAACGATATATGGTTTTGATATAAAGTATATTGATGCTATACATGCCCAAAGTACAATATATAAAATATTATAAGGATCCAAGTTGCCTAGAAATAGAACAGGTATAAAAGTTACAATGCTGATTATAAGATATTTATGCCATAATGCTTTATATTTAGTTTTAAGTAAGTTTATGTTTTCATTTTTAAGTTCACTAGTTGGAATTGTAACTCCAAAAACTAAATTTTTATCACCATAAGAACAGGATATCCAAACAGCAACTTCACATAAAATTACTATAATGCCTGTGACTATAAAAATAATATTTATTAAAGACATCAAAAATCCTCCTTTTAATCAGTTACGAGATTTTTATTAATTCCATTCATTCTTTTAAACAAATCATTGCAAATATCAATAAAATCTTTTTTGCTTACACCTTTAAGTCCAGCTTCAGAAATAATTAATGCAAGTTCTGATTCCAATTTTTCTTCAACTTCTGCATTGTCAGGAATTGAAACGTTGACTTTTGCTCCATGTCTTCTGTCTATAGATATAAATCCTTCATTTTTTAATATTGTATAGGCTTTATTAACAGTCATTGCATTTACACCGATGTCTTCTGCCATTTGCCTTACTGTTGGAAGGCCTTCATTAGGTTTTAGTTTTCCTAGGCCAATGCCTAATACAATTTCATTTCTAAGTTGAACATAAATAGGAGTACTGCTATCAAAATTTAATTTAAAAATCAATATTACCCCTCCTTTGTATTATATATATTAATACAAACAATACTAGATGTCAAATAAAACCAATAAAATTTTGAGTAAGAAAAAACTGCTGGCTAAAATTTTTAGCACAGCAGCAGTCATATAAATTTTTATTCGCAGCTTAAAGAATCTACAGGATTCAATTTTGCTGCTTTTCTTGCTGGTAAAACACCTGCAAGCATGGATATTAAAACAGTGAATACAATAGTAAGTATTACAGTAGAAGGTTTAACTTCGATTAATGATATTGGCCCGCTGGCTCCATCTACTTGTATTACATTGTAGGCTATTAATAGTTTATTTATAATAGCAGTAGCAATCAATGCAATGACACTTCCAAAGGCTGATCCAACAAATCCTAAACTTCCAGATTGGACTATAAACATTCTTCGAATGTTTTTCTTAGAAGCACCTTCAGCTTTCATTATTCCTATTGTTTTAATTTTTTCATGTACAGCCATAGACATAGTGTTAACAACTCCTATGGATGCAACAAGAAGAACTATAACTCCAGCTGCAGTGAGTAAAACTTTTAATATGACAATTACCATGTTTATGGTGTTAGCAGAGCTTTGACTGGACTGTGTAACATAACCAATTTTTGTAATAGAACTATTAACATTTGTTACATCAGGTATAGTTTTACATTCAACACTTACATCATCATATCCTTTTTGGTTTATATAATCAGATGAACCCATGTAATATTCTTGAATTTGTGCTGCAACTTTATCAGAAGCAGTTATAGTGTTACTTCCAAGGGAATACGCTTTATTAACAATTCCTGATACTTTTAAGTTTAATACAAGAGGGGTTTTTGATGAGAGCCCGTCTATACTAGGTAATGAAATAGTAACAGTTATATTTTTACCAACAATGCTCTTGTAATCTTTTATGCCAAGTTTTTTTAGTAGGTCTTGACCTACAAGGACAGAGGAGTCATCACTATTATTTATAATTTTTCCTGCAATTATTTCATTAGAACCGTATTTTTGAACCTTTTTCTTATTTGATTTAAGTTGATTCTTTTCTGCATCACTTATAATAGGAAAATTCAAGTTAAAACCTCTAACATCAACTTTGGTTACAGAGTTATTATTTAATGATACTTTTGGTGCAGTAGTATCAATAGATGCTAAAACTTTAGAAACGCCGTTGATATTTTTTAATTTATTTAGCATAGCTGCATCAATTTTTTTATCGGTAACTGTAGTACTATTAACCTTATGTTGAGGTTTTACAGTTATTATTCTAAAAGTGTCTGCTTGTTTTAATTGATCAGTAGCTACTGTTTGAATACCTTGACCAAGACCAGACATCAATATTACAAGAATAGTTCCAATCGCTATACCAAAAGAGGTTAAAGCTGTACGTAGTTTTCTTCTATTTAAATCGCTGAAAGCCATTTTTATACAATCAATTAATTTCATTTAAATCACCTTCCTTATGAATTTAATGCGTTTATTGGATCCATCTTTGAAGCTTTTACAGCAGGATACAGTCCTGAAATTATAGTAATTACAATTGAAAAAGCTAGAGTTCCAACAATAAGATAAGAAGGCATTGAGAAGTTTACAGTTTCAGTTATTTTTTTACTCTTTAAGTAAGCATTAAGAGCAAGATGAATTATGTTCATGTTAATAAGGCTAAATATAAGTCCCATTATTCCACCTAAAAAACCTATTATACCAGATTGAAGGATAAATATACTGTGTATATTACTGCGGCTTGCACCAATGGCTTTCATAATTCCAATGGATTTAGTTCTTTCGTATATAACCATTACCATAGTATTTGCAGTTCCAATACCGGCAACAAATAGTACTACTAGGCCTAGTACTGCTAATATTATATTCATGACATTGAAAGCTTTTTTTACACTTGCAATTTGATCTGCATAAGTTATGTAAAAATAATTTAATTTCTTTATAGAGCTGCCTATATGATCCATATCATTAATGTTATTGGCATATAGAACAACTGAATCATAACCTTGACTGTTTATATAATTGTCTTGAAGTGAATAATAACTTTTGAACTTGTTTACCATATCTATAGAAGTTATTACATGATTATCACCTTCAAATTTGTCACCTATTACGCCGACTATTTTACCTGTGATTTTAAGCTCTGGTAAAGTTATAGTAGGATTCTCTGTTTTGGATTCAGTAAGTGTGATATCTTTTCCAATCATACTTTTATAATCTTTAATACCTAAAGAAGCTAAATAATTCTTACCTACCAATACAGCATTTGTATCATCTTTATTTAGATTTCTTCCAGCAATTATAGGTTTTAAACTATTGTTTTTATTATCTTGTCTTACCGAGTCAATGGTTTCACTTGGAAACATGGTGTTGTTATTATATAGACCTATAAGTTGAGTGTCATTTTTATTATTCTTAGTGTCAATACTAATGTTGTTAGCAGTAGCATTTAACATTGCTTCAGTTTCATGAACTCCAGAAATAGCTGACAATTTTTTTACTGTACTGTCATCAATTTTTTTAAACATATCATTCATGTCTAAAGTAGAGTAATCTGTATTGTCAGAGTTAAAATATTTCATTGGGCTTATATCTGCTGTTTTAAGTTGAGAACTGTCTTGAACTTTGCTGAGTATTAAATTTTCACCAGAGGTTCCGAGACTAACAAGGGTTACTATAAGCATAGTACCAACAGCAACTGCCAGTGAAGTGAGAAATGTTCTTCCCTTTCTTTTTCCAAGATCTCTAGATGCTAGTTTTAAGGTATCTCTAAATTTCATCTAGCATTCCTCCTTATTGTTCAATATTTTCAATATCATTTGAATTATTTAATTCTTGAAGTTGTCCATCTTTTATTCTTACTATTTTTTTAGATTTTTTAGCTTCCTCCATATTATGAGTTACCATAATAATTGTATAACCTTTGGAATTTAGATCAGTTAATAAATTCATTATCAATTCTCCATTTTTAGAATCAAGATTTCCAGTAGGCTCATCTGCAAAAATTATTTTTGGATCATTGACTAAAGCACGAGCAATACTTACTCTCTGTCTTTGACCTCCGGACATTTCATTTGGTCTATGTTTAATTTTATCTTTAAGGCCAACCATTTCAAGAGCTTTTTTAGCCTTTTCTTTTCTTTCTTTTACACTCATACCTGCAAAAATTAAAGGCATCATTACATTTTCAAGCGCAGTTTGTGTATTTTCAAGATTAAAAGCCTGAAAAACAAATCCTATTGTTTGATTTCTGTATTTAGACATCTCTTTATCTTTTAATTTACTTATAGCCTTATCATTAACATAAATTTCTCCTGAAGTAGGAGTATCAAGACCACCAACTAAGTGCATAAGAGTAGATTTACCTGAGCCAGAAGGACCAACAATGGATAGGAATTCACCATCGTTTATTTTAAGGTTAATATCTTTAAGAGCAGTAACAATTTCCTTTCCCATTTTGTAACTTTTAGAAACATTTTTTATTTCTATCATAGTATACCTCCAGATTTAATAGAATATTGATGTATTAATTAATTATAACAGTATAACGTGATAATGACAATTTTTTATGAAATATTATTAAATTAATTAGCTTCAATTATACAGACGATTAAAATAGATATAAACCCACGAAAAATATAAAAACTAAAAAATATAAAAAAATGTTGACATGAAGAATCTATGTTGTTATAATAGTACATGTCACAGACGTGGAAAGATGGTCGAGTTGGTTTAAGGCACCGGTCTTGAAAACCGGCGTGCGTGAGAACGTACCTAGGGTTCGAATCCCTATCTTTCCGCCATTTTTAATATAAAAAATTTTATTTTGTAGGGCATGGAGAAATACTCAAGTGGCTGAAGAGGCGCCCCTGCTAAGGGCGTAGAACGGGAAACCGTTGCGAGGGTTCAAATCCCTCTTTCTCCGCCATAACCGCATCTAACGTAAGTTAGGTGCTCTTTTATTTTTTGCAAATGTTTTTGTAATTAATCACAGTCCATATAAATAATACTTCGGGATCTGGAAGGGTTGTTTATGGTGTGGTTACAATGTTCTTTGGATATAATTTCTACTTCATTAATTTTGGGTCCTAAGGTTACTGGGTGTAAATCTAAAATAATTCTAGAAAAAGATTGAGCTTTTACAATGGGGATGTAGTAAAAAATTTTATTTTTATCATATTTATATTTACCATCAGGAATAAATGTGGATATAAAATCTACTCCTTTTGGAATAGTGTCTTTTAAAGTTACATTATATATATCAAAATCAACAATATTTATAATGTAGATATAAAATAATAGATTATTGCCTAATTTAAGTTTACAATGATTAACATGTTGTATGAGCATTAAGCATAATGGTTCTATTATACATATAGAGGCTATTGCTTCAGCTTTTGGTCCATTGTTTGCTGTAACTATGGCAGAATTCTTTGATATTGTTGATGGTAAATGAAAGTTTGAATCCATTATAAATAACCTCCTATAAACAATATTGTTAAAGGGACTGAAATTAAAATTCAGTCCTATTTAATTTCATTAAGCTGAAGTAGCTACTGCAGGAATTGTAATTGTAACGGAAGTAGCTACAGGAAGATCTCCAATATTAACTTTTATATAATTAGAATTTGAACTTGAATCAAGAGATCCAATACCATCTATTGTTACCTGTTTATAGTCGAAGTCAATTTTTTTATTAGCGGAGTCTTCCATTACTACAGATGTAGCAGTTGTTGAGCCAGAGTTATTAACTACTATAGTATACACAAATGGCTCGCCTACTAACACAGAGGTAGATGAAACTGATTTTGTAATTGCCAATTTAGCAATTGGTTCTGTAACTGTAAGGTTAATTGTACTGGTAACTGTGTTAGTGTTAGTACCCTTTGCACTAACGGTATTACTTATCGTAGACAATAAAACCACTTCCTTTTATAGCGATTTTATGAAACTGAAAAATACTAGTTTCGATTATATTATATGAGGCATTAGATTTAATTGTGTTATCAATATACCAATTTTTAAGGCTATTAGGGAGTTATGTACGAGGTTTTATAGAAATTTAATTTGCATAAGAAATTGTTATATGATAAAATAATTTAGGTGTTAAATAGAATTGAATAGAATATGCATCAGTAGCTCAGCTGGATAGAGTGACTGGCTACGAACCAGTAGGTCGTGGGTTCGACTCCCTCCTGATGCACCAAAATACAAGGCTTTCGCAGATTTGCGAGGGCTTTTTTTAGTGCTTGATGAATCATTTATGACTCAGTTTTTGTTAATGTAAAAAATTACAGTATTAAACATTTCACGATTGTATGCAACTACAGATAGCATAATTGTATATTGTAAGTTGGTGGTAATATACTTTACTTATAGATATCCTTATTAAAGGAGGGGATTATAATGAGTATTGCAGAAAATATACAGATGTTACGAAAAGAAAAGGCTCTTTCTCAAGAGGAGTTAGCAGGAATACTGAACGTTTCTAGACAGGCAGTAGGGAAGTGGGAAAATGGAATAGCTTATCCTGATTTGGAAAGGTTAATTCAGTTAAGCGATTACTTTAAAATTTCATTAGACCGTTTAGTTAAGAAAGCTGAAAACTGCGACTTACATGGAAATAATAAAGAGAATGTTAACAGAAATCAATTGATTGAATTTCTTATCAAGGCTAAAAAAGCAACATATGCAGGTCATGGAAAAGAAAGAGAAGCAAGTAGACTAGCTTCTCATGATTTTGAATATAAAGAGGGAGACCTTTATTATTATGATACTTATCTTGGTGGGGAATGTTTTGGCGGTGAAGAAGTAATATGGTTAAAGAATGAACCAAGTTGGTGCATGAATTACTATGGAAGGGTTGTGGGAGAGCACTTCAATGTAGATTTTTTAAGAGATGCTTTGTTAAATGTATCATATGATTCACCATATAGAGGACCGTCATTATATCAAAATGGAGATTACATATATCACTGTAGAACAGAAGGAAACTTTGAATTTTATCATGGATATGAGGAAATTATATATAATGGAGAAAAGATATATGAGTGTATTTTTAATGGAGGAATAGTTAAATAAATCAGAAAAGGATATGAGCATAATCTAATGGCTCATGTTTTTTTTATTTTCTTTTTATTCAAAAAGCAAAAATCACAGCATTTATTCCCTATTTATAAATTTATGCCATCTATATGAAAATTATATCACATTGAAATTAACAGCAAGGGTTTCATATGTTATTAAATAAAATTAAGAAATTGATCTAAATAAAACAATTAGTATATATAAAAATTCTGTAGATACCTTTACAGAATTGGTCAGCCACAGTACAATTAAAAAATACTAACCAAAACGGTCAGGAAGGTGTTTTGAAATGAATCAAGGCTTTTTTAAATTATCGGAAGAAAGAAGAAATCAAATCATTAATGCAGGATTTCGAATTTTTGCACAAAATGCTTATAATAAAGCACCTGTTGCCGAAATTGCCAAAGAGGCAGGTATTTCAAAATCCTTGTTGTTTTATCATTTTAAGAATAAAAAAGAACTGTATCTATTTCTTTGGAAAAAAGTAATTGAATTAACAAGTAAAGAAATGATAGAGCAAAATGTTATTGGGACAAAGGATTATTTTGAGATGATGATGCGTTCTCTAAAGGGAAAATGCAATCTAATTAGAAAATATCCATATGCAAGTGAATTTTCACTTCGAGCATATTACGAACAAAATACTGAAATACACAATGAGATTCAAAATAATTTTATAGAAATTAGTGATGAAAGCGAGAAAAGATTGTTTGCAGTAATTGATACTACTACCTTGAGAGAAGATATTAATCTGCATGAAATGTATCAAGAAATGATATGGGCAGCTGATGGCTATATGCATAATGCCTTTATGCGTGGAAATATTGATGCAGACTTAATAGAATTAGATTTTGAAAAGTTAATTACAATGTGGAAAAAAGTTTATCAAAGGTAGACTTTATATAGGGAGGGTTATATGGAAGTTAATCATAGGCATATAGAATCGGAAAATGGAATTGTTCATTATTGGATTGCTAGAAATGTAAATAAGAATACAAAGTGGATTGTTTTTACACATGGATTAACAGCGAATCATTCTATGTTTGAAAAACAAGCTGAGTATTTTGCAGCAAAATATTCAGTGATTACTTGGGATGTTCCTTTACATGGTTTATCAAGACCGTACCATGACTTTTCATATAATAAGACGGCTATAGAACTTAAAACAATTTTGGAAAATGAAAAGATTGATCAAGTAATTTTAGTAGGAATGTCAATGGGTGGTTATCCAAGTCAGGAATTTGCTAGTATGTATCCCCATATGGTAGAAGGTTTTATAGCACTAGACACAACACCATTTGGACTTCAATATTATTCTAAATCTGATTTGTGGTGGTTACGACATGCGGCACCAATGGCAAGATGTTTTCCAAATGCCATGTTGCAAAAGAGCATGGCTAAGTCTGTTTCAAAGACCCAATATTCTTATAAAAAGATGATGGAAATGTTATCCCATCTTACGAAAGCGCAAATTATTGAGCAAATGGATGCAGCATATGGAGTATTTGCAAAAGAGAATAAGGAAGTTAGTTTTACATTTCCAGTACTTATTTTAGTTGGGGATAGTGATACCACTGGAAAAGTAAAGCTATATAATGAAAAATGGTCAAAAATAACAGGTTATCCTCTACATATTATTAAAAATGCAGCACATTTTTCAAATGGTGACAATCCTGGTCAGGTTAATAAGGAGATAGAAGCATTTATACAAGGGATTAAGTAAAACACATAAGGCATTAGTAATGAATTTGAAGTAGATTATGAAGTATAAAAGGGGTGTATAGGTATGATATTTAAAGAAACAAGTAATAAAGACTTTCCAACGATTATATTATTGCATGGTGGTGGACTATCAAATTGGTCGCTTAAGGAAATTGTTAATAAGCTTAAAACTAGATTTCACGTAGTAACGCCTATTATAGACGGTCATGGAGAAGATGGAGAGGAAGAATTCGTCAGCATTGTAGATTCAGCGACTAAACTTATAAACTATATAGATACACAATGTAATGAAAAAGTGTTTGCTATTGGTGGATTATCAATAGGTGCACAAATAGTAACTGAAGTTTTATCTAAGAGGGAAAATATCGCAGATTATGCAATTATAGAAAGTGCACTAGTATATCCCATTAAAGGTACTACTAAAATGATGATTCCTATTTTCAAGTTTTGTTATGGGTTACTTAAAAAAAGATGGTTCGCAAAAATGCAGGCAAAGTCACTTTGTGTTTCACCTGACATGTTTGAAACTTATTATGAGGATAGCATAAAAATATCAAGACAATCTCTAATAAATATTACATTAAGCAATGGAAATTATAATCTGAAGAGCAGCATTTCAAATACCAAATCAAAAGTACTTATCATAGTTGGAGAAAAAGAACTAGGCATTATGAAAAAATCAGCACAGAGACTACATAAAGCAATTAGTGGAAGTGAGCTGTATATTGCTCCAAAAATGAAACATGGAGAAATTAGTTTGATGTATCCGGAAAAATATATTGAGCTAATAAAATTGCTATTTGTAAAATAGTAGATTTAATATTTGAAAAAAGAATTGATGAAGATAAGATATGTAAATTGAGCTGCATTCTGCAGCTCAATTTAGTAATCTTATTAGAAATTTGTAAGTTTATTTAGTAAGATTTATATTGAATTTTAAATTATTGTATATATCGTAGTATCCTAAATCATTAGTTCCTATTTTGTATTTTATGTTTTTATTCAAAGGTTGAAATTCCATAGTATACTCATTGAGACTACTTTTATCTTTTTTTATATTAAAGTTATTGCCCTTATTTTCAACTACATTACCTTTATCATCTTTTATAAATAATTCTCGCGCTTGTAAAAATGGAGCATTTCCTTCTACTTTATATTTAACAATAGTTTTATTCTTTTCGGTAGTTATTGATTTAACTATAATTTTGCCCATTTTCCCTTGGGAAAGTTCTATTGGATAAGTTCCATCTATATCTTTATATATTGGTGATATGTCTGTTGATCCACCAATTTCATATGGTATAAAAGTTAAGTATTTTGGAATAGTATTTACACTATTAAAGTTATATTTATATTTTATAGTATTTAAAGATAGCTCATTTGCTTGCTCTTCATATCCATCCCTTGGCAAAATTTCATTGCCTTTATCATCAAAAATGAACCAGTTAACGTTTGTATTTTTATTATTGTAAATAGTAGTTACTATGCTGGTGCTTATAGGTGTAAAGCTTATTTTTTCTATATTAATTTTGCCATATGGTAAATTAACATTAACATTAGGTTCAAATACCTTGCTGGTTTTAGCTGTGTCATCTTTAGGAACACTAAATTTAAAATTCCATGTTCCCTTTATGCCATAAATATTCTTTATATTTAAATCCATATTAAAAATAGATGGAATATTTTTATCATCTATATTCATAGTTTCTGAATTTATATAAGTATATTCATCTAAATATTTACCATCGGATTCTGAGCCACCCATAACATAATTTCCATTGATTTTTGTATATTTAGCCAGTGTAAATGGCTCAAACGCATTATTTTTTCCTTGATTTTCAATAATTTCTTTTCCTGACTTCATAAGTTTTCTTATATCATTGTTACTTTTTATGGTGTAACCTATTGTTAAATTATTATTATCAGTTAATATCTCATTTATAGTAACAGTTACTCCTTTATCTGTTATACTTTTGTTTAATGTTTTAGAATATTTTTCATATTGTCCTTTATCATATAAATTACTGTGCATTTGTTGAAATACAGATTGCAAATTAGATATGCTTTTTGCAATAACAGGTGTTTTTATACCAATTAATGCAGTAGCTACTATTGCAGCTAGTGCAGCTGTTGCTATTTTATATTTTGATTTTCTTGTATTATTTTTGTTTTTAATACTTTTTAACAAATTCTTTTTTAATCTTTTTTTAGTTATATCATCAAGTTCTACATCAATAGAATTAATATTCTCTATATCCATTTCAATATCATTAAGGTATTTGTATATATCGTCCATTACAATTTTCCTCCTTATTAACATTTTCAAGTTTTAATTTTAATAGCTTTTTACATCTACAAATCCTTGTATCTACAACATTTCTTGTTACTCCTAATTTCATAGCAATTTCATCTACACTTTTTCCAAGATAATATCTCATTATAAATATGTTCCTATTCATCTCGCTAAATTCACTAATATATTGCAGAATTTCTTCAGCACTTTCATTAGCTAATATTTTATCTTCAGTTGTTAAATTGGAACTAATATTATAATCATCAATATTAATGGATTCTTTATTTTTTAGAAATTTTCTTTGATAATCAATTGCTTTATATTTTCCGATTGCACAAATCCAGTGTACAAATTTCTCAGGTTTACCAGTAAACATATTTGAGTGATTCCAAATGCTTAGGAAAACATCATTTAGACATTCTTCAATTGCGCCGTTTTGACTGTAATTATTTAAAACATTATATATAACTTTATATATTAGATTACTATAATTATCTATCAAAAAATCCAATGCTTTTGTATTCTTTTTCTTTAATTGTTCCGCTAAATTTAATTCAGTTATTTTCACAATTTTTCTCCTTTCTCATAAATGTTATGTAGAAGCTTCTCATCTATATAAACGAAACTAATATATGTTTTCTTACAAAGTGGAATGTATAATTCGGTAAATAAATTTTATACTGAAATAATTATTAAATAAAAAAAGGCGTTTCTGCCTTTTTTTATTTAATGAACAATATATCATTAAGTGGATCCTAATATTGGATAAGTATTCATTAACATACGAAATTCTTATTTATAAATTTCTGCCACCCAAGTAAAGTTTACAACACGTTTAAGTGTAATATTCAGATTAAGTTTTTCTATATATTTTTTAAAATCTTCAGCTATAAAAAAATGTTTTCTTTCTATGAATTCCCATAAATCAGATCTATTATTTTTTAATAAATTTTCTTTGTATGCTTGTTTTGCTTTCATATTTTCAAACATATAATCTATTAATAAGATTCTTTTTTTATCACTAAGTGATAACATATTAAATAATGCTTTATGTTTTTCTTCTTCAATCAATCCATGTAACACATAAGATGATACTACAATATCTGATCTTTCTTTTATATTTGATACATCCAAGATACTGTTTTTAATAAAATTCATTTTAGGGTATTTTCTTTTACCTTCTTCAATCATTTCTGGATTTTTATCTATTCCGATAACATTAATTTTTTCACTTAGAGGACCACATAAGTTGCCTGTGCCGCACCCGAAATCAATTATGTTTTTTATATTATATCCTAGTATTATGTTTCTTGTATTTATGAAGGTATCTTCATATTTATCGAATAACCCAAGTTCATCATCAGATTTTTCTTGAATCATTTTGTCATATCTTGCGCCTTTATTTAATATTTTCATTTTAACACCACCGCTTTTGTATAAATTTAAGTTACATAAAAATTGTAGTAAATAGTAAATTGCAATTAAAAAAATAAGTTGAAATACATTTTAAATCATTATATGATGAATTCAGACATCGATGTACTCTATTAAAAGAAGGTAAATTTATGAATTTTAATATTGAAATGATACCATCATATAAAATTGCTTATATACGAAGAACAGGACCTTATGGTTCTGATAACATTAAAATAATGAAGCAATTAAAAAATTGGGCTAGAGAAAAAAACTTATTTAATGAAAGTTCAATAATATTAGGAATAGCCCAAGATAACCCTGAATTCACAGAGCCTAAAGATTGTCGTTATGATACATGTTTAGTTGTTTTTGATGAATTTAATGCTGATAATAAGTATATTAATTTTGGGAAAACCATTGGTGGGAAATATTGTGTGTTTAAAATAAGTCATACAGCAGATGCTGTCCAAAAGGCGTGGATGGAGATATTTAAAGAGCTACCAAAAATAAATTATGAGTTTGATGATAAAAGGCCTATTCTTGAACGTTATGCGATGAAGATGATAAATAAGCGATGTTGTGAAATTTGTGTACCAATATTATAAAATGAATTATTTATCAAATTTAAGATTTTCTATTACCATTTTTATCAAAATTCTTTCTTAATGCTTTTTCAATAGGAAAAATAGATGCAACTAACACAACAGCTTGTATAAGTAGCAGTATTGAATCAAGAGTGTTTATGAATTTATTATCAAATGAATATACTATTACAATAGCAGCAATTGATATAATTAACATTATAAGTCCTAACTTTGTCCATAACCGTCCCATATATTCATTTGCAAATTTCCAGGTATCTTCATTTTTCGTTGACATTGAAGTTCTGTAACCATAAAATGCATTAATGTCTTTAGGAGCATGTTTTCTAAAAATAACTCCAAAGAACAACATAATAAAAGGAACAATTAAATAGTTAATAAAGCTCATAATTTCACCACTCCTCCATATTATAAAACAGTAATAACTCTAAGTTGAATTTTTTCAATAGGTATGATTTATATCAAGTATAATTATGACATACTTGATATATAATTACAACAAATTATATAGTAAGAGGCTTTCGTTAACCAACGAAAGCCTTTTACTAGTTTTCTTGACGATTAAAAGTAGCTGTGTCTGAGGATTCTTTTCCATTTTGAACTTGAGTAATAGTAACTGTGTTTTTGTCTACAAAGTATATTTTAAATTCAGCGTTGTCTGAGCTTGATGTACTATTATTTTTGGTAAATTTAACAAATAAAGTTTTACCCGAAGATTTACTTTCAATTGAATAATTAAACGTTTCAGATTCGTTGGCTTCTTTTAGAATAATATTATTACTCTTAGTAAATTGTATACTTGCATTTGCATCATTTTTAGAAGTTGTCCATGTTCCAATAATAAGGTTTTTAGGTGAATTAAATGATGAATATAGAGCATAAATTACACCAATACATATAATTGCAGCGATTATAACATACTTAAGTTTACCTTGTCTTAAATTACCAAAGTTAACTGATTTGAAACTTGGATTATTATTTGGTGCAGGAGCTTTATAATCTGGTGTTTGTTTTGCTCCGCAATTAGGACAAAATTCAGCATCATCTGCTATTTTATTTCCGCATTTAGCACAATACATACAAAGTTCCCCCCTTTCATAAAGTTAAAGTTCATATAATAGATATAAAAAGTTAAAATTATATACATATTATAATTTGATTTAAATATACTTTAAATTAATAGGGGTGTCAATATATAATCTTTTCTGCCAAATTTATAGATACATACTATTTATAAAATAGATACCTGATTTTGTTTTAAAATATTTATCTCTAATAGAAATAATAGAATCTTTATTTATTCTGTCTTCAAATATGTTAACTATAAAATCAGCTTCTACTAACATTTGAAAATCACAACCAGATATTTTACTGTAGCTGTGATGATGACCTATTAAATATAGTATTCTATCTAATGTTTCATTTTTAAGATTGTATTTAAGTAAGATTGCCTTTGCAACTGCAGGACCTTCTATTTCTTGATATTTACCTGAAGATGAATTGTATTTTTCTTCACTTACCTTTATACCAATATCATGAAGGATTGCGGAGACTTCCAAAATAAATTTACTGTTCTCGTTTAAATTTTCAAGTTCACATAGGGTTTTAGAAAATCCATATACCTTTATAGCATGGTTTATTCTTCTAACGTCATTTCCAAAATATTTAATCATATCATTCATTATATCTTGTAACATAACAGGAACACCTACCTTTAAAATTTATGATAATATTATATCAAAATATATTTGAAGACGCTAAATTTTATAAAACAGCAGTTGCTGCAAAATTTGCAACAACTGCTGTTTCTATTGATTTCACTGACCATTATTGTTTCCACTGCTTTTGGGTGAAGGCATACTTTTCTTTAATTCACTCCATATAGTAGATGATTGGTCTTTAGTTATTGTTCCAGATTGAACTAATGAATTTAAAGGATTGAAACTCTCACTATTTGATTTAGAAAATCCAGATCCTTTTGAATGAGTTCTCCCCTTAGACCTATTATTTTGCTTATTAGAAGTCAAAGTAGATAGGATTTTATCAGATTGAGCTTGTGTAATTGTACCTTTAGATACAAGTGTTTTTAATGTTGCTGAAAAATTCGCATTCATCTTTGAATTATAGGGTCTTTGATTTGCAGAAGTAGTTTTATCATTAGAATTGTTAGTATTACCACTTGCATTTTGGCACCCCATAAGCAAAGAAGCAGATAAACTAATTGTAAGTAATAGCATGCTTATTTTTTTTATTTTCATTAATAGGATCCTCTCCTTGTATTTAAAATAAAATACTTTAAGTTATTTGTAAGCTGTTAAAAATTTGTTCCTCATGTGAAATATTTTATAGTTGTTTTATTAAAGTAACTTGTCAACTTTGTAAATAAACTATAAACAAAAAATAGTTGAGATTAATATCCCAACTATTTTTATAATATTAAGTTATTTATCTTCTTTTGAATGTCGCATTGTGCTGTGTTTATATCCATATAACCAATAAATTATAAGTCCAGCTATAAGCCATACTACAAATCTTAATTTTGTAAAGTTAGCTAAATTTAATATTAAATAAGAACATATTAAAATTGATGCTATGGGTACAGCAGGTACAAAAGGACATTTGAAATTTCTTTTTATGTCTGGTCTCTTTTTTCTAAGAACTATTATACCTAATGAAACAATAACAAAGGCAGCAAGTGTACCGATGTTTGTGAGTTCAGATACCAAAGTTATAGGGAAGAAACCTGAGATTATAGCTGCAGCTGTTGCAACTATTATAGTACTTTTTATAGGTGTCTTTGTTTTGTGATTTACACTGCTTAGAAATTTTGGTAGAAGACCATTTCTTGACATGGCAAACATAATTCTTGTTTGACCAAACATTATAACTAACAAAACTGAAGTAAGACCCAAAATTGCACCTATGGATACTACTGCAGCACCCCAGTTTATACCTATTTGCTGGAGAGCAAAGGCTACTGGTGCTGATGTATATTTAAATTTATAATAGGGAACAATTCCCGTTAATACACCAGCTACGATTATATAAAGAACTGTACATATTAAAAGTGAGAACATTATGCCTTTAGGTAAATCTTTTTTAGGATCTTTAACTTCTTCTGCTGCGGTTGAAACAGCATCAAAACCTATATATGCAAAGAAAACATAAGCAGCACCTTTAATTACACCATTAAAACCATAAGGCATAAAAGGATGCCAATTTGAAGCTTTAATGTGAGGTGTAGCAAGAACTATAAATAGAACAATTACAGCCAATTTGATAACAACTATAATATCATTAAATTTTGCAACTTCACGAATTCCAATACATAAAAGAATACCTATTATTAAAATTATTAATACTGCAGGTAAATTTATAATTCCGCCGTCTGATGGAGAATTTGCAAGTGCTTTTGGAATTGTTATACCTATGGTTTTTAATATATTGTATAAATATCCTGACCAACCTATTGCTACGGTACTTATAAAGACGGTATATTCAAGAATAAGATCCCAACCAATGATCCATGCCCATATTTCGCCAAGAGCGGCGTATCCATAAGTATAGGCGCTTCCTGCAACTGGAACGATTGACGCAAATTCAGCATAGCATAGGGCTGCGAAAACGCAGGCAAAGCCTGAGATTATGAAGGATAGTACAAGTGCTGGACCAGAGTACAAACCAGCGGCAAGACCAGTTATAACAAAGATGCCAGCCCCAACTATTGCACCTATGCCAAGTAAAGTAAGTTCACGAGCACCAAGAGCCTTTCTAAGAGAATTTGTACCCTCTGTCTCGTGTACTAAGTCACTTATGGACTTAGTTTTAAAAATTTCTTTCATTTTATATATGCCCCCTGTTAAGTTATAAGATATAAAAGTGCAATTATGCATATAATTATGTATAATTAGTAAGTGAAAATGATAAATATATTATTGTAAAAATAGCAACAATATGTTTGAATTGTTACCAAATTACCTAATAAGTATAACATTTATGAGTACAATTGTGATGAGATTAACAAATATTATTTTGATAAGATAAAAATGGGTAAAAAGGAGGAAGCATTTTGAAGAAATATGGTGTCTTTGATATTATAGGACCAATTATGATTGGTCCATCTAGTTCTCATACTGCAGGTGCGGCAAGACTTGGAAAAGTAGCAGGTGCAATTGCAGGTGAGAAAATTAAAAGTGTAAAATTTCTACTGCATGGATCATTTGCAAAAACTTATAAGGGGCATGGAACAGATAGGGCACTTGTGGCAGGAATAATGGGGTTTGAGCCATGGGATGATAGGATTAGAAACTCCCTTGAAATAGCAAAACAAAGAAATATTTCTATAGAATTTATAGAAACTGATCTTGGGAGTGTTCATCCTAATACGGTTAAGTTTTTAATTACAAATGATAGAGATGAAGAAGTTGAAGTAATGGGTTCTTCCATTGGTGGTGGAAGTATTGTAATAAATGAAGTTAATTATGAAACTGTAGAGTTTAACGGAGAGTACCCAACACTTCTTATAAAGCATGTTGATCTTCCTGGAATGATAACAAAAGTCAGTGAACTTATATCGCAGGCTAACGTTAACATTGCATTTTTAAAGGTATATAGAGTAAGTAGAGGAAAAAGTGCAGCTATGGTATTTGAAACGGATTCAGTTGTATCTTGCAACATAATAGAAAAAATAAGAGCACTTAAAAACATTGAAAAAGTTGTTTCAATAAATGTTATGGAAAAGGGTGAATAGATATGTTTGTAAACTCAGGAGAAAAACTTGTTAATATATGCAAAGAAGAGAATATTCCAATTTGGAAATATGCTATAAAAGCCCAAGTGGAAGAGGGCGAAAGAGAAGAAGATTTAATTGAAAGAATGAGAACAGTATTAAATGTAATGAAAAAATCTTCAAGCATTGGAAGGGAAAAAGAAATTAAGTCTGTAAGTGGTTTGATAGGAGGAGATGCTGTAAAAATTTCAAGATATGCCAAGAGTGGAAAAACTCTTTGTGGTGACTTTATGACAGAAGCAATGGCGATGGCTATTTCTTCAAGTGAGGTAAATGCTGCAATGGGTAAGATAGTAGCGGCTCCTACTGCAGGTTCCTGTGGAATACTTCCAGCGGTTATAATTTCTGCAGGGAAAAAGCTTAATAAAAATGATGATGATTTGATACATGTACTTTTTACAGCTTCTGTTATAGGAAGTATAATTGCAGAAAATGCAACACTTGCAGGGGCAGAAGGCGGATGTCAAGCAGAGTGTGGTTCAGCTTCTGCTATGGCAAGTGCAGCTGTTGTTGAAATGATGGGTGGAAGTGTAGAAATGGCCCTTGATGCAGCAGCTATAGTTATAAAAAATGTTCTGGGACTTGTTTGTGATCCTGTAGCTGGGTTAGTAGAAGTACCTTGTGCAAAGCGAAATATTGCAGGAACAGTAAATAGTCTCACAACAGCAGACCTTGTAATGAGTGGAGTTGAGAGCAGAATACCTTTTGATGATACTGTTGATGCTATGAATAGAGTTGGAAGGCAGCTACCATGTGAGCTCAGAGAGACAGCTATGGGGGGGACTTGCAATTACCAAAACTGGACTTAAGTTAAAGAAAAAAATTTTAGGTAATAAAAAAACAAACAATAGATAAAAAGACCTGTTTCAAAATGTTAAATCTAATTTTGAAACAGGTTCTTTTAATTTTTAGACAAGGGTTTTTCTTTTATTAAGCCTCTTTTGTAGGCAAGAAGAAGCATTTTTAGTTCTTTAAGCTGTTTTTTTAATTCAAAGCCAATATCAGTATCGCCAACCCTCTGTCTTTTTGAAGCTTGTTTTAAAATAACAGTAGAGGAGAGGATGTCGGATTCTTCACGTATTGCTTTTTCAGTAGATTGAAAAGGCTTATGAGATACAAGCTGAAGTCCCCAGGAATTATATATTAATGTGTAGCCTGCAATTCCAGTTGTGTTTTGATAAGACTTTGAAAATCCACCATCTATAACCATGAGTTTACCATCAGCTTTTATTGGTGTCTCTCCATTTTTCATTTTAACAGGAACATGACCGTTAATTATATGGGAATTCTTTAAGTCGAGTTTAAATTCTTTAAGTATATTTTTGCATATTTTTTCGTTATTTCTAAAGTTGTAATAAGGATCTTTTTGTTCGTAGTGGGTTAAATTGTCGTCTATAAAATATCTTTCAAAGGTTGTCATTCTCTTTTTACCAAATAGCGGGGAAAAAGGTCCGGTCCACAAATACCAAAGTATATCCATTCCAAATTGTTTAGTTTCAGTATCTTCTTTATAAAAGAAGCCTTGTCGTGCTAAAACATCCAATTTATCTAAAAGAGATATACCACTGTATTTTTTGCCATGAATTGTAACTTCTTTAAAAGTTCCATCATCATTTAATGGTATGCAGCCATGATATAGTAAATTTGAATTAAACTTTAAGTAGAGACTGCCGTTTGAAAATAGGAAACGTACATGTCTATTTAATTTCTCGCTGTTTACAAAGGAATATTTAAATTTTTCTATAACTTCCATTTCTTCTTTTGAAAGTTTATAAGGATCATTTATATCAATAGTGGGGAAATTTGTATCATTTAATTTATATTCTTTGTCATATAACTTTATTGTGCCCTTTTTAAAGTCAATAAAGTTAAGAAGAAGCCTGTCGTTCATTTTAAACTCAGGATTTCTGCGTATTACTTCCCCTTCTAATTTAAACTGTATTATTGCAATTGCCTTATGCATTTTAGAAATTAAATCTATTTCTCTTTCAGTATAGTTTTTGTTTGATTCTACAAGTTTAGGCTTAAAATTTGTACATGGGTCATTTCCATAAAACTCAAGGGCAAAGCTTGCAAGTGGTAAAAGATTTATTCCGTAGCCATCTTCAATTGTAGAAAGGTTAGCATATCTTGCTGAAATTCTTATGATATTTGCCATGCATACCGTTGAACCTGAAGCTGCACCCATCCAAGTTATATCATGATTTCCCCACTGAATGTCAACAGCATGATAATTTTCAAGTATATCCATTATTATGTCTGCACCAGGGCCTCTGTCATATATGTCACCAATAATGTGAAGTCTATCAATTACTAGTCTTTGTATAAGCTTTGAAAGTGCAATTATAAAGTCTTTAGCGCGGCCTATACTTATAATTGTGTTTATTATTTCATCGTAATATTCATGCTTATCTATTCCATCTGAATGTTCATGTAAAAGTTCCTCTATTATGTATGAAAAGTCTTTAGGGAGAGCTTTTCTTACCTTTGATCTAGTATACTTTGATGAAACATTTCTGCAAACGTCAATTAGTCTATATAATGTAATCTTATACCAATCTTCAATGTTTTTTTGTTCTTTTAGAATTATGTCTAGCTTTTGTTCGGGATAATATATAAGGGTTGCAAGGCTTTTCTTATCGCTTTGCACAAGTCCGTTAGCGAAAATATCATCTATTTTTCTTCTAATGACGCCTGAAGCATTTTTTATTACATGCATAAATTGTTCATATTCTCCGTGAACATCAGAAAGAAAATGTTCTGTACCTTTTGGTAAATTTAAGATGGCTTGAAGATTTATTATTTCAGTTGAACAAGCGCTTATTGATGGATATTGTTTTGAAAGTAAAAGTAAATATTTTAGGTTACCTTTTAAATCATCATTATTGAATTCGTTTTCTAGTAGCATAATTACCCTCCGCATAGGAAATAACATATCATATATATTGTTTAGTGTAGAACAATTATATATATGTGATATACAATTATTTATTATATATATTATAGCATAAATTAAATATATATAAAGTTAGAATTTATTTACATAAGACACTGTAATTTGATATTATAAGATTAATAATATTTATAAATATTAATGGGAAATGGAGAAAATAATGATACTTGAAATAAGAAATTTAATTAAGAGGTATGGTGATTTTCTAGCAGTAGATAATGTTAGTATGTCCATAGAAAAGGGAGAAATATTGGGCATCATTGGTCCTAATGGTGCAGGAAAAAGTACAATTATAAATTGTATAATTGGAACTAAAAAAATTGACTCAGGAAACATAAAGATATTTGAAAAAGATATGAAAAGTGACGATATTTATATAAAGAAAAATATGGGGGTGGTTCCCCAAGATATTTCAGTGTATGACGATTTAAGTGCTTACGATAATGTTATGTATTTTGGAAAGTTATATGGACTTAAGGGAAAACATTTAGAAGAATGTGTAGAAGATGCTCTTAATTTCTCAGCACTTTGGGACAACAGAAAAAGTTTCCCCAACACTTTTTCAAAGGGAATGAGAAGAAGGCTTAATATTGCATGCGGCATTGTACACAAGCCTAAATTAATAATTATGGATGAGCCAACAGAAAGTATAGATCCAAAGTCAAGGAGTCATATTTTAGAGGGAATAGAAAAGCTTAATAGAGAAGGGGCAACAATAATATACACTTCTCATTACATGGCAGAAGTAGAGAGAATATGTAAGGATATAGTTATTATAGACCATGGAAGAGTAATAGCAAAAGGCGATAAAGATGAACTTAAGAGTATGGTAGCAGTAGAGGAAAAAATTAAAATAAAGCTTGCACAGCTTAATTACAATATAGTTGAAAAACTAAATGATGTTTATGGTGTAGAGGAATGCAGTATAGATGGGGAATATGTTTATATTATTTCTAAAAAGGGAAGTAAAAATCTAGGAAAAATAATTGATTTAATCGTGAATTATGGAATTGAAATATTGGACATAAATATTGAAAAACCTAGTATAGAAGATGTATTTTTAACCCTTACTGGAAGAACACTTAAAAATTAGAGGTGGATTTATGCAAACTTTGAATATTGCTTTTTACACATTTAAAAGGTCAATGAATAACAAGAATATAGTTTTTAAAGTTATATTTTTTGATATACTTTTAATATTAATTACCGGTTTTTCACTAAAAACAAGTTATGAAACACCTAATTGGGAAACTCAACAAATAAGTGTATACAGTAATGATTATGATTTTAAGAACTTTAAGTCTTTTATAAATTCTAGTCCAATTTATAAAAAATACATAAAAGTTAAACAAGTTAAATCAAAAGCTGCAGGTATAGAAGGTTCTAAGGGTGAGGAAAATGGTGAGTGTATTGAAATAAAAAATGGACAAGTAAAAAGTTTTTATGTATATATGACAGATTTGTTTACAAGATCTATTGCTAAGGATGCAGTGAATGATTATAAATACAATCAAAGTAAGGCTCAAAATTTAAAGGGATCTTTTACAGGAGAACATTCTATTGATCTTAAAAAGGAAACTTTTGATTCCTTTGGATTTTATTCAGTTACTATGCTTGTTATGATAATCTTATATGATTCTAAATATGGAGTAAATATTATTGAAGAAGAATATAGCAGTGATTTTTTTAGGATTAGTTGTATTCCTGTAAATAGAAATAAAATTATTTTAGGAAAAATCATTGGAAGTACGGCTGTGGTTTTCTTACAGGGAATAGCAATAGCTATTTTTGCAAAAATACTTTGTAAAACAAACTGGAATAATAATTGGTTAAATAATATGTTAGCTATTTTTGTATTTGCATTTTTTTCTATAAACATGGGTGCTTTTACAAAATCAGTTGTTAAAGACAAAAAAGTTGCACTAAATATTACCAATATATTAATACCAGTTTTTACGTTTATAGCAGGAGGATATATTCCTCAACAATATTTAGGTGATGAAATAATGAGAGTGGCACCACTTTCCCCAAGTTATGCAGTGCAAAATATTATATTTAACAATATATATGGATTTAAGGCTAACGAGCAGTTATATTACAGCGAACTTTTAATAATAAGTTTTGTTTTGCTTTTAGGAACAATGATTTTTAAAAGGAGGCAAGCATAGTGGAGATTTTTATATACAATATAAAAAGAATGTACAAAAAGAAATACAGTATTATAGCCACTATGGTTCTTCCCATTATTATATTTTTAGTAAGCATTAACATTTCAAATTTTGGTATATTAACTGCAAAGATTGCTATTATTGATAATGATAAAACAGCAGTAACAGATAAAATGGGAAAGGAATTGAAAAAATCCTATGGCAGTGAAAAAGTAGATAAAAATGATATTTTTGATGCATTGAAAACCCAAAAAGTAAAATGCGTTATAGTAATAGATAGAGGTTTTACAAATGAAGTTATTAAAGGTCAGCATCCTAAAATAAAGGTTTACGGTGATAAAGATTCAAATCTTCAAAAATCCATTGAATACTATATAAATAGCTACTTGAAAAATGTAAAGGCAATAGCTATTAAAGCCAAGGGTAGTAATAGTGAATTTAAAAGTGAATTTGAAAAATTTTCAGTGAAAACAAAATATATAAATGCTTATGAAACTTATAAAAAAGGGGAAAGAAATGTTAAAATTGCATATTCGTTTTTAATTATGTTTTTACTTTTTAGTTCTATAAATTTTGCGAATATAATTTTTGATAATAAAGAAAGACTGAAGAAATCAAGGATAGCGTTTTTACCAATAACAATTAAGAGTTATATGTTTCAGTGTACATTAAATTTATTTATTTTAGAATTTATTGAGGCAATGGTTTTATTTGCAGTCACCATTATAGTTTATAATGAAATTATAATTCCATATGTCTGGATTTTATTTTTAATATTTAGTGTATTCTCAATTACAGCCATTTCATTTGGAATGTTTGCGAATTCTTTAACTTCAAAATACGGTAGTTCAAATGTTGCTATTTATATGATTGTAATTCCTATGTGTATGCTAGGAGGATGTTTTTGGGATATAAGTAGTATGCCTCTTAGTCTTAGATATATAGGGTATTTTATACCTACAACTTGGATTGTAGATTCAATATATACTGTTTTTCAAAATGAAGCTAGTGTTAGCTCTATTGCTGTAGATTTAGTTGTAATGAGTTTATTTAGTTTGGTATTTTTCTTAATGGGCATGTTAACTCAAAATGATATAGTAGATTGATTAAAGAAAGAGGTATTTATGGGTGAAAAATATAAAATTAGTTACATATTAAAAACTTTATTTTTCTCTTATTTTTTAATTGAGATATTGATGAATAGGGAAATAAATAATGAAATAGTTATATTATTTTTAATCAATGTTTCAATTTGCATTGTAAAAGAAAGATTTAATTCATCAATTTATGTATCTTTAATTGAGTTTGTTTTTATAACATTTTGTGTTTATATCTATAGGGATTTTGAAGTTTTGTATATGATTAGTATATATGATTTTATATATGAAGGTTGTTATGGTGGACTTGTTGCAGTTGCTTTATGTAGTATTTATTTTTATAGAGGTAATAACATACATATGTTATATATATATATAATGGTTGCAATAATAGCTTATTTATTAAAATGTATAAAAAATAAACAAAATGAATTTAGAAATACAATCGATAATGAAAGAAGACTTAGATATGAACTTGAAAAAACTAAGGCAGAGCTTTTAAAATCATCTATGGAGGCGGTACATATTGCAGAGGTAAAAGAGAGAAATAGAATAGCTAGGAATATACATGATAATGTTGGACACAGCATTGCAGGGATATTTATGCAGCTTCAAGTTGTTAAAAAGCTTTACGGTAAAGATGATGAAAAGGTAGAAAAGATTCTATCGCAAAGTATTAATGGTCTTTCAAATTCATTAAAAGTACTTAGAGATACCGTTCATAATATAAAGCCAAATGAAAATATTGGCATAGAATATATAGAAAAAATAATTAAAGACTTTGTGTTTTGCAAAGTAAAATTTAATTACAGTGGCGATACAAGTTTAATATCTGCTGTTAACATGGAGATTATAGCTACAAATGTAAAAGAGGCACTTACTAATGTTTCTAAGTATTCAAGGGCAACTAAAGTTGAAATAAGGTTGGACTTAAATGAAAAATATATTAGATTATTTATAAAAGATAATGGCATAGGAGCCCCTAATATGCGTTATGGACTTGGACTTAGTGGAATGGAAGAGAGAGTTAAAAACGTAGGGGGAAACATTTCTATAAGTTCAGAAAATGGATTCCTCATAGTCTGTATACTGCCAATTTTAAAAAATAGGGGGGAAGATTTTGAAACTTCTAATAGTTGATGATGATGCACTAATAAGGGAAAGTCTAAGTATTCTTTTAAATATGGAAAATGACATAGAAGTCGTTGGTACTGCTTCAAATGGAAAAGAAGCTTGTGAATTATGTTCTAAGCTTAGTCCAGAGATTGTACTTATGGATGTAAGAATGCCTATTATGGATGGAGTACTTGGAACAAAATATATAAAAGCTCAGTTCCAGGATATAAAAGTTGTTATATTGACAACCTTTAAAGATGATGAATATATAAAAGAGGCTCTTAAAAATGGAGCGGAAGGGTACATTTTAAAAAATCAGACTTCTGATAGTATAGCAGAAAGTTTAAAAGCAGTTATTAAAGGAAATATGGTTTTTGAAAAAAATGTAGCACAAAAAATATCATCTCTTATAAAAAGTGAATCTAAAAAGACTCCTGGTGACTACAAGCTTACATCAAGAGAGTTTGATATAATTTCACTTGTTGGAGAGGGAATGTCCAACAAAGAAATTGCAGCTAAGCTTTACCTTGGAGAAGGTACTGTAAGGAATTATATTACAAACCTTTTGGAAAAGCTTAATTTAAGGGATAGAACACAACTTGCAATATTTTATATTAAAAATTTCTAAAGTCTTCTTGTGACAAATGTCATGTCTATTTGTGCTGTAAATCACTATTTTAAAGAATTGAAATTCGATATCATATACTTAAGCAATTATTCTAATAAAGTAAAGGAGAATGTGTATGATACTTGAAATAAAGAACCTTCAAAAAAAATATAAAGACTTTACAGCTGTCAGTAATTTTAACTTAGAAGTTAAAGAAGGAGATATATATGGGCTTTTAGGACCAAATGGGGCTGGAAAATCAACAACTATAAATATGATAACGGGTATAACAAAATTAAGCGGTGGTCAAATAAAAGTGTTTGGACTTGACCTTGATAAAAATGAAACAGAGATAAAGAAGAATATAGGTGTTGTACCCCAGGACATTGCAGTTTTTGATGAGTTCTCTGCTTATGAAAATGTAAGCTTCTTTGGAAAGCTAAATGGACTTAGAGGAAGTCTTTTAAAGGAAAGAATCAAAGAAGCGCTGGATTTCACCGAACTTTGGGATAGAAGAAAAGACAAGCCTGGACAATATTCAGGGGGAATGCAAAGAAGGCTTAATATTGCCTGCGCTATAGTTTCAAGACCTAAACTTATAATAATGGATGAACCTACTGTTGGAATTGATCCACAGTCAAGGAATCATATACTTGAGTCAGTAAAAAAACTCAATAGTATGGGATCAACTATAATTTATACTTCACACTACATGGAGGAAATAGAAGTACTTTGCAATAAAATTACTATAATGGATAACGGTAAGGAAATAGCAACGGGAACCAACGAAGAACTTAAAGAACTTATTTTAAATGATGAAAGAATTGATATGGAGCTTTCATTTGTAGATGATAAGCTGATTAGTGAAATTAAAGGTATAGATGGCGTTAAGGACTGTGAAGTAGATGGAAATTCAATAGTTGTTATTTCAAATAAAAGCAGTGAAAATATAGGTGCAATAACAGGAAAAATAATTGAAATGAAAAGAAAAATCATATCAGTAAATGCTGAAAAGCCTTCTCTTGAAAGAGTGTTCTTAACTCTAACAGGAAGAAAATTAAGGGATTAAGGGGGGCTTTAAATGAATGCTTTTTATATAGCTTTAAGTTTGATAAAAATAAAGCTTAGAGACAAGAAAACTTTATTTTTAAACCTTCTTTTTCCTATTGTTCTTGTAATGATTCTTGGAAGCGCTCTTAAAAGTGCAGATGCATTTTCTGTTCAAGATTTAGGTAAGACCAAAATATGTTACTTAAATAGTGACAATAAGGACATGTCAAAGAGTTTTGATGAGTTTTTGAAAAATAAAAGTATAAAAGAAATAATTACCGCAAAAAATGTTAAAAGTGTTTCTGAGGGAAAAAAATTAGTCAATGACGAAAGTTCAGATGCTTTTATATATATAGATAAAAATTATTCCAAAAACATTGATAGTGATAAAAAGGGAAAAATAAGTATTTATGAAACAAAAACTAATACAGTTAGAAATGCTATAGTTGAAAGTTTAGTAGACAGCTATAATACAGGAGCTAATACTGTAATGACAGCTTCTAAAATAGCTATGGCAAGGGAACAATATATTTCTAGAGATAATATTAAGGAGCAGTATTTAAATATTGATGGCAAAACTCCAGGTTCCATAGATTATTATGCTGTAACTATGCTTGTGCTTACAATAATGTACGGTGCACTATACAGTGTTAGTGACTTAAAGCAAATGTTCTATGATAATGTTGGAAGAAGGATAAAGACAACAAGGACAAATGTTTTCCAGCATATAATAGGAATATTAAGTTCAGAAGTAATATTTCTTATGATTGAATGTGGTATTTTTGTATTGTTTACTAAGTATGTTTATGGTTGTAACTGGGGAAGTAATCCATTAAAAATAGCTTTAATATTCTTTGCATTATCATGTATTGCTACAGCATTGGGAATAATGGTAGGGGTTATCTTTAAAGATGATAAAAAAGCAAGTGGAATTGTTCAAATTGCTATACCAATACTCACTTTTGTATCAGGAGGATACTACAAAATAGTTCTTGCTAATACAGATTTTTTAAAGTATGTTCCAAGCTATCTTGCACAAACTGCATTATTTAATACCATTTACAAGGATTCAAGTGTTATAGCTAACAATTATATAATAACAATGTTTGTAATGTCAGCTGTAATGTTTGTAATAGCAGCTTTTGTAGGAAGGAGGAGAACAGTATGACAATATTTTTAAATAATCTCAAAAGAATATTTACTAAGAAAAGCAATTTTATAATTATGTTTGTAGTTCCAATAGCTTTTATAGTTATGATTTCAGTAAGTATGAATTCCCAGTCTAGTAGTGGGGGCCTTGACATTGGATTTGTGGATAATGACAATACAAAGTTAACTAGAATGCTGGAGAAAAGTCTAGAACAAAAGGGAAATATTCATATAATTTCTAAAAAAGATATAAAAGATATGCTTATAAACAAGAAAATTGATACAGCAGTAGTTATTAATAAGGGCTTCACTGAAAAAATATTGGATAATAAAAATGAAGAAGACATCAATATGTATGGGATGAAGGGTAGTAGCAATGATTCTTCTATTAAATATTTTATAAATAGTTTTTCAAATGCAGCGCAAGATATATCAAAGGCATCTAAAGGTGACCAGACTAAATTTTATACTGGAATAAAAGATTACGAGAAAGGTAACTTTACTTCAACTGTCAGCTATAGTGATGGAAAAAAGCTTCAGGAGGAGGCATCAACTGAGTCCATAGGTTTTTTAGTTATGAGTATGTTATATTTAAGTAATATGATGACAATTATTATTTTAAAGGACAAGGAATCTGGAGTTTATAAGAGAATACTTGCAAATGGAATAAGAAAATCACAGTATATGTTTCAAAACATAGCAAGTTTTATATTTGTGCTTATGTTCCAAACATTGGTGATACTATTAATAATGAAGAATATCGTTCACAGTGATTTAGGTCCGTCAGTATTTAATCTGTTTGTTGTCCTCTCAGTGTTTGGAGTTACATGTGTTGCACTTGGAGTAGCAATTAGTAGTTTAAGCAAAAATTTAAGGCAGGCTAATGCAGCCTTAGGATTTATAACTACACCTATAGCAATGATAGGTGGTTGTTTTTGGCCAAGAGATATGATGGGTGCAACACTTAAAAATATATCAAATTTTGTTCCTCCAACTTGGGCACTTGAAGCAGCGCAAAAAGTTATAAGTGGAAGTTCTATTGTGGATGTGTCAAAGGAACTGTCTATTGTAATTATTTTTGCAATTGTATTTTTTATAATAAGCAGCTTTAAAAAATTTGAAGTGGAATAGAAAAAATAGCAATATGTGAAACTTTAATGCCGAATAATCTACATTAAAAAAATGGGCTTCCTCACTAAATAAGTGTGGAAGCCCTATACTTTTATTATTATTTTTTATATGTCAGGTGCAGATATTTGTGAGCAAGTTCACCGCCAGGCTGTCCAAAATAAGTTTCGTACATTTTTATTATGGCAGGATTTTCATGCGATTTTCTCTTAGGAAGAAGATGCTCATCCTGATTATATAAAACAGAAGCTCTAAGTTTTCTGTAATCTATATTTTCTCTATCCAAAGCGTTTACATGAGGTTGCCCACCACCATTTATACATCCGCCAGGGCAAGCCATAACTTCTATAAAGTGATATTGTTTTTCGTTTATCTTGCCTGATTTTACAAAATCAAAGAAACTAGCAGCACCGTTTATAACAGCGATGTTATAGTTTTCACCTGAAATCTTAATGGAAGCTTCTTTTATGTTTTTAAAGCCTCTTACTTCTTTATATTCAATGTCTTCAAGTTCTTTATTTTCTGCAAGATCTTTTGTTGTTCTAAGAGCAGCTTCCATGACTCCGCCTGTTGCACCAAAAATAGCACCAGCGCCACTGTACATGCCCATAGCAGGATCAACTTCACTGTCTTCTAAATCCTTAAATTTTATTTTTGCATCTTTTATCATTTTTGCAAGTTCTCTTGTTGTAATACATGCATCTATATTTCTTATACCGTCGTTTTCCATTTGTGGAAGTTCTGCTTCATATTTCTTATCATTGCAGGGCATTACAGTGACAGTATAAATATTTTTAGGGTCAAGACCAGTTATTTTAGGATAGTAGGTCTTTGTTGCAGCACCAAATATCTGCTGTGGTGATTTCGCAGAGGATAGGTTTTTAAGAAGTTCAGGATAATAATTCTGTGCAAGTCTAACCCATCCAGGGCAGCATGATGTGAACATAGGGAACGGACCTCCATTTTTAATTCTTTCAATTAATTCTGTGGATTCCTCCATTATTGTCATGTCTGCACCAAAGTTTATATCAAATATCTTGTCAAAACCTAACAGCCTAAGTGCCGTGTAAGTTTACCTGTTACATCTTTGCCAAAGCCCATATTAAAAAGTTCCCCCATTGCAGTTCTAATTGATGGAGCCATGGCAACTATAACGTGTTTATTTGGATCATTTAATGCTTCTGTTACTCTTTCAATATGAGACTTTTCTTTTAAGGCTGCAACTGGACATGCAATAACACATTGTCCACATAAAAGACAGGTAGAATCATCAAAGCACTTATCATCTACCATTCCAACTGCTCGTACGCCATCTCTTTTTATAAATTGAATTGAGCAGGTTGAAGTGAACTTCTTACAAGCAGCAACACATCTTCCGCATAGAAGACATTTGCTTCTATCTAAAACTATTGCATTGCTTCTTGAATCAACATAAGGAGTCTTATCTTTTGGTAAAAATGGTTTTGAAGCTCTTGCCTTAGTTTTTATAACGAGTTTTAAAAATTCACAATTTTCTCTTCGAGGGCAAGGACCACATTTGAATTCATGCTTATCTAAAAGCATTGATATCCTTTTCTTAATTCTATCACTAGCAGCTTCCGATTTGGTATTTATAACCATGCCTTCTTTTACTTTAGCAACACAAGATGCTAATACTTTTCCATTAGCTTCAACAAGGCACACTCCGCATTTACCAAAATTCCCACAATCCTTTAAATAACATAGAGTTGGGATATATACGTTATTTTCTCTGGCTGTTTGTAAAATGGTATTATTTTCATCAGTTTGTACTTCTTTCCCATCTAAAACTACTGTAATCATATTCATCATCCCCAAGTAAAAAATAATTAAATCCAACATAATTATAACATATTTAAACGTTTAAACCACTGATATATCATCAATATAATAATATAAATAGTAAAAAATTATTTGATATTGTTATATTTTATTCCAATTTTTTCGCCCATAGATATTTTTGTTTCATAGCCTAAATTTGATTGAGTGAGAATATCTGTATCTATTTTTATAGTGTTACTTTTAAAGAAAAGAACTATTGTTGAACCACCAAATTTAAAGTAACCTTTTTCATCACCCTTATATACCTTTTTATTAACGGCATAGGTTTGTATTATAGAGCCAACACAAGTGGCACCAACTTCAACGTACAATACATCTGAAAAATTCTCCGAAAGGAAGACACTCCATTCACGTTTGTTTTCACAGAAAAGATTATTTATTTTTTTTAGTGCAATGGGGTTTACAGAATAATAGCTGCCCTTTATTTTAGTAGTAGGGCCGCAGGTTCCATTGTCTAAAA
>JAQUXS010000088.1 GCA_028692255.1 Clostridium sp.
TAACTATAGATGAGATGCTGAGTATATTTCATCATATGATTGATGTTGTTGAGCCAAATGATAGTTTCAGTGTTGCAAAGTTTAAGAAAATTGCAGAAGAAACCATTGACGATATAATTAAACGTAGTAAATATCCTATTATTGTTGGTGGAACTAGTTTATATATAAATTCTCTTATATTTAATTATGAGTTTTCAATCACATATAAATATGCTGAATATAGAAAATACTTGCAGGATATTGCAGATGAAAAAGGAAAAGATTATGTCCATGAAATGCTTAAACAAGTGGATTCAGCTTCCTATGAAAGACTTCATGTAAATGATCTTAAAAGAGTTATAAGGGCTCTTGAGGTATATAAAATTACAGGTAAAACTATTGGAGAATTGAACAAAGAACAAGATATATATGACATACCATATAATATTCATTATTATGTCTTGAATATGGACCGTGGAAAATTATATGAAAAGATAAATAATAGGGTAGATGTTATGATAAATAGTGGCCTTGTAGATGAAGTTATAAAATTAAAGGAAAAGGGCTATAATTCTAATATGCAGTCAATGAAGGGTATTGGGTACAAAGAAATTCTATATTATCTTAATGGTGATATAACTTTAGAAGAAGCTATAGATATGATAAAACAGGGAAGCAGGAACTATGCTAAAAGGCAGCTTACATGGTTTAGAAAAGACAAAAGAGCTGTATGGATTAACAAAGATAATTTTAAAGATAACGATGCTATTGTAGATTTTATTTTAAACAATGTTAATATAAAATCTACAATACATTAAAAGGGTTTTTGAATTTTTTATAGAACTTATTATATAAACAAGTGGAGGTTAGATATTATGAATAAAACTACAAATAATTTACAAGATGTTTTTTTAAATAGTTCAAGAAAAGATCATATACCAGTAACTATTCATTTAACCAATGGTTTTCAGTTAAAAGGAAATGTAAAGGGTTTTGATAGTTTTACTGTTGTACTAGAGGACAACGGGAAACAGATGATGATATACAAGCATGCAATTTCTACAATAACTCCATTTAAAACTATATCAATCAATGAAGTTAATTCAGGGGAGGAATAGGCTGTTAATTTGCCTATTCTTTTTTTATATGATAAGATAAATAATAGTATATTAAGGAGGAAATTAACAAATGATTGGATACACAGAAAAATTACTAAAGGACAAATTTAAAGTTAAAGATAAGGTAATTGAGCTTTCAAATAAGGCAATGGATGATATAAAGGCTCAATTTAAAATATATGATGAAATACGTGAATATAATCAGCTAAAGGTGCTTTCTGCTTTTCAAGAAGAAAAAATAAGTGACTCGCATTTTACAAACAGTTCTGGATATGGCTATGATGATATTGGAAGGGACAGCCTTGATAAAGTTTATGCTAGAATATTTAAAACTGAAATGGCACTTGTAAGGCCTCATTTTGTAAATGGTACTCATGCAATAGGAGCTGCACTGTTTGGAAATCTTAGACCTAATGATACAATGCTTTCAGTGTGCGGTGAACCTTATGACACTCTTCATAGCATAATAGGTATAAGTGGAGGTAAAAAGATAGGCTCTCTTATGGAATACGGAGTTAAATATAAAAAAATAGATTTCCTTTCTGATGGTGAATTTGACATTGAAAGTATAAAAAGAGAACTTACTAATGATAAAAGTATAAAACTTGTACATATACAGAGATCCACTGGTTATGGATGGAGAAGATCTCTTACAATAGATAAATTAGAAAAAATAATAAGTTTCATTAAAAATATAAGACAAGATGTAATTTGCTTTGTTGATAATTGTTATGGTGAATTTATAGATACAAAGGAACCAACTGAAGTAGGTGCAGATCTTATAGCAGGTTCCCTTATTAAAAACATAGGGGGAGGGATTGCTCCAACTGGTGGCTACATAGCTGGTAAAGCAGAATATGTAACTCAAGCTTCCTATAGACTTACCATTCCTGGAATAGGAGGAGAATGTGGATCAACCTTTGGAGTTATGAGATCATTTTATGAAGGGCTTTTCCTAGCACCACACGTAGCTGTGGAAGCTCTTAAAGGTGCAATTTTTTGTTCAAGATTATTTGAACTTGCAGGTTTTGAAGTTTTGCCTAAATATACTGATAAGAGAAGCGATATAATTCAGTGTATAAAATTTGGCGATAAGGATAAACTTATAAACTTCTGTAAGGGAATTCAAAAAGGATCTCCAATAGATTCCTTTGTTCAATGTGAACCTTGGGATATGCCAGGCTATGAAGATCAAGTAATAATGGCAGCTGGGGCATTCATTCAGGGTGCTTCAATTGAGCTTTCTGCCGATGCTCCAATAAGAGAACCTTACATTGGTTATCTTCAAGGTGGACTTACATTTGATCATGCAAAAATAGGGATTATGGTATCCCTTTCAGGAATATTATAGACAAAATTAAAGTTTTTGCAGAATAAAAAGAAGAAATTGCATTGGCAATTTCTTCTTTTTATTATTGTTTAGTATTTTCTGTACAATCCAACTAAATGTCCTATTATAGTACAATCTTTAACTATTATTGGCTGCATAGTTGAATTTTCAGGTTGAAGTCTTATATGGTTATCTTCTTTAAAGAAACGTTTTATAGTAGACTCATCATCTATAAGCGTTACTACAATATCACCATTTTCTGCGGAGTTTTTCTTTTCAATTATTGCATAGTCACCATCGTATATTCCGGCTTCTATCATGCTTTCCCCAGATATTTTAAGTATGAATAGTTCCTTGTCTTTCTTGCCTATGTAGTCTATAGGTAAAGTAAAGGAATCTTCAATATTTTCAACTGCTAAAATAGGTTGACCAGCTTGAACTTTACCGACTATAGGTATATCAATAAGTTCTTTTTTAGATAACGAATTTTTTTCTTTTAAAAGTTCAATTGCTCTTGGTTTTGTTGGATCTCTTTTTATAAGGCCGTTCTTTTCCATTTTTTTAAGATGTCCATGAACAGTAGATGTAGAAGTTAGGCCTGTTTCAGCGCAAATTTCTCTAACTGAAGGCGGATATCCTCTTTTTATAACTTCATATTTTATGAAATCATATATTTCTGCCTCAATATCAGCGTCATTTCCTATTTTTATACCCCTTGCCATAACACACACCCCTTATTAACATTATTTACTAAAATTATACCATATAAATTGCAATTTATCAAACCTTTGTTCTTAAATTTAGCAAAAAAAGTAAAAAAAGTTCAAAGCAAGAGAACAAGTTAACATAATAATTATTATGTTAACTTGTTCTCTTGTGTTGCCTTAATTTCATTTATTTGTTATAATACTCTTTACAATGAATTGGGAAGAAGGGCGTTTAACATAATGAAAATGTGTATTTTTAATGAAAGTAAAAAATGTGATAACTGTGGTGAATGTGATAGATGTGATCTTGATCCTAAAAAAATTTGTGATAATTGCGGAAAATGCCTTGAAATGGAAGGATATGATAGTAAGGCAATTTTCATAGATAAAGTGGCAGAAGATAAAGAAAAATCAAAGAAACTTATAAGTGAGCTAGATGAAGAAGCAGACAAGAATACAGCAGATAAAGATGATGAAACTGATTCTCATGAAATCTTGGATGATTATGACGATGATTATGTAGGAAGTGAAGATGAAAAGCTTCCTGATGACAAATTTGAATTAATCGATGATATTGATGGTCTTTCTGAAATGTTAGAGGATGAAACTAAGAGAAATAATCTTATAGAAGAAAAATCTCCTGGATTTTTTGTTATTAATAAAAAGAATAAAGAAGATAAGTAATAAAAGACCTGCAGTAAAATTTTACTGCAGGTCTTTTATGCATTAAATTTATTCATCATTTAATGGGTTAGATTTAACTGCTTCTCTAAGTCTTTCATCATCTACATGGGTATAAATCTGGGTCGTAGAAACACTTTCGTGACCTAAAATCTGCTGCAGGCTTCTTATATCCACATTCCCGTATTTATACATTAGTGTTGCTGCTGTGTGTCTCAATTTGTGAGGAGTATATTTGTCTGTATCAAGTCCGGCTTTTTTTATGTATTTTTTAACCATCATCTCAACAGTTCTCTTACTTATTCTTCTATTATTTCTGCTTAAGAAAAGGGCATCTTTGTCTTGCAATTCATTGATATTTTTAATATTTGTAAGCCTTACAGCTGTATAACTTTTAATGGCTTTAAGGCACACGTCATTGAGATATATAGTTCTTTCTTTGTTACCTTTACCTATGATAGATAGGGTGTCATTTTTTATTTTTGATATATTTATGCCTATAAGCTCTGAAAGTCTCATACCGCAGTTTAAAAAAAGTATCAGTATGCAGTAATCTCTTTTTTCATTTTTGCTTCCTTTTACTGCATTTAAAAGTGCTTTGCTCTGATCTAGACTTAAGTATATGGGATTCCTCGCATATATTTTAGGCGATTCCAGCTCTAGAGTGGGATTAATTTCAATTACCTTGGCTTTAGTATTAAGGTATTTAAAAAATGATTTAAGCGATGCTATTTTTCGTGCCCTTGCATAGTTTCCGTTTTCCCTGTAATTTTGTACAAAGGAGATAAATGCATACAAATCGGGGAGCTTGATATTTCTTATAAAATCACTATCAATATCTCCAATATAGATTTCGTTAAAATTACAATCATTTTTAACAAGATTTTTATATAGCTTTAAAAATCTAAAGAAAAGGCTCAAATCAACTTTATAATTATATATAGTGTTTTTTGAACTTCCTCTTATGGTTTCAAGGTAATTTAAAAAGTCATTCAAATGCTTTGGGAGACTGCTATCTACTAAATTTTTTATGTTATATTTCATTTTTACCACCAACTTCGTCAAATTCTTATTTTACGCATATAATATTCGACGTTAGGGGGGCAAAATCCTTCTTTTTTATATATAAATATAAAACTGCGTATATTTTTAATATATAACAAATAAATTTTATGATTAATTTTCAAAATTGCTGATCTTTAGTCCTGCTTTGTGAATCTGCTCTGAAATAAAATTTATAAAAATAATTCTGATCAAATGTACAAATACTAGTTTATTAAAATTCTATTTTCACAAACTTTAAATAAACCCATTTATATGTTCAACTATTGTCAGACATATTTTACGATTTAGTTTCCTTCCCCATTGGCTTATTGATAATCAAATGATAAGAATTATCAACTATGTAATAATAAATTGAATACCCTATTATGCATAATTGAATAAATATAAAATCCTTAATCTCAATTTAACTTGTATTTAAAGCTAAATTTATGCAAATATAATTTTTTAAGTTATAATATTAGTAAAACAATTAATATTTACATTTCAATTTTGAAAGAAGGAACTATATATGAAATATCCAATAGATGTACACACTCACACTATAGTTAGTGGGCACGCTTATACTACATTATTAGAAAATGCAAAATATGCCAGTGACATTGGCCTTAAAATATTAGGTACAACAGATCATGCACCTAGTATGCCTGGGGCACCAGATGCTTGGTATTTCGGAAACTTTAAAGTTCTTCCAAGAAAACTTTATGGAGTTACTATGCTCTATGGATCAGAAGCTAATATTGTTGATTATGATGGTAATTTAGATTTGCCTCTTGAAGTCCAAGAAAATTTAGACATAATGATAGCTAGTATGCATGATCCTGTTATGAAACCAAACCCTGATCCGGATTTAAACACCAGAGCAGTTTTAAAGGCTATGGACAATAAAAATGTGCTTATTATAGGTCATCCTGGTAATCCTAGTTTTCCTATTCATGAAGAAGCAGTAGTTAAGAAAGCAAAGGAAAAGAACATATTAATTGAAATTAATAATAGTTCTCTTATAAGATCTAGAATTGGTAGCGATAAGATTTGCAGCAAAATTGCTAAATTGTGCAAGGAATATGCTGTAAGGATAATATTAAATAGTGATTCCCATGTATGCTTTCATATTGGTAATTTTGATGCAGCAATAAAAGTATTGAAAGATATAGAAATGCCTGAAGAATTAATAATAAATAGAAGTACCGATGAATTTATGAATTTTTTAAAAGAAAAAGGAAAAGGAAAAGTAATTAAAGATAGATAAAAAAGTAGCCCATGTTTTTTACTGCATGGGCTATGTTTTTCTTTACCTAATATTTTAATCTAATTCTTTAATTTTGAACGGAGCTTTATTACTTTTAAATTTCTTAACACAGACTTTAATACGATATGAAGAAGAAATAACAGTTAGTAAAGTAGTGATATACATAATAAAATCAACAATATATAAGTATCCATTACTTAAAAAGTGAAAGAATACATAGGAAACAAGCGGAATAATATAAAAAATTACAGCTGTAAATCTGCCTAAAATGTCAAAAACAAATACAGGTTTTTCGTCAGATGAATTTTTAATATAATATGAAGTGATAATAAATTCCATGAATTTAAAGACTATAATAAATAAAAACCACAATGGAATAATGTGCAATGCATATAATACAATGTAAGAAACAACAATATAAAGCAAATCTGCAGCTACATCAAAAATAGCACCTATCTTTGATGTCCATCCAGTACTTCTAGCAAGTTTACCATCAAAAAAATCTGTTAAAAATATTATAAAGCTGATTATTATAGGAATTAGTATACTGTTAAAATGGTTAATAATGTAAAAGTTCAACAATATTGTTAGTATTACTCACAGCAGTGTTAATATGTTAGGAAGTTTTTTTATTAGATTTTTCATATTGTATTATTCCTTTGACAGCTCTATTCCTAAGTTATAAGCTTCCTTTGAGCTTTTCTCTCTTGAACTTGAAATGAACTTTATTTTTTTATATGCTTTTACACCATTAAGCGAATTTTCCATAACATTAAGTTCCTCTTTGTTTGCAGCATCTCCTCCAGTTGAAAACAATATAATTTTCTTAGATGAAGGGTCTTTAATTTTTGACATATAATCAGTTACTATAGTCAATGGTTTTCCAACATATACTGGTGATCCAAAAATCATTAAAGAATATTGGGATAGATCAGTACTTAAATTGCTGCAAGGATAATTTAATGTCACCTCATATCCACCATGGTTTAAACCTTGGGATATTGAATTTGCCATTACACTTGTAACATCCGATAGAGAAGGCTGAAAAATAATCAATGCCTTTTTAGAATCTACATTTTTACTAGGAAGTACCCTCTCCTTACTTGTTTTTTGATTATTTAAAGATTTCATTACAATAATCATACAGACAATTATAAATACTAATAAAATTAAAATAGTAATTATTACTTTTTTTAACATTCACTTGTCTCCTTACTGAATTAATAGTTTGTACAAATTTTTAATATTTGATTAAATTGTTTATGCAAGTATATATTTCAATCTTGTGTTAACTAAATCTATGTTAAACTCCGTATATCCTTGACTTTCAGCCCATTGGCAGATACGCTCATATTCCTCATTATTAGTATCTGATATAATCTTTAGAAAATCTTCATACCCTGGATCACCGCCAACATCTTCAGGTGGTGATATTCCCTCACCCATTAGGCATATAGGATGGTTTTTATCATAATCATAAATAGTACTTTGACTTACTATCTCGTGTTTCCAGCCATCTCCAAAATCATAATTGTATATCACTTTACAATTCTTTTTAAAAAAATCCAACAGTTTTACTTTTGCAGATAATAGAATTTTATAGCCTTCTTGAAAGTTATATATTTCATCATCGTCATCCATAATTTTCAAAATACAGTTGCCCTTTTCGTCAAAAACATCAAAATCATAGAGATGATAATTTTGCCAGTTAAAAAGTACTTGCAGTATTTTGTGAAACTGTTTGAAAGTAAAATCATTAGGCACTACAATTCTTCTCCAACATTTATGTTGTCTTAAATTTAACTTGATTATCAAATCAAATGCTTCACATTTTATTATATTTTCTCCTGCAAATTTTTTAAGCTTCTCAATTAATATTTCATATGTGTACCTATAGTTTTTGGTACCATAAACTTTTATAAAGTCTTCACGGATCATTTTAGATGCTGTAGGTTGATACAGCACATTAGAATCTAATTTTTCAGAAAACATTTTTACCAGCTGGGAGGCTTTGTTAATCAGCGCAACATATCTAGGACCTCGTGTTTTAGTAAAAGTCAATTTACCGGCAGTTTTAATATATTGCTCTATTACTTCTTCTCTAATTTTTATGGCTTTTAAACTGTTCTTAATTCCCTTAAGAATTAGTTCAGCTAATTTACTAAAATCTTTTGTCTTTAATCCATATAGTACAAATCCTAATCCACTACTATCATTTACTACTACAACTGTTTTTCTGCGGTTAACTATAATAAAATGTGCACTCCAACAGAATAAATCATTTTCCGGAGGCACTTTTTCAGTAAGTATATGAGATTCCTCAAATAATTTTTTTGTACAACAAATTTGCATATTTTCCTCCTGTTATTATGAATAAGCAGTTTTTATGTTACAATTCATATATTTTTTTATTATATCATAGTTTAATTTTAAATTATCCATTTTTTATATTATAATTTATACTATAGCTAACATAAGTCAATATTAATATTTTATTTAGTATATAGTATTAAAAAGCCTATGTGAATTATACTATTATTAGTAATACTTCTAACAATATGGTATTATTAACTAGTCCAAAGAAATGTAAAATACATAGTAATATGGAGAATTATAAACTTAAAATCTTCCATATAGTGAAAGGCAGAAAATAATGAATTTTAAAGAATTAGGTATTAGTGAAGATTTAATAAAGGTATTAAAAAATAATGGAATTAAAGAACCTACTCCAGTTCAAATAGAGAGTATTAGCCATATAAAGGATGGAAAAGATATTATAGGAGAAGCTCAAACAGGTACTGGAAAAACTCTTGCATTTTTGCTACCTATTTTTGAAAATATATCAATTTCCGTTGATTCAATTCAAGCTTTAATTATAACGCCTACAAGAGAACTTGCTATTCAAATAACCGAGCAAGCTTTAAAACTCAAGGAAGCTAAGGATGTCAATATATTAGCAGCATATGGTGGCAAGAATATAGGATCTCAATTAAAAAAACTTAAGGGTAATATTCATCTTATAATAGCAACACCGGGCAGACTTCTAGATCATATTGAGAGAAAAACTGTAGATTTAACCAAATTAAAAACATTGGTATTAGACGAAGCAGATCAGCTGCTTTTAATGGGATTTAAAAATGAAATAGAGACCATTATTAAAGAAACTTCTAAAAAAAGGCAGACACTTTGTTTCTCTGCAACTATAAGTTCAGAGGTTAAAAAACTAGCCTATAGATATATGACAGACCCTTTGACAGTATCTATAAAAAAAGAAGAAGTTACACTTGATGCCATTAAGCAAAATGTAGTAGAGACTACAGACAGAAGGAAGCAGGATGCTTTATGCACTGTGTTAGACGAAGATAATCCTTCCATGGCCATTATATTTTGTAGAACGAAAAGAAGAGCAGACGAACTTGAAATAGCTCTTTATAGACGTGGATATGATTGTAAAAAGTTGCACAGCGATATACCTGAATCAAAACGTGAAAGAATAATGAAAGCTTTTAGAAAAGCTGATTTTCAATATTTAATAGCTACAGATATAGCTTCTAGAGGCCTTGATATAAGTGGAGTTAGTCATATATATAATTATGACATCCCTGAAAGTGTAGAAAGCTATATACATCGTATAGGAAGAACAGGAAGAGCTGGTGAAGAAGGCTACACATGTTTATTTGTTGATCCAAAGAATAAAGAAATGTTAGAGAAAATAGAAGAAAA
>JAQUXS010000089.1 GCA_028692255.1 Clostridium sp.
AGTATCCAGTGGTAATGGCTTAGAGGTTACACCCGTTCCCATTCCGAACACGAAGGTTAAGCTCTAACGCGCCTGAGGTACTGCAGGGGAAGCCCTGTGGGAGAAAAGGTCGCTGCTGGGTAAGTTTATTGAATGGACTTTTGTCCATTCAATATTTATATAATATGGCCAGTTAGCTCAGTCGGTAGAGCAGAGGACTGAAAATCCTCGTGTCCCTGGTTCGATTCCTGGATTGGCCACCAAAGACTTAAAGCATATTGCTTTAAGTCTTTTTTTATACAATAATTTATTGATAAACGATAAAAAAGCTATAAGATTTTCTACACTTGAAGCAATTTGTCGTGAGTTAAAATGTCAGCCTGGCGATTTGCTAGAATATGTACAAGAGGACGATAAATAACTATTATTTATAGTTTTGAAAAACATCAAAAGTATAAATATAAATGAATTAAGGAAGGGATAAGTATATTAATTACCTATCCCTTATTATTTTAGTTTACTAATTTAAAGCAATATAAATGTGTATTTCACAATTGTTTATGTCACTTACATCTTTGTATTCTTCAAAATCACTAGTATATTTTCTATTTAAATTCATAGGCCAAAGTTTTGTCCAAAATTCATTCACTGCTGTTTGCATATTTCCTCTAACTATAAATTTTGCATATTTTCCGGCAGGTATTATTTTTTTTATAACTCCTTTAGGTAAATTTTCATATTCAGTTATTTCACAGCAGACTGTTGCATTATAATAACCATTTGCATCACTTTCATAGTCAGAATACAAGCCGAGAAGGCTATTATTTTTTTTATTTAATATATCTTCGTATATTCCCTTAGTTAAAAAGCGTTGCCATAGCTCACCAATTAATTGCTTCATATTCTTATCATTATTATTTGTACGTATAGTTATACCTGCTACTTTTTTCTCATTTAATTGAACTATTTCATAATCCATAATCTACACCTCTTTCATTTAATGAAATTAGTATAGCATTCATAAGTTGACAACATTATGTCATATTATAAATATTTTTTCAGGCTATTTTTAAGTTTATCTGCAATTTCTTCCCTAATATATTTTGGCTGTAATACTTCTGCATATTCCCCAAAAGACATTATATATCCATAAAGCCAATTGCCAGAAGGGACAGTAGTCGCTGCGGTAAAACTTCCGTCGCTGTTTGTTTTTATGTTTTCAATTTCAAATTCATCAAATAGTCTATAGGCCATTTTAGGATTAATTTTTAAAACTAATGTAGTCATTTTGCTTTTGTATGAAGAGTCAACGTTGTTCCAAATATTCTGAGGCATATCTCTATTAAAAACTTTATTTGTACATAAAATATCTTTTATTCGACAGACTTTAAACATTCTATAATCGCTTTTGAACTTGCAATAACCGTAGAGGTACCAGTCTTGCCCTTTAAAAATAAGTTTTAAAGGTTCTACAATTCTTTTAGAATTTTCTCCAGAGGAATTATAATAATTAAATTTTATAATTGTTTTTTCTAAAATAGCATTTCTTAAGAGTTTGAACTTTTCTCTATTATTACCTTTATTATTCCAATGAGAAAAATCAACGTCAATCCAACTTGTATTATGTTTGTTAAATATCAAGGAGAGTTTATTTAAAATTGGATCAATGTTTGGAACATCTAAGGCATTTAAACTTTGTAGCGCTGATAAGATTTCGTTTTGTTCTGAGCTTGAAAGTAAAGATTTATTTAGAATAAATTCTGGTAGTACACTGATACCACCACCTTTTCCTTTAGTTGTGTAAATTGGGATACCTGCAATACTAAGTGCTTCTACATCACGATAAATAGTACGCCTAGAGACTTCAAAATGTTCAGCTAGTTCCTTTGCAGTAACACTTTTTTTATCAAGCAGTATGTATACAATCTTAAATAATCTGTTAATTTCCATTATTATCACCTACGTGTATTATATCAAAACAATAACATGTTTTTTTATATTATTTATTGCAGCTTATTTATAATTATTATTAAATTTATGTCTTAACACTGTAAATTTATTTAAAAAAGGTATATTATAGTATACTAATAATAACTTTGAGGTGATGTTTATGAAAAATATAGCGGCTTTTTTTGATATAGATGGAACATTATATAGAGAGGCACTTTTAGGGGAGGTTTTTAAGAAGCTTATAAAATATGAAATGATTGAACCAAAGCATTGGTATGATGAAGTTAAACCTGAATATGACAAGTGGGACAGAAGAAAGGGTGACTATGATGATTATTTGCTTAAGATGGCAGATATATATGTATCTGTAATTAAGGGTATGAAAAATCATCAAATTCAATTTATAGCAAAACAGGTTATTTCACAAAAAGGAGATAGAGTTTACACATACACTAGGGATAGAATAGAATGGCATAAAAAACAAGGACACAAGATACTTACAATTTCAGGTAGCCCCATTGAACTTGTAAAAGAAATGTCACAAAAATATGGTTTTGACGATTATAGAGGGGCTGAATATATACTAAATAAAGATGGCATATATACTGGAGAAGTAAAACCAATGTGGGACAGTGAAAGCAAGAATAGAGCTATAAAAGAACTTGTAGATAAATATGATATAGACCTAGATAAATCTTACGCATATGGGGATACTACAGGGGATCTTTCCATGTTTAAGTTTGTTGAACATCCTATAGCTGTTAATCCAACAAGAGAATTACTAAAAAATATAAATTTAGAAGATGATATAAAAAAGAAAATTAATATAATTGTGGAGAGGAAAGATATGGTATACAATATAGACATGAATTGTATTAAAATGTAAAGGTGGCGAATTTAATGAAAGTAAAGATGTCTAGTTTTTTAGAAGAAAAAAGACCAATTATTAAAGAACTTGTAAAAATCTTAAAAGAAGATTTTAAATATGTATCTATACTTGGAACTGATTCACGTGGTAAGCAGTACGCAGCACAGAAAAAAGGAGTAGGAATAGATGATTCCTTTTGGAATGAAAGAGGATTTGTAGCTAAAATTTATAATGGAATTGGATACTCTGAATATTCATTTAATGAAATTGAAAATGATAATATTAAAGAGATAGCTGCATCTATTAAGAAGAGAGTACAAAATCAACTTGAAAATTTAAAATCAGCTCATGTAAAAATGACAGAGTATCCTGCTATAGAGGAAGAAGAAATAAGTAAGAACTTTGTAGGAGAAGTTGGAATTGTACCAGAAGAAACAAGTGATAGATATATTATAAGCAAAATGATAAAACTTAAAGATAAAGCAACCTCAATATCTGATCTCATATTAGATGCAAAGATAAGATTTCAAGAGGTTCATGTTTCAAAAATATTTATTTCAAATAAAAAGGATTTAAGTCAGTCCTATATATGGAGTGAAGGTTATATTTTCCCTATTGCAAGAAGAGGAGATAATGTTAAAACTAATTTTCAATCATTCTCAGGTCTTAAGGGAGTAGAAATACTCGATGAAATGGAAGATAAGATAGAGGATACAATTGATATAACTATAAAACTTTTAGATGCAAAAGCAGTTGATCCTGGTGAATATGATGCCATTTGTTCTCCAGATGTATCAGGAATTATAGCACATGAAGCTTTTGGTCATGGTGTTGAAATGGATATGTTCGTTAAAAATAGAGCAAAGGCTCCTCAGTATATGAATAAGCAGGTAGCTTCAGAACTTGTAACAATGCGTGACGGGGCAGCTTCAGCACACCAGGTATCTTCTTATTTATTTGATGATGAAGGGGTTATAGGACAGGACACTGTAATAATTAAAAATGGAATTTTAAAGAGTGGACTTTGTGATATGCTTTCTGCATTAAAATTAGGAGTAAAACCAACAGGTAATGGAAAGAGATTTTCATTTGAAAGAAAAGCTTATGCAAGAATGACAAACACATTCTTTACAGGTGGAAAAGATAAACTTTCAGATATGATTGCTTCAATAAAACATGGATATTTGCTTGATTGTCCTTTTAGTGGAATGGAAGACCCTAAAAATTGGGGAATTCAGTGTATGGTTAACTACGGAAAAGAAATAAAGGATGGAAGATTTACAGGGAAAATTGTTTCACCAGTTGTTCTTACAGGGTATGTACCAGATCTTTTAAAGTCAATATCAATGGTATCTGAAGATGTTGAACTTGCAGGAAGTGGTGCGTGCGGAAAAGGATATAAAGAATTTGTAAAGGTATCAAGCGGTGGACCATATATCAAAGCGAAAGTGAGGATAGGATAATGATAAATAAGATAAAAGACTTATTAGAAAAATCAGAAGCTGATGGTTATAAAATAGTTGAAGTAAGAACTAGCAGCGAGGAACTCTTCTATGTTAAAAAAGATTTGGATACTGAAAGAACAAAAGATGTGCAGCATTTTAAAGTAACAGTATACAAAGATTTTGAAGAAGAAGGGGTTAAATATACGGGAAGCTCAAGCTTTGATGTCCATCCTACAATGAAGGAAGAGGAACTTAAGAAAATAGTAGATGACGGTATTTATGCCGCTGGTCTTGTTAAAAATGAATATTATGAACTTCCTAAGAAAAGTGAAGACAATGTAAAAGAGGTAACTAGTAAGTTTTCATCCATGGAACTTTCAAAATGGATGCCTAAACTAGCAGAGGCACTTTATTTAAATGACACTGAAGAAAAAGGTGGAATAAATTCAGCAGAAATATTCTTGGATAAAAATTATAAAAGAATAGTAATGTCCAATGGTACAGATGTAAATTGGGAATCATACAGTGGCATGATAGAATTCATAACAACATGGAAAGAGACAGAGGAAATTGAATTGTATAAGATGCTTACTTTTTCTGATTATGATCCGGAGTATATTTCAGAGTCAGTAAGAGAAATGATATTGCTTGCAAAAGAAAGAGCTAAGGCTTCTAAAACAGTTGCTTCAGGAAAATATAAAATAATACTTAAAGGTGAACCTGTAAAAGAAGTACTTAGTTATTATGCATATGTATCTTCAGCTGATGCTGTATATAACAAAATATCAAATTATAAAATTGATAGCTCAATTCAAGGTAATAATGTAGAGGGGGATAAGATAAATCTTGTGCTTGACCCATACCTTAAGAATTCAGTACATTCATCACCTTTTGATAACGATGGTATAGCTCTTAAAAAAGTTTCTGTAATAGAAGAGGGGAAACTGAAAATTTATCATGGTGATTTTAAAAATAGTTATTATTTAAAGAATAAAACTACAGGAAATATAGGTAACTTCATTGTTTCAGAGGGAAGTAGAGCTATAAGCGATATGGAAAAAGAGCCATACTTAGAACTTGTTACATTTTCAGACTTCCAGATAGATCCTGTAACAGGGAACTTTGGAGGGGAAATAAGACTTGGATGGTATTTTGATGGAAAGACTACTATACCTGTAACTGGGGGATCGTTATCAGGAAACATAAAAGATATACACTCAAATATGTATCTTTCCAAAGAGCTTCAAAGCCAAGATGGATTTGTAGGACCAGAAGCTATTGAAATGTTTGATATGACCATAGCAGGAAAATAAAGACCTAAAAGGGAGAAAACCCCTTAGGAGTTTTTATGAACTTTAAAAGAAGCAATTGCTTATGTTTAGCAGTTGTTTCTTTTTCATTATTAGCTTTAAATGTGATCTACATTTTGTAAAAATTCGTCTAGGTTGTCACATACAAGTACAGGCTTTTTAAAATGAGTAAGTTTTTTTACTGTATTAATTACTGAAGTGTCAGGATTTACAATTATTAATTTTTCAAGTTCATTTTTCTCAAAAGCTTCAAGTAGAAGCTTTTTTACACCAAAGTCTGTAATTGGAAAGGAATAGCCTATTACTATAAGTGATTTGCAATTGGAAAGTGCAATTTTAGCTTCATCCCACAATGTTGAGATATATTTTTGATCATATTTTTTATAAGGTACGGGTGGTATTATTAATGGTTCTACTAGTGAGAGTGAATTAATGTAGTCCTTTATATCAGCATTGTTTAAAGAGAGAAGTATTTTTAAATTATCATTATTGTCGGTATATTTAAACCAATTTAAAGAACCGTGAAGTTTAAGGATGTTCCAATCATACTGCTTATTTTTACTATAGAAGTCATTGCTCTTTAAAGAATTACAATTATTAATTTTTAAGTCAATGACGCTGTCGAACTTTATTCCATAAGAAAGTGCACAATTGAAATTATAATCATCTGAAGCAGATTCTATTGCGGTTTCAAGATTGCAGTCATAATTAAATGTTATAATTTCAGGTCTTTGCTTGTATATAAGTTTTCCGAACTTTAAAATTGCATCTGAAGAATTACTAAAAGGCTGAAATTCACGAAGTGCCTCTATAAACATAAATTTAAGCAAAGAGTTAATTGATTTCAGTTTTAAAATATCGTCTTTGTTATTGAGTTTTGAAGCTTTAATTAATTGAAGCTGAATTAAAGTAAAACATTCCTCAATGTTAAATTCTGTATTTTTTAAATCATCTATAGATTTTTTCCAATATTTATATATGTAATCATAAACTAGTTTTGCTTTCCTACAGTAAAGGGGATTGTTAAAATTTTCACTTGATAATATTGTGTTGAAAAAATTAGTAGAAAGAGGAGGTTTTAAGCCACATTTATTGTTTACGCATTGATTAAAACCTGCTCCAATAATATAAACTAAATTACCGTATTTCATACGAACATCTCTCCTGTGGTCATAAATGACATATAACATTAATAAAGAGAATTCCCTAGTATAAAAGATAATATACATAATGACTAAAATCAATTAAGAATTATTGATTTTATACGATAATTAACTAATTTTAATAGTAATATTGAAATTTGATTGTTAAAAATGTATCATGTAAGTATAATCATTAATTACCATTACTAGAATTGGAGGAGAAAAATATGAAAAAAACAAAGGTTATATGTACCATAGGACCAGCAAGTGATAATGAAGAAACAGTAACAAAGTTAGTAGAAGCTGGAATGAATGCGTCAAGACATAATTTTTCACACGGAGACCATGAAGGAAATGGGAGATCTATTGATATTGTAAAAAAGGTTAGAAAAAAATTAGGAAAACAGATTGCAATAATACTTGATACAAAGGGACCTGAAATAAGGACAGGCAATTTTAAAGGTACAAGTGTAGAACTAAAACAAGGTAATAAGTTTACTGTTAGTACAGGTGAAGAAGTGCTTGGAGATGAAACTAAATGCTCTGTAAGTTATGACAAGCTACATGAAGATGTAAAAAAGGGAGATACAATACTAATTGATGATGGACTTGTAGGTCTTGAAGTAGAAAGTGTTGAAGGTCGCAAGATTCATTGCGTTGTAAAAAATACAGGATTTGTAGGAAATCATAAGGGAGTTAATATACCAGGGGTTTCTATACAGCTTCCAGCTCTTACACCAAAAGATGAGGGCGATTTGAAATTTGGTATTAAAAAAGGAATAGATCTTATCACTGCATCATTTATAAGAAAAGGTTCTGATGTAGAATCCATAAGAAAAGTTCTTAGAGAAAATGGTGGAGAAGAAATATCAATATTCTCAAAAATTGAGAGTCAAGAAGGTATTGATAATATAGATGAAATTATAAAAGCTTCTGATGGAATAATGGTTGCAAGAGGAGATATGGGAGTAGAAATACCTTCAAAGGAAGTGCCTCTTGTTCAAAAATCCATAATAGAAAAATGCAATAAAGCTGGTAAACCAGTAATAACTGCAACACAAATGCTTGATTCAATGATAAGAAATCCAAGACCAACAAGAGCAGAAGCATCAGATGTTGCAAATGCTATATTTGATGGTACTGATGCAATTATGTTAAGTGGTGAAACTGCTGGAGGTAAATATCCAGTAGAGGCAGCAACTACTATGACAGAAATTGCTGAAACTGTAGAAGAATCAGATAGATATAAAAAGATGCTAGAACATAAGAGAACAGAAAAAGCAAATAACATTGCTAATGCTATAAGCCTTTCAACTTGCAATGCAGCTCTTTCACTTAATGCTTCAGCAATAATAACAGCAACACAAAGTGGATATACTGCAAGAATGGTTTCAGCTTATAGACCAGAATGTCCTATTATAGCTGCTACTCCACACAAAAAAGTAGCAAGAAGACTAGCTTTAAACTGGGGTGTATATCCAATAATTGTACCTAAGGTTGAGTCTACTGATGAACTTATAAAGATATCAATTGAAGGTGCACTTAAAACTAAGTATGTAAATAAAAAGGATATTGTTATATTTGCAGCAGGAATACCTACGGGAACTTCAGGAAATACAAATATGCTAAAAATACAAGAAGTTTAAAAAAGAAATTTATGCATAGATGAGTATAATATGTATGTACTTCTTAAATAGATAGTGTTCTATTGAGGATATGCTTAAAAGTGGTTTCAATTATTTTTAAGCATGTCCTTTTTCTATAAAGTTTTTTATATAGTAAATATAAAGAGTATCTTATATAATAATGAAGAAAGGTGGGATCTATTATATGAAGAAAAAGATATTGGCATGGATATTAGTAGTGGTGGTTGTTTTAGGATGTGGATATGCAATATATATGAAATCAGCCAGTTCAAAGGATGTTTCCAGTAACAAAAATGACGCATCATCAAAAAATAAAAAAGGTAGTGAAAAAACAAACGGAAATACTGCAGATAATGTGACTGGAAACACTACAGAGCAGGGGGAATCTCAACAGAATACATCAAATGAAGCAGCATCTAAGCAGGCAACAAAACAAACTCAGAACCAGACAGCACAGCAAAATAATGTTCCCAAAAGCCAGGAACAAATTTATATGGGTAATTGGACTATAAAAAGAGAAGTTGCTTATGGCACGGCAGGAACTTATAGCAAGGACGATATAAATAAATTAATAGGTAGAAATTTAATTTTTTCTTCTAAAGAAGCAACCTGCTTTGGAGATAATGCAAGTGATTTAAATGAAAGTATTCAAAATCCCAGATATGAGAAGTCAAGTGTTCCTAAAAGTCAATTTGAAGCTGAAAACAAAATGACATTTGATAAATTAGGTATAAGTGGACCAACTATTACTATGGTTCAGGCAAAAGACTCTAGCGGTAAAGGATGTACATTTTATATAAAAGATGATGATACCATGATTCTCTATGGCGGTGGAGTTTATTTTGAAATTGATAGAAAATAGAATGCAAATATATGCTTAAATAAATTGTCGCACTAAAAAACAGTGTGACAGTTTATTCTTTATAAGTAATAAGCAATAGTGAATAGTTAAGAAGTAATTTGGATTATTCGGCGAAGCCGAAAATTTTCTATAGTTCTTACTTGTTCAGAAACGTCTCCTGGAGTATCAGCATAAATAAAATAAAGATTTATGCCGAAATTAAGAGAAAAATAAAGATAAACTTATAAGACTGCAAACATATATTTTAGAAGTAAGAAAAAATATGTTACTATATAAAACGTTGCAGCACACAGATGAAATAAATTCTTAAAACAAATTAAGAAAAAAGTGTTGACAATAAGTTTTGATTTATGTTATTATGTATAAGCTGTCTTGTGGCAGCACAGTGATCTTTGAAAATTAAACAGAGATAAGAAAAATAAACCAGCAAATTCTTTTGGATCTTCGAAAGAGGATTTAATTTAATTAGTAA
>JAQUXS010000013.1 GCA_028692255.1 Clostridium sp.
GCAAGTATACCAGAACTAACAAAAGGGAAACCATATACAATATATTTTCTTATAGCTGTTTTATCAAATCTCAATTTGAAATTAAACTTTTCTTTTACAAAAAATATGTACATTTGATATATGCCGCCAACTGCTAAAGCTACTAGTGTAAATATAGGAATAAGATAAATACCAGCTTTATTTTTTAAAAACAAATATAAAAGTAAAAAAGGAAGACCAGTTTTTATTATATTGTAAATTGCATTGTATCCCATTTTTTGTAATCCACTGTACACCCAATCTATACATACAGCTGTAGGCAGAAGAGTTAACCCCCAAATCACAAAGAGTCTTGCAAGTACCACATCATTCTTAAATTTTGCAAGGAATAGTGAAATTACAAATATAACTATAAAACTTATAACAAATAAAATTATCCTAAATGATAGTATGTCACCAGTAACTTTATCTATTTTATTATCATTTTTAACTACTTCTCGTGTTCCATAGGTTTGGAGCCCAAAGGAAACAAATATTGTAAAATAATTAATCATATTTTGAACTGTTGTTACATCTCCAAATAACGAAATTCCAACTATCCTTGCATAATATGCTCCTGCAACAAAGACAAGCAGCTGAGACAGCAAATTTGAGCATGTTATAAAGGCAAAATTTTTAGCCACTCTATTCATATAATAACCATCCTTAATTATTATTAGTTAAATAAAAACTCGCACTATTAAGTACGAGTTCATTATAGCAATTACATATCAAGTTTTGCAATATAATCCTTAATTGCTTCTTTCCAGTCTCTTGTAATATCACCAGTAGTAAGTTCAAGCATGTAGTTCCTTAAAACTGAGAATTTTGGTCTTTTTGCTGGTCTTGGAAACTCATCAGTAGTACAAGGAATAACCTTAACATTTATGTTTTTAAGTCTAAATATTTCTACTGCAAAATCATACCATGAGCATACCCCTTTGCATGTGCAGTGGAAAAGTCCATAGTTCTTCTCATCTACAAGTTTTACTATAACTCTTGCAAGGTCTAAAGCACTTGTTGGAGTTCCAACTTGGTCATTTACAACCTTAAGTTCATCATGAGTTTTACTTAAATTTATCATTGTCTTTACGAAGTTATTTCCGTCTCCATAAAGCCAAGCTGTTCTTACTATGTAATGTTTTGGATTCAAACTCTCAACAAATTTTTCACCATTTAATTTAGTTACTCCATAAACAGTCTGTGGATCTGGAGTATCAAATTCTGTAATAGGATCAGCTGATTCTCCGTTAAATACATAGTCAGTTGAAACCTGAACTATTTCAGCGCCAATTGCATATGAAGCAGCAGCGAGGTTCTTAGGTCCTATTGTATTTATTTTAGTTGCAAGATCAACCTGTTCTTCACATTTATCAACTTGTGTATGTGCTGCACAATTTATTATTACATCAGGTTTTTTATCTTCTACAAATTTATTAACTACCTCTACATCTGTTATGTCAAGGTCCTTTACATCAGTTAATATAAGTTCTACATCTTTTCTTTCATTATATTGCTTGGTTAATTCTCTTCCAAGCTGTCCATTTGCTCCAGTTAATAAAACTTTCATCTTATAATCAGCTCCTAATTTATTTTAAGATAATATATATCATATACACACTAGTTTATTTTACTTCTATTTAAAAAAACTTTCAAAAGAAATTTTGGAATCACTCCAAGTCTTTTTATTCTAAATGGTTCTTTTGCCACTCTATAAAGCCATTCAAGTCCAAAATTTATCATCCATCTTGGTGCTCTTTTAAGCTTTCCAGAAACAACATCGAAACTTCCTCCAAGGCCCATATATATACTTGCTGGAAGTTCATTCATGTATGAATTTATAAATCTCTCCTGTCTTGGACATCCCATGGCTACAAACAAAACGTATGGTTTTAAATTTTTTATATCTTGAAGTATATCGCTGCAATTTTCCATATCAAAATAACCATTGTGGCTTCCTGCTATTATTAAATTTTTATACTTCTTTTTAGTATTTTCCATGCATTTATCAAGCATATCCTGCTTAGCGCCTAAAAAATATATGCTCTTCTTGGATTCTGCACAATATTTTATAATCTCATCCATAACTTCTATTCCTGCTATTTTTTCCTTTACTGGATCTTTCGCAATTTTAGAGGCTATTACAACTCCAACTCCATCCGGTATTATAACTGAATTTTCTCTTGTACATCCTTTTAAAAGAGAATCATCATACAGTCCATTATAAAGTACTTCAGGGTTACCAGAAACTATATGTATTTTTTTAAATCTTTTTATATATTCAATAAGCTCTCTTTTATCTCCGTTGAATATTTCGTATTTAAGTATTTTTGAAAACATAGTTCCTCCTAATAATCCATTTTGTTTCTATAATAAATGGCATCTGCTCCAGCTAAGAAAATCCAAAAATATGCTACCACTGCTGGTACCGTAAACAGATTTTCTACAAAATTCATACATATAAAAGAAATAGCTGCTGCTAAAAAACCAACATAAAAGAATCTAAGATGCTCATCTCTTAAAATTATTAAAGTCTTTCTAATTTTCGCAATTGCTCCTATTATAATGCATATAAAAAATAGTCCGCCGAATATTCCAAGCTCTGCTTCAACTTTTAAGAAAGAATTGTGAGTTGGATAATTTGAATAATTTAAGTATGCAAGATATTTATACTTTGCAACATATGAATCATATAGCTTAATGAAGTTACCATTACCGACTCCTAAAATAGGATGATTGTGGATCATCTTAAGTGCAGTTTCCCATATTTTTATTCTTCCCTCATCAAGAGATTTATCTCCAATTGCAAAATGTCTAGTTCTAACGTGAGGAACTATAAGCCCAAGTCCACCAGCTCCTAAGAGTACAATTAAAAATCGCCAGTTATAGAAAATAGCAAGAATTACAAGACCAATTCCAAGTGCTAAAAAAGCATTTCTTGAACCGGTAAAGCTTATGTTACAAAGACCCATTACAAGAAGCATAAAAAAGAAAAATTTAATAAATATATTTTTATTTTTTATTATCATCATAAGTACCGGAAAAATTCCAATAATTAAAAAAGACGCAAAGGTATTTGGATTATCAAAAGTAGCATTAGTTCTTAAAACATTACTTCCAGGCATTGCATAGCCAGTTAAAAGTCCAAATCCAGTTATTTTCTGAAAAATACCATATACATTAATAATAAAATAAGTGAAAAAATAAATATTAGTAATTCCTTTTATTTCATCTCTTCCTGTATTATATTTTACTATAAAATACAGCAATACAAAAGATAGGAATCTAGCACTTTCCCCTAATGCAGTCATCTTATAAGATGAATAAGAAATTGATATAAACATAACTAATGTGAGAAGTATTAAAGACGCTCCCATATAATCATGTGTAAAATCAAAAAGACATTTTTTAAAATGCTGTCTATTTTTCAAAAAATACACTAAAAATACAATAATAAGAATTCCAAGCATGATGTCACCAAGTGGCAAAACCTTATGCAGTTTTGGAATTGCATCTACCTTTATTCCATCTGGCAGCAGAGGTAGAACCAAAGTATAAATACACAACATATAATAAATAAATTTATTTTTATTTTCCATTACAAAACACTACCTTCTAATATTAATATGGCTTACTTGCAATTTTATTTTTACTAAAAGCCATTCCTATTGTTTTTATGTATATTTCAATATTATTTTTTATAATATCTGACCTTTTAAAAATTCTCAAAATTGAAAGAGCTATAACTCTAAACAAAAGAGCTATTATTAGATTTATTCTAACCTGAATTTCCTTTGACTTTCCATAATTTTTTCTAAAATATAAAATCATGCTTCTATATCGTTCATAGAAGGTTACTTGGCTTATCTTCTCACTGCTCTGCCCTATTAAGTGTATAATCTCACCGTAAGGGAAATACACCCTACTCCAGTGATTGTGGCTTGCCTTGTAGCAAAAGTCTATTTCTTCATAGTACATAAAATATCTTTCATCGAGCATACCTATATCTTCAATAACTTTTCTTCTTATCAAAAGTGCCGCGCCTACAAGTACTTGAACTTCTTGAGGCTTATCAATAGGCTGAAAATTCTTCATGTACTGCTGTACATCTTTTGATCCGAATTTATCTGAAAACTTCACAAAAAAGCTCTTTATAAATGGTACCTTAAGTACATTCTTTAATTTGTACATATGGTATACTTCTCTTTTAAAAGTTGGAAAAGCTGAAATTGATGTCTGATGGCTTGAATCAGCATTTAAAAGTTTAGGTCCCAAAAGACCTATATCTTTATTTTCATCCATATATTTTACCATCTTTTCAATTACATCTTTTAGAATAATGGTATCACTATTTAAAAGAAATATGTATCTTCCACTGCTAACTTCTATTCCCTTATTATTTGCATAGGCAAAGCCACCATTTATTTTACTTTCAATGAGCTTTACATCTTTGAATTCATCTCTTAGCATATGTACACTTTCATCATGTGAAGCATTATCAACAACAATTATCTCAAATGAAATATTATTTACATTTTTATATATAGATTCAATACAATTTTTAATTAAATCCTTTGTGTTATAATTTACTATTATAATTGAAACATCAACCATTCTTGTCCTCCAAAACTTAACCTTTTGTCCCTACTCTTGCATTAGGCATTAATATATTTTTTAAAACTGCAAATGCCCCTAGAATCACTATGCCTATATAAACAATCCAGTTGAATAAAAATATATTATCTTTCCTGTCATATTTATTATAAAATATAAGCATTGCTCTATAAAATTCGTAAGTAGCCTTAACTCCAAGTTTTCTGCTGCTTTCACCTTTATAGTGCACAATTGTTCCAACTGGACAATACCTAACAACAAAGCCTGCTTTCTTTGCCCTCATACACCAGTCCATTTCCTCTCCGTACATGAAGAATGTTTCATCCAAGTAACCAATTTTATCTACAACCTGTTTTTTCATCATAAGATAACATCCTGAAACAGAATCCACATCTAAAAATTTGTCTTCTGGAACATGGGTTAAATTGTATCTTGTAAGCTTCTCATTGTTTTTAAAAAGTTTACTTATACCAAATATTTTAAAGAAAGCATCTTTAGGTCTTGGTGCCATTCTCCTGCAGGCAAGCTGAAGACTTCCATCTGGATTTAACACCTTGCACCCTGCTACCCCAAGCTCATCATTTTTAAATAAATATCTAAAAGTCTTTCCTATAACATCTCCATTTATAATTGTATCAGGATTCAAAAGTAAAACAGCTTTTGCCTTTGAAATCTTTATTGCTTGATTATTGGCTCCAGCAAAACCCTTGTTGTCCTTATTCTCTATTAATTTCAAATTATCCTTTTTGGGGAAGACTTCTCTTATCATGTCTCCACTTCCATCAGAAGAATTGTTATCAACTATTATTATTTCATATTTTAAAGTTTTCGTATTCTCATATATGGAATTAAGACAATTTTTTAAAAGCTCTTTTGCATTCCAATTTACTATGATTATCGTTAAGTCATATTCTTGCATATCTACTCCCATTTAATTATATCTAATTTCTTTTTTAAATTATATTTTTTATATTAGCATTTACAGTACTAATAGTCAATTGAATAAAAAATAATAGGATTTACTAAATACATAAAAAACTGTTTAAAAATGCTTTACATACATTTTTAAACAGCTTTCTTTAATTATTATTTTAACTTTTCCATTCAGATAAGTAAAAAATAATACTAACATTATACTTATTTAAACATTAGTTATTAAATTGTAGAAAAATCTTTAGTGCTGAAATCATGAGTATAACTGCAAATTCTACAATAAGTAAATAATTTAAATTTTCCTTTTTAAATTTATTTACTATTTTATTATTTTTGAATAGTAAAAATAATGGTAAAAGCAGTGGAATAATGTATCTACCTTGTACTCCATCAATTGTATTTTTACCAACAGGGGTAAAAGTTATACAAAGTGCACTAATAGCCAACCCCCAGGACAATAAAACAGAAATTAAAATTATTATTTTTTCCTTCTTATTTAAATTTAATATATCTGATTCATCATCTGAAAAAGCTACTACAAATAGCGTAATCAATATAATAAAACACCAAATTGAATCTATGGATCCACAATAAGCAAGTAAAGATATTGCCGCTTGAAAGTCTCCTAATATATTAGTTGCAGTAAATTTATAAACAATATAAATATACTCTGGCAAATTTTTAATAATAAATAGAATTTGTCCTTTTGGATTTACACCTGGAATTGCCCACTGATTGACATGCTTTATAATACCATACAAAAAAGTTCCAGCTGCGGCCAAACCCACAGGTATTAATGATAAAATCTTACTTAAAATAACATTAATATTTTTATACGTTTTGAATTTATCATCTGGCACAGCAAATATAAGAAGACTTAATGGTGCATAGGGCACTTTACACATAGATGCTAAAGCTATACAAAAGCCAAATCCTATTATTTTCTTATAAATTATACTATTTTTCTTTGCAAATAACATATCTATAAATATAGCTACACTTCCTATAGTTAATATATTTGTCATAGGATCAACAGAATAAGCACCTGCTGTTACTATTGCTGGCGGAAACAGTAAAATCATAAAAACTAATCTTTTAGCAATTTTAATATGTTTAATTATGAATGCACCAATTAAAGAATATATTAATAAAGAAAATAATCTCCCTAAATAAAAAGTTAATATAAATGGTAATTTCAAAAGTTTACCAATAAATATTCCTATAGCAGCTGGTACATAAGGAACAAATAAATATGTATCCTCTGGAGAATTAAAATGTTTTACGTTTGAATAATCATTTTTTGAAAATATTTCTGCATTGGATAATCTATCTTTATAAGAATTATACATATCATTGTGAGCATTATAACTAAAAAACTCATCTATATTAGATACCCAACTAGATTTTTTAGTTCTTGAAAAATTAAAATCAAAAGAGGCTGTTTCATAAGTCCTTATAAAATGAGCACATTCATCAAAAGAATAATACGGTGGTACACATATTGAAATTATAGTTCCTAAAGTTAATGAAATAATCAAAAATGCAATATGTAAATTTTTCTTTAAAAATTCTCTATAAACTACTAACATAAAAATTAAATATAAGAATCCAAAAATTAAAATAAATCTAATTATATTAAAATAAAATTTATTATCTTCAGAAATACTCTTTATACTAATATATTTCTTGTTATTACTTGCTGTAATATAAAATTTTATATTTTTTATATTTTTGTTTACTTCAATATAAACAAAATTTTTAACATCAGAATTGCTATTATATACTTTAGAAACATTGCCCTTACTATCCCCTGAATATATACTAAAACTTTCACTACCCTTATATAGCTCAAGTTTTAAGAAAGATACATATCTATCACTTGAAATCTTAAAATAAGGATTTGTACCCGTTATGTAAAGTTTATTGTCCTCAAATTTCATATTTTTTAAAATTATATCCTGCTTTTTTACATTGTGGATACCTCTGTCAACCTTACTCATTTTAAAATAAGATAAATTAAATACGAATGCTTCAAGGAAAATACTAATAAAAAAAATAAGTGCTGCTGTGATAATGCAAAATCTTTTTTTTGTAACAAATTTTTTCATTTTTCACCTCATTATATGCGTTTTATTTAATATGTTTTCATATTATCATATTATTGTATTTATGTCAAAATGCAACAAATGATGCTACTTAATATGCCTTTGGTATAAATTTAAAGTATATAATATAGATTAGAAATAAATTAAGTTGTATCCGGATTCAAAAGCAAAACAGCTTTTGTATTTGAGATCTTTATTACTTGATTGTTTGCTCCAGAAAAACCCTTGTCTATTAATTTCAAATTATTCTTATTCTAAAAGCCTTCTCATATCGTGTCTTCGATTCCATGAGAAGAATTATTATCAACTATTATTGTATATTTTAAAGTTACCATATTCTCATATTAGGATTTATTAAATACATAAAAAGCTGTTTAAACTATGCTCTATTTTTTAATTGTATCTTCTAAAGATTGATTTAAGATTTTTAAATTTTAACATATTGTTTTTTTACTCAAAATACTTATTTAAATATTAGTTGCTAAATTGTAGAAAAAGCTTTGTTGGTGAAATCATAAGTATAGCTGTAAATTCTATAATAAGTACATAATTTAAACTTTCTTTACTAAATCTATTTGCAACTTTATTATTTTTAAATAATAGAAGTATTGGTAATAGTAACGGTGTAATATATCTACCCTGTACCCCTTCTATTGTACCTTTACCAACGGCAGTAAAACTTTATATAAAGAGCACTAACTACTAATCCCCAGGACAGTAAGACACAAATAGAAATTATTAATTTTTCTTTTTTCTTTAAAATTAATATATCTGATTCATCATCTGAAAAAGCTACTATAAATAAGGTAATTAATATGGTTAAACCCCAAATTGAATCCATATACCCACAATATGCAAAAGTTGAAATTCCATCTTGAAGCATTCCTGATATATTGGTTGCTGTGAATTTATAGATAATACCTATGTATTCTGGTAAATCTTTAATAATAAAAAGAACTTGTCCCTTTGGATTTACACCTGGAATTGCCCACTGATTGACATGCTTTATAATACCATACAAAAAAGTTCCAGCTGCGGCCAAACCCACAGGTATTAATGATAAAATCTTACTAAAAATAACATTAATATTTTTATACTTTTTGAATTTATCATCTGGCACAGCAAATATAAGAAAACTTAATGGTGCATAGGGCACTTTACACATAGATACTAAAGCTATACAAAAGCCAAATCCTATTATTTTCTTATAACTTATACTATTTTTCTTTGCAAATAACATATCTATAAATATAGCTACACTTCCTATAGTTAATATATTTGTCATAGGATCAACAGAATAAGCACCTGCTGTTACTATTGCTGGCGGAAACAGTAAAATCATAAAAACTAATCTTTTAGCAATTTTAATATGTTTAATTATTAATGTTCCTATTAAAGAATATGATAATAGAGAAAAGAACCTTCCAAGATAAAAAGTTAATATAAATGGTAATTTCAGAAGTTTACCAATAAATATTCCTATTGCTGCTGGCACATAAGGAACAAATAAATATGTATCTTCTGGTGAATTAAAATGTTTTACAATTGAATAATCATTTTCAGAAAAATTTTCTGCATTAGCCAGTCTATCCTTATAAGAATTATATATATCATTGTGCGCATTATAACTAAAAAACTCATCTATATTAGATACCCAAGTAGATTCTTTAGTTCTTGAAAAATTAAAATCAAAAGAAGCCGTTTCATAATTCCTTATGAAATGAGCACATTCATCAAAAGAATAATACGGTGGTACGCATATTGAAATTATAGTTCCTAAAGTTAATGAAATAATTAGAAATCCAATATGTAAGTTTTTCTTTAAAAATCCTCTGTAAACTACTAATATAAAAATTAAATATAAAAATCCAAAAATTAAAATAAATCTAATTATATTAAAATAAAATTTATTATCTTCAGAAATACTCTTTATACTAACATATTTTTTATTATTACTTGCTGTAATATAAAATTTTATATTTTTGTTTATATCAATATAAACAAAATTTTTAACATCAGAATTACTATTATATACTTTAGAAACATTGCCTTTATTATCCTCTGTATATATATTAAAATTTTCATGACTCTTATATAAATTAAGTTTTATTGCTGACACATATTTATCACTTGAAATCTTAAAATAAGGATTTTGACCTGTTATATAAAGCTTATTATCTATAAATTTTAATAATTAATTTCTGTTTATTTATCTTATGGATTCCCTTGTCACTTTTGTTTATCTTAAAATAAGATAAATTAAATACGAATACTTCAAGAAAAATACTTATAAAAAAATAAATATTGCTGCGATAATATAAAATCTTTTTTTTATAACAATTTTTTTCATTTTCCACCTCATTATACATGCTTTATTTAATATGCTTTATATTATCATATTATTGTATTTATGTCAAAATGAAGGAATTTATATTTCTTTAATGTAAATTTAATTTTTATAAGAAAGCCTGTAATGTTTTCAACTTTTATAAAAATATTACAATCAGTTTAACCTTTTAGAAAATAATAAAAAATAAAAGCACTATTAAAAGAATATCGATTTAATTTGCAAATGAGTATTCCTAATAGTACTTTTACGATATATTTATTGTTATAGTCTATAATTTAACATTTAACTAAGTTTATTAATTCTCATTATTCTTAAAAACAATCATTAACATTAAAGGAAAATCAACAAAAAGAGGATATAAATACCTTACTAATGTAACAGGACCAAACAATACAGAAATCCATAATGATAAAAGTATAAATAATGGTAATAGCATTTTATACTTTCTTTCATACAAACATATAAGTATAGATATAAATAATACCCAAAACATAAATCCTGGTCTAAAAAGCATAGATAATATAGGGATTTTTTTATAAGAATCATTATAACATATTTCTTTTATGATTTTTCCAAGTACAGGTATTTTACTATGCTGTTTTATTGATACAAATTCATTAGAAACATAATCATATTCAATATAAGGAAAATGCATATATATTCTAGGATTTTTGTATAATCTATAATCATTATAAGTATATTCTGGATACCAAGCTGGTAAAGTATTATTTAAAAACGCATACATATAAGTTTTAGGAAATTTAAGACCTATTTTTATGTATTCTTTTATATAATATTTAGAATTTGATTTAAAAATATTTGTATTAAAATTAGCTTTTTCGTAATCAGCAGAATTTACCCCATATGATTCCTTTAAGCCATTAATATCTCCTATTAAATTTGAAATATCAGATTTTTCTCTATTATTAAGCTCTTTATAATTACAAGACATAACACCTGTAAGCTGATGAATCGGTATTGAAAGTACCTCTCTAATATTACCTTGTCCTATATTTAGTTTTGTATATATTGGACCTGTTATAATATTCCATACTAATACACATGATATACATATAAACAGCATATGCAAAAATTTCTTTCTAAACACAATTAGCATAACGGGTATACAAAGTAAAAATACATAATAACCATTATTTCTTAAACTAAACATTAAAATCACACAGAAAATATATCTTAGTTGTAGCCAATATGATGAAAAAAATTTTTCACTGTTTGAAATAATATCAATGGTAAATATTACAACAAGTAAAAACGCTGCAGAAAATAAAACATCTTTCGTAGTAGTAACTGAAAAAATTTGATTAACTGGGAAAAGTGCAAAAAATAAAATTGAAATAACTTGTAATATAATAGGAATTTTGTCCTTTGCCAAAAAATAACAGCAATACGAAAATGTTGCTGACATTATAAGCATTTGACTTAATGAATAAATAAGCATGCCTATATTATTAGAGTTAAATAAATTTTTACCTATGCTAAAACAAATGCCTAGATATAAAGTATGTAGTGGAGGATGAAACCTAGTAATTTCTCCTGTAAAATATTGTGACAATTGATTTGACACATCATAAGTAAACAATCCAGGATAAGTTGCTAACAATGTGGGTAAATAACAAATAAATATTATCACCCATACAACTAAAAAATATTTTAATGATCCATTAAAATATTTTTTTAATCCACGTTGTATGCAGTTATTGTATAATTTATATTTTAACTTTCCAATATATCCTATTATAGCAGCAGTCAACGTAAAAAATATAAATAAAAACGCAATAATAGACATATACATTTTAAAATTTAAAGATATTGATCTTTTTGATAAAATATTAGATCCTGTTACTAATGCGATTGAAAAAAAGCTTCCCCCAATAAGTGATACAACAAACAACCTTCTATTCATTATTGCCATTATTTTATAAATAATAAATGCCATTAATACAAAAAATATATAAAATTTTATATTTTTATAACTACAAAAAATCAAACTCATTATCGCAAATGAACATATCATTGAAATAATAATTTTATAAATTCTTAAACTAAAGTAGCTCTTTTTTTTCATTTTATACTCACCTTCTACGTAATTAGTAATTATAGCATTAATAATTATATCATTAATAACAAAATCATGTCAAAAAAAACAACTTGTTATATAATATACTTGTTCTGAATCAATGTTCTTTTATAAATAAAAAAAATACATTGAATTATAAAGTACAATTTGCTTTTTAATTCAATGTATTTTTAACTTTTAGTTATGAAAATGAAATAAAAACTACCCCCACTATTATAAAAATCATTCCGACAACCTTGCTTACAGTTATATTTTCCTTTAATACAAGTCTTGATGTAATCATTGACCAAATATATGTAATTGCTGTCATAGGAAGTACCTGTGATAGCGGCATATACTTTAATACAAGAATATTTAATATTGCACTTATTAAATATAAAATTCCACCAATGTACAAAAATTTACTTTTTATTATTGATAAAATTGAAGTCCCTGATGTTGATTTTTTGAAAAAGAATCCTCCAAAAGATCCAAATAAAGTCATTAAAATAATTATTAAATATAATATAAATCTACTCATCGCCTACACCTATAAATACTATTCCTAACATAATAAATAGTAATCCTAATATTTTATCAAGATTTATTGCTTCATTTAAAAAATAATATCCTACAAATATTGTAAAAATATAACTCATGCTCATCATTGGATGAATTACTGAAAAGCGTCCATACTTAAAAGCTACAATCATTCCAACGGCACCTATAGCATAAAATATAAACCCAAGTAAAATGAATTTAAAATCATGCATTTGCGATATTTTCCAAAAATATTGACCTAAGGTTGTAAGTAATGAAGCAATAAACATTAGCACTATACCTTTTTTATTTTTATTTAAAGATTCTACTATATTATTCATGTTTGCCATTAACCTTATCATTTATTTTAAATTTATTTAAGAATAATTCATAATTTTGTTTATTTTGTTTAACTAATGTATCAAGTATTATACCATTCATCAAAAATAACAATGCCACTAAAACGAATCCTAATGCTAATATTGCAGATGGAACCTTTGTAATATAATGTGTTCTTATAAATTCTAATATTACAGGTGTACCTACTATCAATCCCAAAACTAATGAAATTAAGGATATTATTAAGAAAAATGGCAGTGGTTTGTAATCTTTAAATAATGATATTATGGTTTTTATTACCTTTATACCATCTTTGTAAGTATTTAATTTAGAACTACTACCTTCAGGTCTATCTCTATAATCAATTGGAACTTCCTTTAACAAAAATTTTTTATCCAATGCATGAATACTCATCTCTGTTTCAATTTCAAAGCCACTACTTAAAACCGGCATTGTTTTAACAAAATATCTATTAAAAGCTCTATATCCTGTCATAATATCATTAATATCATTTTCAAATAACCTTCCAATTAAACCTTTAACTAAGTTATTGCCAAAGTTATGAAAAGCCCTCTTATTTTCAGACTTATATGTACCATTAGATAATCTATCACCTATTGTCATATCTGCCTCACCATTAAATATTGGCTTTAATAATTCCTTTGCAAACTCTGCAGGATATGTATCATCCCCATCAACCATTATATAATAATCTGCTTCAATATCTCTAAACATACTTCTAACTACATTACCTTTTCCCTGTCTTGGCTCTTTAACTACAATTGCACCATTTTCACGGGCAATTTCATAAGTCGTATCCTTAGAATTATTATCATATACATAAATCTGTGAATCAGGCAGTACCCTTCTGAAATCTTCTATTACTTTTTTTATAGTTAAAGCCTCATTATAGCATGGAATTAAAACTGCTACTTTCATATAAAATCCTCCTACAAATATCATTTTTAATAATATAAAACTTTAAAAATATAGAATCCATCTTTATCTTGTGAATATACTTTTTTAAACATTAATTTTTTATGAATATTAAATTGTCGTAAATCATTTTTAGTTAAAACATACTTGATATTATATTTTTTAAGATCTTTAGGATTAATCTTCACTAATATACTATCTGCTGCAAGCAAATCAAAACTTGTTATACCATTATAAATTTCAAAATTTATATGTGCATATCTATTATAAATATTTTGGGTTGCCTTCTTGCTATCCATCTTATACCATTTTTTTAAATCAGGATAGAAGTTTGTACCTCCTATGGTCTTAACCCCATTGGCATACAAAAAAGGTCCCATAAAACCAATATTCTCATTAGCTGAAATCCATTCTGCATTTGGATCTGACTTTTTAATAGACTGTATTTTATATGATAAGTAATTATTGTAAATTGCTCCCGTTCCCCTCGCAATTGGATTTACAGTAGCTCCTGATATAAAAATAATTACTATCATCAAAATAGAAAATAATACTTTTTTCCCTTGCAACAATAGAAAATTTAAAACAAATAGTACAACTATCAATAATAAATACCATTTAAATTTAACATAAGATTTCATTGGTGAATTAACTATTGTCAAATAATAAAAAATACTTATTAGAATACTTACCAAAATGCTATATATTTTATTTAAACATTTATTTCTATTTAAAATTGAGAGCAACCATATACTTAAATATGCAGATGTAAGAGCATTTGCTATTGGCATTCTATATGCAACAACATAAGAAAGAAAAGTTACTTTTGCTATAATAGGATTAATTTTAAACATCATAAAATAGATTTGTAAAAAAGCACAAATTAATAAAACAATTCCATATTTTAAATTTTTAACATGTTTTTTTAACAATACAGGTAATGCTAAAATGGCTGCCGGTAAAAAATTATATATTGAACTTGCTTCACAGTTATTAAGATACGTAATATCTTTATATGGTAAAAATATATTTGTAAGAAATAAATTTATATAATATAAAGATAGTCCACCACCAACACTAACCCTTTTTCCTGGATAAGCAGTATTTAACAATGCTTTTAATGCATCTTTAGATATTAAAATTGCATGAGCAAGCATCAAAATAATAAACAATAATATAAATCCAAATAAGAATACATCTTTTGTTTTAATCTTTATCTTATCTTTAAAATCAGTAAATATTAAAATCATAAATACTAAAGATAAATAAGCCAGTGGAACTTGAAGTGGTGGATACAACACAAGTGCAAATCCAACACTTGATAAAGCAAATATCAATGAAAATAGAATTTTATGCTTTAGTGAATCAAATTTCTTAAACATATAATAAAAGCTCACAATTATGGCTTCCATATATAAAACTAAGTCACCTACATGCTGCATAAACCACCATTGAACAACAGGTGACAATGATATCCAAAATGCTCCAAGTACAGATATAAGTTTATCTTGCTTTGTTAAAATCATACACATCTCAAATGAAAGAAGAATGAGTAATATGAACTTCATGCACCAATACCATGACAATCCATAATCTTTTCCAAAAAGTAAAAATCCCCAATTAAAAGGTTTTGAAATAACAGATATATCATTAACAGGTGCATTATAACTAACAATCATATTTTCACCTGATGGTGTTATATCATCATTTTCAACAGGATAATATCTGCTTCCCATAGCTTGTGATAAATAAAATGGAGTCTGAACTTCCCATTCATCAGTTCTTATAATTCGTGACTTTCCAATCAAATTTTCTGAATAGTTACTATTAGAATTTGTAGTTACAAAATTTTGCCATATACCAATAGAGCTTCCATTAATTTTAAACAAAACCAAAATTACAAAAATAATCAAACCAATAATATATCTATATCGTAAGATACTATTTAAAAATTTAAAATCATATTTTAACTTCATTTTTTATAAATACCTCTCATTACTTACTAACTAACTTAATTATTTTAGATTTTACTCTTATTAAATAATATTTTAATAAGCCCACTGGTTTATAAAATACTTTTACCTTGTTCTTTTTATCACTTGATATATATGGATTATTGCAAAAATCAATTAGCGGTTCGACTACTTTTTCCCATTTAAAATCTTTTTTTACGTTAGATATATTTTCTTTAAAACTTCTATATCTATCTTCATCAGACAATAAATCTAATATTTTTTCTGCTAATTCTTCATAATTTTTTTCGCTGTGACAAAGACCTAATTCCTCATTTGTAATTAATTCGGACATATAATCTCCTTTGGTTAAAACCATGGGAAGATCACACCACAAATAGTCTAATATCCTTGTTCTAAAAGAAAATCTAGTTTCAAGATTATTATAATATGTACTTATGCCAATATCCGCTTCCATTAAATAATTCTGCCTTTTAGAATATTCAACCCAATCATTAAAAAATATATTCTTATCATAAAGTCCAAATTCTTTTGACTTTGCAATACATTTTTCTGCAACTGTAGTATCACAATGCATATTAGGGTGCCCAATACCCATAAAGAAAAGCTTAATATCATCTCTCTTTTTACATATGATATTCATTGACTCTATAAGGGTCATTGGATCAAACCAATTCCATATTCCGCCGCCCCATATTATAACTTTATCATCCTTTGCTATATTGGGCCAAACACCTTTCAAAACCTGTTCCGTTTTTACTGGTTCTTCATTATTAAGTCCAAATGGAACCACACCTATGAGTTTGTTCATATTTATATTATCATTATACGTTGCTGGGTTAACTCTATTTATTGCTGCAAGCATTCCAATCCAATAGTCCTTCTGTTTTTCACTGGCACAAATAAAATAGTCACCTAATGATAGCTGTTCTAAAATTAAATCTAAATCAGTTTCGTGATATGTAAGTCTATCTTTGAAATTAATAAATTTTCTAAGTTCTAAATTTTCTAACGTAATGGGGTCATATATATCAACAACTATAGGTTTTCTAAGTTTTTTTAAAAAGGGATATAATCTAAATGCAATTCCCTGAACTACAACAGAATCACTAGCATGTGCACATTCTTTTAAAGCGGATTTATCCCCTTTTATAACTTTAAATTTTTCATCACTAAGTTCAAAATCAATTGACTTGTTTGGAATAAATAATGTAACATTAAAATGTTTACTCAGTTCCTTAGCAAAATTATAATATCTTATACCAGGTCCTGTCATTTTTTTCGCTAAAATATCAGGACTTATTAATAACACATTTTTCATGGCAGTAACCTCTTTAAATTAATTATTTCCTAAAAATTCTTTTAAAAAATGAAACTATATTGAGCTTTTTTAGCCTTCTAAGTCTTTTATCTAAACTTTCCATCCAACTTGAAATACGATTAATGTCAATTTCCTTTTCATTTAAACTTTGTTCCATCTTATTTACCTTTTTCTCTAGCTTCTGCATTCTCTTTAGTTTCTTTAAGATTAACGCATCAACATTAGCACTAGACTCTCCTTTAATTTCTGTTAAATCATCAAATGATTCATCATCTATACTATCATCTGAATTATGATCAAGTTTTTCAAGAACTATTCCATTCTTATCATCAAGAGGCTTTTTGCTGTACACACATTTTGTTCTATATACAAGACTGCCACCAAGAAGTTTTCCATTTTCCCAAATTGATCCCAAGTCAGTAATCTTATCATTTTTCCATAAAGTTATACAATTATCATACTCTTCCGTGCAACCTTCAAAACAGAAATAAAACTCTCTTCCCTCAGAGTTTATTATAGGCTTGAAGTCCATTGTTATCCAAGAATTATCAACTAAAGTATTTGCTTCTATCTCTTTTTGTGCAAGGAGTTGATTTTCAGAAGCTTCATATAACTTAAATTTAATTTTATGATCATTTATCCTTGCATAAGTTGCAACTTTTACATCAATTGCAATCAAATTAGGGTATCTGCATTGGAATTTTTGGCCAATTCTTTTCCCAATAACTAACTGTCCAACTACATTATCTTGTTTTTCCTGCTCAATATCAATAATGTAATTACTATTATTATAAGTAGTTGCATTTTTCTTCTTAATTGGATTATTACAAAAATCTACAAGTGGTTTCATTACTACATCCCACCTATATTCTTCTCTAACAACCTTTAAATTATCTTTACATTTTTTATAAAACTCACTGTTGTCTGCAAGTTTTAATATCGCATTTTTAAGCGAATTAGCATCTTTATATTTTACAACCACACCAATTTCTTTTTCCTTTATAAGATCTGCAAAATAGTCTCCTTCTGTTGCTATAATAGGAAGCTCTGCCCATAAATAGTCAAGTATTCTTGTCCTAAATGAAAATCTAGTTTCTAAATTATCCAAATGACAGCTCACTCCAGCAAAAGATTCTAAGAGATAGTTCTGTCTATCATTGTAATCAACCCAATCCATGTTGAAAAATACGTATTTATCTTTTATGCCAAGTTCTTCTGCAAGTTTAATTGCCTTAAGTGACATACCCATTTCAGGTACTGCTGGATTTGGATGTTTAACTCCCATAAAAAATAATTTTACATCGTTTCTCTCTTTTGAAACTTCATATACTGCTTTTATAAGAGTTATTGGATCAAACCAATTCCATATTCCGCCGCCCCATACAAGTACTTTATCGTTGGGTTTCAAATTTGTTATTTTGGTTTTCATAGCATCCTTAGAGTGAACAGGATCATCACTACTTATGCCAAATGGAACTAAATCAATTAATTTTTCAAGTTTAGGTGAGAGATTGTATTCAAATGGATTTACTTTATTTAATGCAGTTAACATTCCAATCCACATATCCATCTGTTTATCATTTGCACAAATAAAATAATCGCCTAATTCAAGCTGTTCTAATTGGATTTTCAAATTTTGATTATGAACATTTAATCTATTATTTATATTTTTTCCTTTAAATGTTTCTAATATTTCAATAACAAAAGGATCATATATATCCACTACAAGAATTTTCTGTTTACATATTTCCTTTAATTCCTGAACAAGTTCTAATATCAAGCCTTGAAGTACAATTATATCGCTTTCCCATGCTGCTTTAATAAGAGCTCCCGCATTTCCAAGCTCATATTCAACAAATTTTATATTGTGATAAGCGTCTTTATCTAAATCTATTTCATTAGGTACTGCGAGGACAACATCATTATCTTTACACAAATGCTTTGCAAACTCCAAATATCTTATTCCAGGACCAGCCATTTTCTTTCCTATTGGCTCATTTGATATAAGAAGTACTTGCCTCCTAAATTTAGTTTGCAGTTTACCCTCTACATCATAAGTATTTAAAAGGCTTTGGAATTTATCCAAATATTTATAATTGTGATAATAATCTACAGGGAAAGGCATAAGAGGCTTTGGTATTAATTTTTTAAGATCTACATCTTTTATTTTTCTGTTATTTTGTATAAAATGTCTTTTTTCATTTAACTTTTGAAGGTTATCTGTTAAATCATTTATAGCAATAAGTGAAGAATAATTATCTTTTGTATTGTCAACTTCAAAAAAGGCTTCTTTTTTGTTGGTTATATCATAGTCAGAAGCATTTATTTTAAGATCCATCTGTACTCTCTGAATCATAAGAAATAAATTGCATAATACTATATCAAAGTTTTCCTGTGAGTAGTTTTTATAAATAGTATAAAGTGCATTTCTCTCGAAAAGAGTTTTCATTTTATGAGTATTGAATTTTTTCGATGTACCATTATGTTTATGATAACATATTGCCTTTGAACAAAATCTTACTTTATAACCTAATATCCATAATCTCCATCCTAAATCAACATCTTCATAATAAGCAAAATAATCTTCATCAAAACCACCTATTTTAAGGAATACTTCTCTATTTATAATTAAAGATCCACCACATGCAAAAAGTATATCCTTATCTTTATTATATTTTTGGCTAGCTTCTTTAGCATCCATTCCAAAATCGAATTGATAGCCATATCCTGCAAAACTTACACTTCCACCTGCGAAGTCAAGTTTTGTTCCATTCCAATTTACTATTTTGCTACCAACGCATGCATATTCACCCTCTGGACATTCATCCAAAGTCTGAAACATATCATTAAGCCAATTCTTATCTATTTTCATGTCATTATTTATAAGTGCTAAATAATCACCTGTTGCAATTTTAGCAGCATCATTATTGGGTTTTGCAAAACCTTCATTAGAATCATTTTTTATTATTTTTACATGAGGATATTTTTTTTCTACAAACTGTACAGACCCATCTGTAGATCCGTTATCCACCATTATACATTCCACTTTATCTTTACTATAATTAAGCTTTCCAATAGTATCAAAACACTGTTCTAAATGCTGTAAACCATTATAGTTGACAATAATAAAGCTAACACTACGTTCACTCATTTTAAAAACACCACTTTCGATTATTCTTTATAGTTGCCAGTCACATCTGACCTTTATTTTTCCCTCTTCTTTTATATTGCTTTCATGAATATAAAACCAATAATGTTTTTCTCTGAAATCATATATTTCTTTACACTCCTCATCCATAAGTCCTACTGAAAAATAGTATTTGGATTTTAAGAATAAATCATTCTTAATTGTAAAGCTCAATACATTATTTTCTTTCATATCAGTTATTAAAATTCCATCTTGCTTGCAATTATGTTGAGCTATCATCCAGCCTTCTTCTGTGTATATTTTAAAAACTAAAACCGCACTTTTTATATCCTTATTTTTCTTAAATTCAAGATTTACTTTTATATCCTCTTCAGTTCCATAGAAATTTCTAGGTCTTCCCTCTTTATCAGAAAAATAAAGTTTCGTTATTTCAAGTTCTCTATTTCCATCTCTATTTCCATTTATAAATTCCTTTGCTTCATGCATTTCAATATTAAAATCACTAGAAAGCTCAGCTCCCTTATTATTTTCAATATATTTATCAATTTTTTCTTTTTCCTCTTCATCTGCTGAATATGTACGTTTCATGTAGAGCCCAATCATACGTTCTGGAGATCCTTCAGTGATATATCCACCTCTTTTAATAAAGATGACTTTATCACATATTCTTCTTACAGTACTCATATCATGTGATACATATACTATAGTTTTTCCCCGTTTTTTAAAATCCATGATTTTATTTATACATTTTTTCTGGAAATTTGCGTCACCTACAGAAAGCACTTCATCTACAAGAAGTATATCAGGGTTAACACTAACAGCAACAGAAAAAGCAAGCCTCATATACATACCTGATGAATAATTTTTAACTGGTGTATCCATAAACTTTTCCAATTCCGAAAATTCAACTATGTCATCATATTTTTTATGTATTTCCGATTTGCTAAGACCTAATATTGAACCATATAGATAAGTATTTTCTCTGCCAGTTAAATCTGGTTGAAAACCAACTCCTATTTCAAGAAGAGAAGATATTTTTCCATTAACTTTTATTTCTCCCGAATTAGGTTTTAAAATATTTGACATGAGTTTAAGACTTGTACTTTTACCTGTACCATTTTCACCTATTATCCCGACTGTCTGACCTTTTTCTATCTTATATGAGGCATCTTTTAGAACAAACATTTTATTTACTTCAAGTTTATTCCTATTTAATATTCTATTAATAAATTTTTCTTTTATAGAATTACTTTTATTTTGATATATATTAAAATATTTAGTGACATTTTTAAATTCTATAACAGTCATAATATAACAATCACCTTTTCCTATTGTAAATTTTCTCAATTTAAAACATTAATTATATTTCTTCAGCAAATACTTTTTCAATTTTTCTAAACACTTTATTTCCAAATATAACAAACACAATATCTATAACAACAAGGCCCACAAAATACCATATACTTGGAAGTGTATTTTTAAGAAGTAAATCTCTTCCACTTTCAATAACCAAAGTCATCGGATTAAGCAAAAATCCCAATTTTATATAATGACTTACATGCATAGCTTTTACTCTATCATATGTATATATAACTGGCGTTAAATACATCCATAACATAAATAGTATCTCAACAAAATGTGATATATCTCTATATAAAACATTTAATGCAGATAAAATATATGAGAGTCCTATTGAAAATAATAGCAACAATATAAGTACCAATGGATATAAAAGTGCTACCCATCCTATTTTAATATGACTAATAGCTATTGCCGCAAACAATATAGTTAAAGTAATAATAAAATTTACAAAGTTTGATAAAATAAGTGATAATGGTATTATCTCTCTTGGAAAATAAACTTTTTTTATCAGATTTGAATTTGATACAATTGAACCTGTACTTCCCTGTACAGCAGCAGTGAAAAAGTTCCATGGAAGTAGTGCTGCTAGTAGTGTAACTGTATAATGCGGTTCATTTATAGGTATAATGTAAGTAAATGCAAATGTATACACTAGCATAAGTAATATTGGATTTAAAAATGACCAAAAAAATCCTAATGCAGAGTTTCTATATTTTAATTTTAATTCTTTTGATGTTAAATTTATCAATAATTCTTTATATTCAAATATTTCACGTATACTATTAATTAAGTTTTTTATATCTTTAATCATCTAATCACCTGTATAATATATAATTTTTATGTTTCTTAGCTAAATATAGTTAATATAACACATCCCTTCACAATCAAATTTTTGCAAACTAATTATTATATTAATTTATATTAGAATTTTATTCAACTTTTTTATATATTTTAATATTCATATTTCTTTCATCCATTAATTTTTTTAATGGTATATCTTCTTTAACTCCCTCTGTGCTTTCTTTCATAAAAACAATTTTCACTGTTTGAAAAATGAGTTTTAAATCAAGTAAAATAGAATAATTTTTTATATAAATTATATCATATCTAACTTTATCACGAGGAGAAGTATTATACTTTCCCAGCACCTGTGCAAGTCCTGTAAGTCCAGCCTTAACTGTAGTTCTGTATTTGTAATCTGGTATTTCCTTCTCAAATTTATCAACGTAAAATGGCCTTTCTGGTCTTGGACCAACAATACTCATATCCCCATTTAGTATATTAAAAAGTTGTGGAAGTTCATCCATCCTTGTAGCTCTTATTATTTTACCTAATTTTGTGATTCTAGGATCTTCATCTGTTGCAAGTACAGGTCCTGATAATTTTTCAGCATTCATTTTCATGGATCTAAATTTAATGACATTAAAACTTCTTCCGTTTTCCGTCACTCTTTCCTGTTTATAAAATACATTTCCACCGTCAGAAGATTTTATTAAAACTGCAATAATTATCATAAAAGGTGAACTCAAAATTATTCCAATAAGTGAAACAATAACATCAAGAGTCCTTTTAATTGCTTTCTCCTCTCCAGTTAAACAAAGTGGTTTTGCTCTAAGAAGCGGAAGATCATCAATTTTATTTAATTTTGATCCAAAAAGTGCAAGATCACTCATAGCCGGAACTATTAAAAGACTTTTTTGATTAACTAAACATAAGTCTAGTATATAATCCTTGTATTCACTTTTTATATCATCACATAATATTACTATTTCAACTTCATCTATGAGTATTTCCACATTTTCATAAGATGAATCACAAATATATTTTATATTATATAAATCACTCTGTTTTAGTAATATTTTTTTTGCTACATGCTCAGCATTAGTATCTCCAATTATTATAACATCTTTTCTTCCGTATAATTTTCTTTGAATTTTCCATACTACTGCTTTCCAAATACTAATCAAAATTATTTGAATTATGGAACTGTATATTACAACTCCTCTTGGATAAGAAAGTCCTCTAAAAAAGAACGTCAGTGCCATTGTAAATGTGCTAAGCATTATTATAGTTAAAAAAACCGAGTATACTATTTCACCAACACTTTTCTTTACTATATCAGAAAGACCATATATATACATAAAAATCAAATATATTATTATTATTAAAGGCATCATTTTAATAAAAGGATCAAAGTTAAATTTTGGTGGATATAATCTATGAAATTCAATTACATATGCCATGTATATTGATAAAATAACAAGCAGTACATCCACAATTGTAACAAGTAATTCATATAAATTGCCTAACGACTGACTTTTTTTCATTTAACTACCTCTCTTTAATAAAAAATATGTCATATAAAAATTAAAGGCATACCAAATACATTATGGTATAGCCTAAAATTTAATTAAAATTCTATTTTGCTTTCCCTTAAGCTCTTCCATTTTTTATCTTTGTCGGAAAAGATTAAATTATCTATTCCCTCTGTTGGCCACTCAACACCAACTTCTGGATCATTCCATGCAATACCACCTTCAACTTCAGGATGATAAAGATCAGTACATTTGTATACAAATTCAGCTTCATCAGAAAGTACTAAGAATCCATGTGCAAAACCTTCTGGAATGTAAAATTGTTTCTTATTTTCCTCTGTTAATTTAACACCTACCCATTTACCATATGTAGCTGAATTTTTTCTAAGATCAACAGCTACATCAAAAACTTCTCCTCTAACAACTCTTACAAGTTTTCCCTGTGAATGTTTCCTTTGAAAATGAAGTCCTCTTAAAACACCTTTTTTAGACTTTGACTGATTATCTTGAACAAATCTCATGTTAAGTCCTGCTTCTTTGAACTCTTCTTCATTGTATGTTTCCATAAAATAGCCTCTGTTATCACCATAAACAGTTGTGTCTATTATGTAAACCCCTTCAATTTCTGTTTTGTTAAAAGTAAATTTTCCCATTTTAAAGCACCTCTTAATTTTTTCCGTACATTTTTTTATAGTAAGTTTGATATTGTCCAGATGTTATATTATCCATCCACTGCTTGTTATCAAGATACCATTTTATTGTCTTTTTTATTCCAACTTCAAAACTTGTTTCTGGTTCCCATCCAAGTTCATTTTTTATCTTTGTTGGATCAATTCCATATCTTCTATCATGGCCTTTTCTGTCTGCTACATACTTTATTAAATTTTCAGTAACTGAACTATCTACATTATCACCAATATATTTAATTATAGCCTTAACTATGTAAATATTTGTTCTTTCGTTATGTCCACCGACATTGTAAACTTCTCCAACTCTTCCATTACTTATAACCATATCTATTGCCTTACAATGATCTTCAACAAAAAGCCAATCTCTTATATTAAGTCCATCACCATAAATAGGCAAATCTTTCTTTGCTTCACAATTGTTTATTATAAGTGGTATCAATTTTTCTGGGAATTGATATGGGCCATAATTGTTTGAACATCTAGTTATATTTACAGGCATTTTAAATGTATCAAAATACGCCTTAACCATAAGATCCGCTCCAGCTTTACTTGAAGAATATGGGCTGTGCGAATCAAGTGGTGTAATTTCCATAAAGTATCCTTCTTTTCCTAAAGAACCATATACTTCATCAGTTGAAACTTGTAAATATTTTTTACCTTCTTTAAATCCATCTTCAGTTTCCCAATGATTTTTAGCTGCATTTAAAAGTGTAACTGTCCCTAAAACATTTGTGTTTGCAAAAACTTCTGGTTCTCTTATACTTCTATCAACGTGAGATTCTGCCGCAAAATTCACAACATAATCTATATCATTTTTATCAAATATTTCTTCCACTGCCGTTTTGTCACATATATCTGCTTGAATAAAAGAATAATTTGGATTTTTTTCTACACTTTTAAGATTTTCAAGATTTCCTGCATAAGTTAACTTATCAAGATTTATTATTTTAATGTCACTGTGCTTTTTTAACATGTAATGAACAAAATTAGAACCTATAAATCCTGCTCCACCTGTTACTAAATATGTTTTCATAAATTACTACCTCCAAAACAAACTATTTTGTCTTAATTAAACTCATAAGATATTTTCCATACTCTGTTTTCATAAGTGGCTTTGCAAGTAATTCAACTTGATTTTTACCTATCCAGCCGTTATTATAAGCTATTTCTTCAATACAAGCAACATAAAGTCCCTGCCTTGTTTGAATTGCTTCAACAAAATTTGATGCATTTAAAAGCCCTCTATGAGTTCCTGTATCAAGCCAAGCCATTCCTCTTCCAAAGAGTTCAACTTTAAGCTTTCCTCTTCTTAGATATTCATTATTGACTTCAGTAATTTCTATTTCTCCTCTTTCTGAAGGCTTTATGTTTTTAGCTATTTCAACTACTGAATTGTCATAGAAATAAAGTCCTGGTACAGCGTAATTGGATTTTGGGTTTTCTGGTTTTTCTTCAATGGAAATTACATTATTACTTTTATCAAACTCAACAACACCAAATGCTCTTGGATTAATTACATGATATCCAAATATTGTTGCTCCATCTTTTCTATGTGCTGCTCTTTTTAGTCTCTCTGTAAATCCATATCCATAGAACACATTATCTCCTAAAACTAGTGCAACATTATCGTCTCCTATAAAATCACTTCCAACAATAAATGCATCTGCAAGTCCTCTTGGCTCATCCTGAACTGCATAAGTTAAATTTAATCCAAACTGACTTCCATCACCTAATAATTCCTTAAAAGAAGTAACATCTCTAGGTGTTGATATTATTAATATGTCTTTTATACCTGTTAACATTAAAACAGATAATGGATAATATACCATTGGTTTGTCATATATAGGCAATATCTGTTTAGATACTGCTTTTGTTATTGGGTATAATCTTGTACCTGAGCCCCCTGCTAAAATGATTCCTTTCATTTATGTATTTCCTCCCTATAATTCACTTTAATTATTAAAATATTTTTCAAACAAACAACAATATTATACAACATAGGTTTTTATTTGTCTATTTTTGCTCTTTAAAATAAACGAGTTTCTATTATATATTTTGGTCTTGCTTTTACTTCATTATAAATTTTACCTATATACTCCCCAATAACTCCAAGGCATAATAGTTGTACTCCTCCAAGCATCCAAATAGAACATACAATACTTGCCCAACCAACTACCGTTTTTCCCATTAATTTTAATATTATAAAATAGACAAAGAATATACTGCTCATCAAAAAAATAAAACATCCTATAGCTGTAATAAGTCTTATTGGTTTAACGCTAAATGATGTAATTCCATCAATTGAAAAATTAAGCATTTTTTTTAGTGGATATTTGGATTCACCTGCAAATCTTTCTTTTCTTTCATATTTCACAATTGAAGATTTAAAGCCAATTAAAGGAATTATTCCCCGCAAAAAAAGATTAGCTTCTCTAAACTCCGAAAGATTTTCTAAAGCTCTTTTACTCATCAGTCTATAATCTGCATGGTTAAACACTATATCAACACCTAAAGTTTTCATGAATTTATAAAATCCTTCAGCAGTAAATCTTTTAAAAAAAGAATCTTTATCCCTGCTAGATCTTACTCCATACACAACATCATTTCCATTGTAATATTCAGATACAAATTCGTCTATAACATTAATGTCATCCTGCAGATCTGCATCTAAAGATATAACCATATCAGCATATTTTTTTGCTTCCATAAGTCCAGCAAATAATGCATTTTGATGTCCCTCATTTCTAGATAACTTTAATCCAATATAAATATTGTTAGAATCATTCAAATCTTTTATAATATCCCACGTATTGTCTTTTGATCCATCATCAACAAACATTATTTTGCTGCCTGCTGATATAGAATCATTATTAATCATCGTTCTCATTTTATCTATTAACCGTTTAGACGTCTCTTTAAGTACACTTTCCTCGTTGTAACAAGGTACTACTAAATATAAAATTTTATCAACCAAAATTCTTACTCCTTTTGAAATTATTATATTTGATTTTTTAAGAATCAAATATAATAACTTTCTATATAATTCTTTATATAACGTTTAATCTTTCGAATATACCTTTTTTAACTCTATATTTTTCATTTTCAAAACATTATTTTCATTTTTTATTTTTTTATTTTGTTCTTTAATTTCTTCAACTCTAAATCATAAAATTTATTTTTATTAGTCAAAATTTTAATATCGGAATTTATATTTTTTAATATGGTACAATTCTTATTTTTAGCAACCAATCCTCATATATATCCATATGAGCAACCTATATGTAACACTATACTTTTTTTATGTATGTAATTTAGTAATATTTGAATTACATAATTCAATTCTTCATCACAAACCTACTACTTATATAATCGTCTAACTAATTTTAGTTTAACATAACTATATTAAATAATATATGTTTTTTGTACATAATTCAATATTCATTTATCAAGAAAAGTTAAAAGGTACCTATCAATTAGTCAGATAAAAAATAAAGGTGTTTTTATATATTCATATATGATTTTATGTTAAATATATTTCTATCATTATTTTTAATATAAAAATACTCCCCTACAAATAAACAAGTTTTTTATTATTTCGCTTGTCTGCTTATAGAGGAGAATGTAATATCAATGTGATATCCTTTTTTACTATTAATTTATCAATAATACTGACAATGCATCAAATTAATAGTATTTTATATTTGTTAGTTATATCTTGGTACATCAAATTGTAAAACAGGATTTTGAACCATATTTATAAGTTTTTTAATATTATATATTTGGTTATACGCCCATCTTACATCCGTTGCATACTGATGATTAGCAGGTGAAGCTGGATTCCATCTCATTTTATAAAGAGTATTTTGCTTATAACTACTATTATTTATATAATCAGCTGATATCCACTTAGCTCCGCCATAAATTGCGTCATTAACACTAAACCAACCTTGATTATATGCATATCTTGCTCCCATGGTTATAGGGTTACTATCATAAGCACCTATTCCAAAAAGATTATAAGTTGCTCTTCCGTTAACTGAAACTCCTGTTGCCAATGTTGAAGTTCCATTTGCTGTTTCAAGAAGTGCATGAGAAACAAGATAAACTGGATTTACATTACTCTGCTGAGCTGCTGCAAGAAAATCAGCCCCTTTGCCAGCTAATACTCCTTTGCCAGCTAATATATTATTAAGATCAGCTGCTGTAACTCCCTGCATATAATCTAATCTTAAGAATTGATATACGCCATAATTATCCATAAAATTCATTGGATCAACATAATACTGAACAGTATTTCTATCAGCACCCACCCAAGAATAACCAGATTCTGTAACAGGTTGTCCATAATTCATTTGAGCATTTACCATGCCTTGGAGTGATACATTATATAAAGTAGTTTGTCCATTAAATGAAAATTTATATATCTTTATATTCTGTGTTGTAACGCCTCCACCATTTCCAATACTATTTACTGTTATAGTGTGAACACCATCAGATATATTTGAAAGATTTAAATTATAAGAAAATCCACTGTTCACTCCATTAGTATAACCTGGATAAACATTATTCACATCTGTCCTTGATATTCCTATAGTTGCATCACCTGAATAATTATTGTCAAAATATACTTGTACCTTTTTAATTCCAAATACATCAAGAGACCATCCCTTTACTGTTACTTGTCCAGGTTGATTCTTATAAAAAGTTCCATCAGAAGGTGCATCTACACATATTCTTGAAGGCATAACAGAAACTCCATTAGCAAGTTTATAAATATAAGCATTTTCAGAAGTTTTACTCCCGTCATTTCCAATGCTGTTTACTGTTATTGTATGCACTCCAGTACTTAATGAAGATATATCTAAGTTTGTACTGTAGCCACTTGTTCCTCCTCCTGTATAACCTGGATAAACATTATTCACATCTGGTCTTGATATTCCTATTGATGCATCCTGTTTATACGTTCCATCAACATATACTTGTACCTTCTGTACTCCATATACATCTAATGACCATCCGCTTACTGTTATTTGACCGCTGTTTGTCTGCAAACTATTTGGAGCATCCACACATATTTTTTCCGGCATGGTTTGTGATGAAACTTTATTTACATTAACATTTTGGCTCTGTACTTGTCCATCATTCCCAACGCTCTTTACTGTTATTGTGTGTACTCCATCAGATATTGATGATATATCTAAATTATAGTTATAACCACTGCTAGAAGAATTGACATATTGTGGATATATTTTATTTACATCTGGCCTTGTTGTTCCTGATGTTGCATTGCCTTTATAATTACCATCTAAATATACTTGAACTTTCTGAACTCCATAACCGTCTAGTGACCATCCACTTACTGTTAATTGATTATTTAAACTTGCAACATTTGAACTATTTTGTGGTGTATCTACACATATTAAAGATGACATATTTTTGCCATCTGATGGTATTTTATAAATCTGTTCATCTTGTGATGTTACGTTCCCATCATTTCCCACACCTTTTACTGTTACTGTATGTGAACCAACACTTAATGATGATATATCTAAATTTGTGCTGTATCCACTTGCTGTTCCTCCAGCATATCCTGGATATACATTATTCACATCTGGTCTCGATATTCCTGTTGTTGCATCCTGCTTATAGGTTCCATCAACATATACTTGTACTTTCTGTACTCCGTATAAGTCAAGTGCCCATCCACTTACTGTTATTTGATTACTAGATGTTTTTAGATTATTGGGAGTATCTACACATACTCTTGCTGGCATAGTTTGTGCTGTTACTTTATTTACATTAACATTTTTACTCTGTACTTGCCCATCATTTCCTATACTCTTTACTGTTATTGTATGTACTCCACCACTTAACGAGGATATATCTAAGTTTGTACTATAGCCACTTGTTGTTCCTCCAACATATCCTGGATATACATTATTTACATCTGGTCTTGATACTCCTATTGTTGCATCTTGTTTATACGTTCCATCAACATATACTTGTACTTTCTGTACTCCATAACCATCTAGTGACCATCCACTTACTGTTAACTGATTATTTAAGCTTGCCACTTTAGAATTGTTTTGAGGTGTGTCTACGCATAATAAAGATGACATATTTTTACCATTTGATGGTACCTTATAAACTTGTACATCTTGTGTTGTTATACTTCCATCATTTCCTACACTCTTCACTGTTACTGTATGTGCACCAACACTTAATGAGGATATGTCTAAATTTGTACTGTATCCACTTGTTGTTCCTCCAGTATATCCTGGATATACTTTATCCACATCTGGTCTTGATATTCTTGTTGTTGCATCCTGCCTATATGCTCCGTCAACATATATCTGTACTTTCTGCACTCCTTGTGCATTTAAAGACCAACCAGATATACTTATCTGAGAATTAGATTGCATACTGTTATTCTGTGGCGAATCAATGCATATTAAAGATGGCAAATTATTAGCATAAGCAGTAATTTTAGCAGGTAGAAATACTGAACTAACAAACATCGCTAATATAATTATTGTTTCAAAAGCCTTAATTTTCCTTTTCATTATTTCACCTCCTTTCAATTTATAAATATCATTTTACATATTATTTTTAATTAATCAATAAATTAATTTAAATTATTGACTAAAATCAAACTAAAAGTTTTTTTACAAGACTTATAGTTAATTTTCTATGTATATAACATAAATTATATTACATTTTAAATTATAATATAAATATATTAAAATAACAATTTAAAAAAGCGTCAAAATTAATCATTAAATTAATTTTAACGCTTTTTCTACTTATTATTTTGAAGAAGCTATTTCTTCATAAAGTTTTTTAAATTTAGGATTCTTTTTAACTGTTAAAAGGTATTTCATAAATTGTTTCTGAAGATCTGGTCTCTTTAATGCAAATTCTACTGTTGCCTCTAAAAATCCAAGTTTATCTCCAACATCATATCTTCTACCTTCAAAAGCATAAGCATACATTGCTTCCTGCTGCATAAGTGTTTTTAATGCATCTGTAAGCTGTATTTCTCCGCCTTTTCCTGGTTTTGTATTTTCTAATATATCAAATATCTGTGGAGTGATTATATATCTTCCTAGTATAGCTACATCTGATGGTGATTCTTCAACTTTTGGTTTTTCCACCATGTCCTTAACCTTGTACACTCCATCTTCTATATGCATACCATTTATTATTCCATATTTAGATACCTCATTGTGAGGAACTTTTTGCACACCAAGTATTGTTGTTTTATATTCATCATAGCAATCCATAAGCTGTTTTAAGCATGGATTTTTGCTGTCAACAACATCATCTCCAAGCATTACTGCAAAAGGTTCATCACCAACAAAAGTTTTAGCGCATCCTATAGCATGGCCAAGTCCCTTTGGCTCCTTTTGTCTTATATAATATATGTTAACCATATTAGAAATTTCTTTTACAATTTTTAAGAGATTTTCTTTTCCTTTTTTTTCAAGTTCATTTTCCAGTTCTACTGACTTGTCAAAATGATCTTCTATAGCTCTTTTATTTCTTCCTGTAATAACAAGTATTTCTTCAATACCAGAAGCTACAGCTTCTTCAATTATGTATTGAATAGTTGGTTTGTCAACTATTGGTAACATTTCTTTAGGTAGTGCCTTTGTTGCTGGGAGGAATCTTGTTCCAAGACCAGCAGCAGGAATTATTGCTTTTCTCACTTTCATAAAATCGCTCCTTACAAGATTTATAATATTTATTTTTCTAACATTTTACCTATTTTCACTAAAATTTCATCTTTAGGGTTTATCTTTTTAGCAATATCATAATGCATTTTAGCTTCCTTTTTATCACCAATATTTAAATAGCACATTATAAGATTTGTACATATCTCTAAGGATTTAGTAACCTCAAAGGCTTTTCTTAAATATTTTATTGCAGTATCGTAATCTCCTAAAGCTGCATAGTTTATGCCAAGTTCATTTACTATATCTGCATAATTACTGTCTATTGCCATGGCTTCATTTAAGAAGTAAATTGCCTTATCGTAACTTTTTAATATTCTATAGGCAACAGCAATATTATAATATAAAATTGGGTCATCTCCAAATTCATCAGTCAGCGGTAAAAGATAATTTAAGGCACTATTAGGGTCCCTATGCAAAAGATTTTTCCCCTTTTCATAACTTCTTATATTTGTTAAAACGTGCTTTAACTGAATTACATCCTTTGATCTATCACCAGTTTTTTCTATATAGGTATTAAGATTGTACCATGAATCCTCATATTTCTTTTCATCATAATAAAATAATGCTTTCTTATAATAAGAAACATTATAATCTTTAAGTTTTTCACTTTTGTCAAGCATTTTAGTATATTCAGTTTTATAATCACTATCAATGCTTATAAGCTTTTCTAAAACAATAAAAAGTTTATCATAATTTTCAGCATTTTCTTCAATTGAAATAAGTCCCTTTAATAGTATGTATGCATCTTCATAAGATTTACTTTTCACTTCATCAAATATTATACCTTTTACATAATTTACTGCTTCAGTACAATTAGCCTTCAGTATTTTATCATAAATTTTATTATATTTAAAATCAGGATCTCCCCCAATTACATAAAACATTCCTTCTATAAAAAAAGATACTGGTATTTTTTCAAACTTTTCACCTTTTTTAACTTTATCCACTACTCTTATAGGTCTTACAGGAAGATAAATGTTTTCTTCAGCTGTTATTTTAAATATTTGAGGAATGCTTTCTTTTCTAAATTCCAAAAATATAAGTTTTGATACTTTTTCTGAGAACTCTGCTTTTATGTCCATTGATTCACCACCTTGTTACATAGTTATAAAGTTAATTTAAAGAAGGATATACTTTACCTGCTTTAAATTAACCTTTATTTTTGTATTATGACTGTTTTGCCATTTTGCAAGCTTTATCTATTATTGCCATGACACTTTCGCCAAATTTCTTAGATTTTTCTTCTGCGTCTTTTTCATCTCTGCCTATAACAGACATATACATCTTCATTTTAGGTTCAGTTCCAGAAGGTCTTACAACAAACCATGCTCCATCTTCTAATATATATTTTAAAACATTTGACTTAGGAAGATGTATTTCAGTTTTGTTTCCTGTAATCATATCTTTTTCAATACTTTTTTCATAGTCGAATTCTTTTGCTATCTTCACATCATCAACAGTTTTATCCATGTTTTCTCTTAAATATTCAATAGCACCTTTTATTTCTTCCTGTCCTGCTTTTCCTTTAAGTTCTATTGAAACAAGGCTTTCTTTGTAGAAACCATATTTTTTATACAAATTTCTTAATGCATCATAAAGACTTAAGCCCTTCTTTTTATAATAGAGAGCCATTTCACATACAAGAGCTCCTCCTATTACTGCATCTTTATCTCTTACAAAAGTTCCTGAAAGACATCCATAGCTCTCTTCAAATCCAAATAAGAATGAATTTGAACCTGTCTTTTCAAAATCCTTTATCTTTTCTCCAATATATTTAAATCCTGTAAGAACATCTATTATCTCAACGCCATAATCCTCACAGATTTTTCTTGCCATTTCAGATGTAACTATAGTCTTTATTACAGTTCCATTTTTAGGTAACTTGTTCAATTCTTTTAGTGAAGAGATTATATAATGTGTAAGTAACACACCTGTCTGGTTTCCAGTTAAAATTTTGTACTCACCTTCACTATCTTTTACAACAACACCAATTCTATCACAGTCAGGATCAGTTCCAAATATAACATCAGGTTTTATATCTTCTGCCATTTTAAGTGCAAGCTTAAATACAGATGGCTGCTCTGGATTTGGATATGGTGCAGTTGGAAAATTACCATCTGGTTTTTCCTGTTCTTTAACTACACTTACATTACTATATCCAAGTTCACTTAATACACGTCTTACAGGAACATTTCCAGAACCATGTATAGGTGTATATATTATTTTTAAGTCCTCTGCATTATTCTTTACAAGATCTTTTCTTATAGTTAAATTCTTTACTTTATCTATGTAAACTTTGTCTACATCCTCACCTATTATATTTAGAAGTCCTTTTTCTTTTGCTTCTTCTAAATCTATATATTTAACATCTCTAAAACCTTCAAGTGAATTTATGCAGTCAAGTATTTCTTCTGCAGCTTTATCTGTTACCTGTCCTGCAAATTCATTATATACTTTGTAACCATTATATTCCTTTGGATTGTGAGAAGCTGTAATTACAATACCTGCCTTACTCTTTAAATGATATACTGCAAATGAAAGCATTGGGGTTGGTCTTAATGATTCAAACAAGTTAACCTTTATTCCATTAGCACATAGTATACCAGCTGCTCTCTTTGAAAATTCATCAGACATATTTCGTGAATCATGACCTATTGAAACTGAAATATCTCCACTATAATTTTTGTTTAAATAATCTGCAAGCCCCTGAGTTGCCTTTCCAACAGTATATATATTCATTCTGTTGCTTCCAGCTGCTATAACTCCTCTAAGTCCACCAGTTCCAAATTCAAGATCTTTGTAGAATCTATCTTCTATTTCACTTTCGTTTTTAATTTCTTTTAATTCATTTTTAGTTTTTTCATCAACATATTTAGAATTTAACCACTCTTCATAACGTTCTTTTACAGTCATTATTAGACCTCCTCTAATATAAGCTATATATATTATACTATAAAACCAAATGTTAGCATACTTTTTGTTGTATATAACATAAAAATTACATATTTAAAATTCATATACAAAATTATTTATCACAAAAAATTCTTTTACTTTTATTACACCTAAATTACTGTTAAAATTTAATATGAATTATTATAATCATGTAAGGAGATACATAATGAAAAAACTAGACAAACAATTATTTATAATCGTTGTTATTGTTGTTATTTTGACATCTACAATCCTAATTGGATATGATTTTAACCAAAAAAAACAATTAGAGATATCTAAATCATATAAAAATAACATTCAATTACACAAAGCAAAAAAAAATATAATATACCATATTGATTCAATAAACCTAGATTCACAAAGTAATATATGCACTATAAGTGGGTGGGCTATCATAAAAAATGAAAATTCCTATAATATTATGCCTACATTAGTATTAGAAAACAAAAATGGGTATTTATATAAAATAAATACGAGAATAACCATAAGGAAAGATATAACAACCTTATATAACGGAAAAACTTCAGACCCTAATACCCATCTTACGTGCGAAACTATAAACAATCTTGGAATGACCAAAAATAAATATGTATATGATAATTGTGGAATAATTTCAAAATTTAAAATTAATAATCTTAAGAAAAATACATCTTATAAAATCGGTATACAATTAAAGAGAAACAATATCTTATACTTTATTTGGACAAACCAAACATTAGACTTAAAGTAAAAAATTTTTAATGACGGAGGATTTACTATTGAATTATTTTATAAATAAAGAAAACAAACTTAAAATTATCTTATCAAATATTTTTAAATCTAAAAAATTTCCATTTTTTATTCTCTTTTTTATTTTAGTATATATTCATAAGTTTCTTAAAATGGATAACGGTGATGATTTTTGGTTTCAACAAGTAACTAAAGATTATTCTCTTCTTAATTATTTACATTTAAGATATATTGGATGGACAGGCAGAATGACTTCAGAAACAATATATTATTTCATTTTTAGAGATTCCGGAAATTTATGGAGACTACTAAATCCACTATTTATAATTTCAACTCTTTGGGGAATTAGTAGAATTGTTTGTGATAAAAAGGACAGCAAAAAAAATTATATAATAAATTGGTACATATGCATATGCTGGATATTTATTAGCAAATCAATAATTTTAGATTCGGCAATATGGATTAGTGGTTCCATTGTGTATCTTTGGTGCATTACTTTTGCTTTACTAGCAATTATACCATTTAAAGATGCCGTAGTTGGAGAATATAACAAAAATTTAAGTTCATTTCTTTATATTATTTGTTCATTTCTTGCATCTATGGGAGAAGAGCAAGTCTCTCTTGTACTTTTAGCCTTTTCCACAATAATAAATATGCACATTTATATAAAACATAAAAAAATTTATAAATATTTAGTAGTTGAAAATATAGTTAATGCTATAGGAACGCTTATATTATTTATAGCGCCTGGCAATTATGTTAGAAATTACAAAGAAACTATCAATTGGTTCCCTAACTATAACTTGCTTAGCAAATGGGAATTTGCATTTAATGGAATACAATGGTTAATGAATACGCTATTAAATACTAGCGGAATAATATTTCTTTTTATACTCTTAACATTAAGTTTATCGGTTTATAAAAAAAATAATGGTTTTAAGAATGGATTTTCTATTATAATACCTTTTTTAGGATGTATATTGATTATTAGCTCTATGCTATTTTCTATAAATACACTTTTACCTACTGAAATAGCTCAGCATTTAAAGTTTCCTCACATGTATTATCATATACATAATATTTTAAATAAATTGTTTTTCGATTTTAATACTCCAAATCCATTTGCTTTGAAAAAGCTTGCAACTATAAAATTTATTTTATGGCCTGTAATAATTTTAACAGTTCCATATTTTATATTATATTTATATGATTTTAAGACCAAAGGAGTATATGTTGCTTTAATATATATTGCAGGATTATGTTCTGCAGCTGTTATGTTTGTTTCTTCCACAATGTATGCCTCTGGTCCAAGAACATTTTTCGTACTTGCAATAATGTTTTTTATTGTTTTTATTAGTATGATAAAAGAATCAAATTTATTATTCAAAAAAAGATATGTTATTATTTTAGGCATTTTAACAATATTTAAGTATTTATATATTTTTTATTTTTAATTTAAGCATTAATTTTAGACTAATTATTTATTGCATTCCAATAAGCATTAAACTATAATGTATATGCTTATTGTGTTTATGTAATTTTATGGGCATAATTTACGAAAGAAGGTGCATAAAAAATTGGGAAAACTTGATCAAAATGAAACTCCCTTATTTGATGCTTTAATGGAATATGTAAACAGAAACACCATACCTTTTCACGTCCCTGGTCACAAAAAAGGATATGGTATGGATGAAGAATTTAAAAATTTTATAGGTGAAAACGCATTTAAAATTGATGTTACTGTTTTTAAGTTGGTAGATAGTCTTCACCATCCAACTGGTCCCATAAAAAAAGCTCAAGAACTTGCTGCAAAGGCTTATGGTGCAAAGGCCTCTTTTATATCTGTAAGCGGTACATCAGGTGCAATTGAAGCAATGATTATGTCCGTAGTAAAAGATGGAGATAAAATAATTATTCCAAGAAATGTACATAAATCAGTTACAGGAGCTGTAATTTTAAGCGGTGCTGTACCTATATATATGCAGCCTGAACTTGATAAGGAAATTGGAATAGCTCATGGCGTAACTCCTGAAACTGTAGAAAATACACTAAAAGAAAATCCAGATGCAAAAGCAGTACTTCTAATAAATCCTACTTATTATGGTGTTGCAACTGATATAAAAAAGATAGCCAAAATAGTTCATTCTCATAATATACCACTAATTGTTGATGAGGCACATGGACCACATCTTGGCTTTAATGATAGATTGCCTGTATCGGCTATTGATGCTGGTGCTGATATGTGTGCTCAAAGCACACATAAAATAATAGGTGCATTAACTCAGTGTTCCTTACTCCATGTATGTTCTGACAGAATAGATATACATAAAGTTCAGCAAGTATTAAATATACTTCAAACTACATCACCATCTTATATTCTTATGGCATCTTTAGATTGTGCAAGAAGGCAAATAGCCTTTCATGGCAAAGAACTTTTAGATTACGCTATTGACCTCTGCACTTACACAAGAAACGAAATAAACAAAATACCCGGTTTTTACTGCTTCGGTGAGGAAATTCTAGAAAAAGATGGCGTATATTCACTTGACCCAACTAAAGTTACTATAACCTGCAGAGATTTAGGAATAACAGGTTATAAGCTTGATACAATACTTTCAGAAAAATATCACATTCAAATGGAACTATCTGATTTATACAACGTTTTAATGGTAGGTTCTTTTGGAGATAAAAAAGAAAATGTAGAAAAACTTTTAGCTGCATTGAGGGAAATAAGCAGTGAATATTATGGAAAAGGTAATAAGAAATCCGATTTTATTGACATTCCACCTATTCCAGAACAAATTTTAATTCCAAGGAAAGCTTTTTATGGAGATAAAATTTCAATTCCATTAAGTGAAAGTTCTGGAGAAATAAGTGGAGAATTTCTACTGGCATATCCACCAGGAATCCCTGTACTGTGTCCAGGTGAAAGAATAACTCCTGAAATAATAAATTATATAAAAAAGCTAAAAGAAACTGGTCTCTATGTACAGGGCACAGAAGATCCAGAAGTTTTAAATATAAAAGTTTTAAAAGTAAAATAAGAAAAATTTAAAAAGTACGTTATAATATGCACATAAAATTGTGTTTAGACTTATAATGTACTTTTTAATATAATAATTTTTAGCTAGCAACATCTTGATTCTTCATTCTATTGAGATGCTTTTTATATTTATTTCCTGTCATACAAAAGCTTAAAATATTAATTTTTGACAAAATAAAAATACTTATGTATGATGCAAAAAATACAAACATAGGTGATATTATCATATACACAACTGGCCATGTTGATGCACACTTTTGAAAAATTATTATTGAAATATTTCTAAATAAATAATGTATTAAATAAATTCCAAATGATAAGTATGAAATATTTAATATAATAGACTTAACTTTTTTTGATAATTTATGTTCTTGAACTAATTGTCTGATAAAAGCAAATATTGCAAAAGACATTATAACTATATTGGGATTTGTAAAATTCTGAGGAAAAGTACTAAACCCACCTATTTTATTTTGATAAAAATAGCTCATCGCTGCTGTCATAAACCATCCAATAATGAAAATTATAAATAACTTAATCATATTAAATTTCTTATTAGTATTTGCCAATTTATATCCTAATACATAATAACCTACATAACCTGAAAGCAAATTTAAATTTGCATAATCTGCAAATTTAGCACCTGGGAAAAATCCTTGAAAAAATGGTATTAGAACACCAAAGACAATCCACAGTAGCAACATGTAGTTAATAAGACTTTTATTTTCTTTATTTACAAAGCAACTAAGTAACGGTGTTATTAAATAAATTCCAACAATCACATATAAATACCACAAATGGCCTGCATAATCTCTAGCAGAAAATATTGATTTAATAAATTCCTTAAAAATTACATATTTGCCACCAGAATGTCTATATATAATAATATAGATTATATCCCATGTAATAAACGGCACAAGTATTTTGTGTAATCTATTTTTAAATAGGTATTTAATTGAATTATTTTTCTTACTATCTAACAATAAGGCTCCTGATATCATTAAAAAAATAGGTACATCAAATCTTGTAAATGTTAGTAAAACATTATCGACTTGCCAACGTAAAGTGTGATTATAAATAGGATAATTCAACTCACTAAAATAACCCCATGTATGATTTAAAATAACTGCAAACATAGCAGTAACACGCAGTACATCAAAATATTCAATTCTTTTATTCTTTTTTTCATTTGCTAATTTCAATTTAAGTTTTTCTCCTAACTACTTAATTTTTAATTTTGTAACAATTTATTATAACATCGAATTTTATATTTTTCAAAAGATGAAACAGGAATTATTTTAATAATAAACTAAAATTTTAAAAACACAAAACTAATTAAATAAAAATTATGAATATCATTAAAGTAAAGAAGAGATATTCAAATTGTTAACAATTTAAAATATCTCTTCTTAATTAGGTGTTACATATTAAAACTTATAAAATGTTAGTTATGGAATGCAAAATGGAAAGCATCAATTCCTGGTGCATCAATCATACTTCTAATATGAATTGTATTATTCTGATTGTCAGCAACATATGCTAAAGTACGATCATTTGGATTTACCCAACCCATAAACATAAATGTGTGTGTTGGATAAGCTGTCCCATCTGAAACTGTGAAACATATATTACCTGGATACAAATTATTTATATTGTAATCCTGCTGCCATCCTAAAGATTGGATGTATGGTACATAATGCTCTGTATTTGCCATTCCCCAAGGGACACCAATTCCAAGATCTCTTAAAACAGAACTTGAAAAATAAACACAGTTATTTTCATATTCTCCACCGTGAAGATTTACAGCCTGCTGTTCTGCATAATTTAAATTGGACTGATTACTTACAAACGAAACTATTTTAGATGCCCAACCAGTATTAGATCCTTTATAAAACTCTATATTATCTTCTACTACGTTTCCATCATTTCCTACACTTTTAACAGTTAATAAATGTATCCCATAAGATAGTGAAGCTGTTCCAACATCAGATATAAATCCGCTATTCACACCATTAGTATATCCTGGATATACTTTATCTACATCTGTTCTTGATAAACCCAATTGTGCATTTATAACATAATTACCATCTATAAACATTTGTACATTTTTAACTCCAAATGCATAAAGTGACCAACCTTTTACTTCTATACAATTTTGTACTGTATCACCATTACTTGGAGTATCTACGCATAGTCTACTTGGTAAATCTGAAGTTCCTGCTGGAAGTACATATATCTCAGTACTATTTTTTGCTGTTGTGCCATCTTTACCAGTACTAACAACGTTTATTGTGTGAATCCCTACAGCTAACTTGGATATATCAAAAGTTGTACTATATCCACTGTTAGAAGCTCCGCTATATGCATTAGGGTATGCATTTGAAAATGTATTATCAACATCTGTTCTTGATATTCCTGTTGTTGCATTCACTGCAGTTCCATTATCTGCGGATACTTGTACACTTTTCACTCCATTTATATCTAAAGACCATCCACTTACAGTTATCTGTTTAGAATTTACTTGTGAATAATTAGGAGTATCTATACATACTTGTCCTGGCATGTTCTGTTCTGACACTTTTTTGATATTAACTGTTTCTACTGCCTGCTTTCCATCATTTCCTGTACTTACAACTTTTAATGTATGTGTACCATCTGAAAGTGCTGGTATTTGTACATTAGCAGTATATCCACTTGTACTTCCTCCAAGGTATCCTGGAAATGATTTATCAACATCTGACCTTGGTTCTCCTATTGCTGCATCTGTTGCATTTGCATCATCAATGTATACTTGTACCTTTTGTACTCCATATCCATTTAGTGACCAGCCTGATACTGTTAACGTATCTCCACTTTTTACTGCGACACCACTTTTAGGTGTATCTATACATACTGCTTGTGGCATATTTTTTCCACCATTAGGTACTCTATTTATAGATACATTTTGTGTCGTTACAACTCCATCATTTCCTATACTTTTTACTGTCAAAGTATGAGAGCCTACTGATAAAGATGAAACATCTAAACTTGTACTGTATCCACTTTTAGCTCCACCTGTATATCCTGGGTACACAGTATTAACATCTGGTCTTGATAACCCTGCTGGTGCATTCACTGCAGTTCCATTATCTATAGCTACTTGTACCTCTTTTACTCCTGTAACATTTAATGACCAACCTGATACTGTTAATGTATTAGAATTTATTACAGAATTATTTGAAGGTGTGTCTACACATATCTTTCCAGGCATACTCTGTTCTGATACTTCTTTTATACTAACTGTACTTACTGCCTGCTTTCCATCATTTCCTGTACTTACAACTTTTAATGTATGTGTTCCATCTGAAAGTGCTGGTATTTTTACATTAGCAGTATATCCACTGGTTTTTCCTCCAAGATATCCTGGGTATACTTTATCAACATCTGGTCTTGATATTCCCGTTGTTGCATCTGTTGCATTTGCATCATCTATGAATACTTGTACCTTTTGTACTCCATATCCACTTAGTGACCAGCCTGATACTGTTAACGCATCTCCACTTTTTACTGTAGTACCATTTTTAGGTGTATCAATACATACTGACTGTGGCATATTTTTTCCACCATTAGGTACTCTACTTATAGTTACATTTTGTGTTGTTATAGCTCCATCATTTCCTATACTTTTTACTGTCAAAGTATGTGCTCCTGTGGATAAAGATGAAACATCTAAACTTGTACTGTATCCACTTTTAGCTCCACCTGTATATCCCGGATACACTTTATCAACATCTGGTCTTGATATTCCTGGTACTGTATTTGTTGCTGTTCCATTATCCACAGATACTTGTACTTGTTTTACTCCTGTAACATTTAATGCCCAACCTGATACTGTTAATGTATTAGAATTTATTACAGAATTATTTGAAGGTGTGTCTACACATACCCTCCCTGGCATACTCTGTTCTGATACTTCTTTTATACTAACGGTGCCTACTGCCTGCTTTCCATCATTTCCTGTACTTACAACTTTTAATGTATGTGTACCATCTGAAAGTGCTGGTATTTTTATATTGGCAGTATATCCACTTGTACTTCCTCCAACATATCCTGGATATGCTTTATCTACATCTGGTCTTGATATTCCTAATGTTGCAGCTGTTGCATTTGCATCATCTATGAATACTTGTACTTTTTGTACCCCATATCCACTTAGTGACCAACCTGATACTGTCAATGTACCTCCACTTTTTACTGTGGTACCATTTTGGGGTGTATCTATACATATTGCTTGTGGCATATTTTTTCCGCCTGCTGCAACTTTATATATAGTTACACTTTGAGTTTTTGAAGTCCCGTCATTTCCTATACTATTTACTGTTATAGTATGTGCTCCTGTGGATAAAGAAGATATATCTAAGTTTGCACTGTATCCACTATTTACTCCACCTGTATATCCTGGATATGTTTTATCTACATCTGGTCTTGATAGACCTGCTGCTGCAGATGTTGCAGCTCCATTATCAATAGATATTTGTACCTCTTTTACTCCACTTTTATTTAATGACCACCCTGAAACAGTTAAATTATTATTACTTGTTGTTGAATTGTTTGCAGGGGTGTCTATACATATGATACTTGATGAATTACCGTTTGTGTCAGCCATAGCAACCGTTGTAAATCCACTAAATAACATTAAAAAAGAGCATAAAAAGGCCACAAATCTCGACTTTATTTGGTTTTTTTTCATCATATCACCTCCTTCGTACAAGTTATCGAATACTTTAGCCTAAAATTTAGTCTTAAAGTAAATAATTTATTATTTTTTTTCAAATAAAAGGAGGCGCTTTATTTTAATTCCACAATTGTAACTCCAGTTCCACCTTCACCATAATTCCCAAGCCTATAACTCTTAACATGTTTATTCCCTTTAAGCATATTGGTTATTGCATCTCTTAGAATACCAGTACCTTTCCCGTGAATTACAGTTACAGCTGCTAACCCTGACATATATGCATCATCTAAATATTTATCTGTAACATATACAGCCTCTTCAGCATCCATTCCTCTTAAATCAACAGAAGAAGAAACCTGCCTTAGATTTAATTTTGCTTCTCTTTTTTTTATTGCCTTTTTAGAAGATTTTGCATCTTGCTTTACTTTTCTTAAATCAGCTAATTTCACACTTATTTTCATTATGCCTGCCTGAATTTGAACTTCGCCTTTATTGTCCGGTTTAGAAATTACAATTCCATTCATGTTAAGAGAAGATATATAAACCTCTTCACCTTCATTTACCTTTTTAAGTCCATCTTTATCATTTTCTCTGTTAAAGGATGACTCCTGTGTGCTTTCAAGCTTGTTTTTAAGTTTTTTCCTTTCCTTTTCAAGCTCTGCCCTTGCACTTGAAGAATACCCCATTCTTTCAAGTTCTCTTATATTTTTAAGTATCTTATCCGCTTCACTTTTAGCATCCTCAATTATCTCTCTAGCTTCTTTTCTTCCCTCATGAAGTGCTTTTTCCCTTGTTGAATTTAATGAATTTAACTTTTTTTCATAATCACTTCTAAACTTTTCTGC